>CAZOQQ010000124.1:0-6688 GCA_964582075.1 uncultured bacterium | reverse complement strand
GGTGCTTATAACCGGTGAGAGCGGAACGGGCAAGGAGCTTGTGGCGAGAGCCATCCATGGCATGAGTTCCAGGTTGGACGAACCTTTCATCGGAATCAACTGCGGCAGTATTTCCAGACATCTTCTGGAAAGTGAGCTGTTCGGTCATATGCGCGGAGCATTCACCGGCGCGTACCGCGAGAAGGAGGGGCTGATTGTGGCCGCGGGAGAGGGAACCTTTTTCCTGGACGAAATAGGCGAACTTGACAGGGAACTCCAGGTCAAACTGCTCAGGGCACTCCAGGAACGCCAGGTACTTCCCGTCGGAGGGACACGACATGTGCCTTTCAACGCCAGGGTAATATCTGCCAGCAATACGGATCTTGCAGAAATGGTGAAGAACGATAATTTCAGAGCGGATCTCTACTACAGGCTGAACGTTATTCCTCTTCATGTTCCCGCTCTGCGCGAGAGACGGTCCGACATTCCATTTCTTCTTGAGAAATTCCTGGAGGATTATTCGGCAGAGAGTGACGAACAGACGAGGACGATCAGTCCCGAAGCGGGACAGGTACTCGTGGAATGCGACTGGCCGGGTAATGTCAGGGAACTGGAAAACGTTGTCGAGAGACTATGCGTGATGACTCGAAGTAAAGAGATTGGATTAAATGACATACCTGATTTCATCAGGCATCCCGATATGGAAGAACGGATGACGGGTGCTTCCGGAATTGAAGCGGGTAAGCCGGTAAGGAATAATCCCACGCTTGATGAAATAGAGAAAGCCTACACTCTGTACGTGCTCGAACATGAAGCGAGGGGTCAGAAACGTCTCGCTGCGCGTATCCTTGGAATTAACGAAAGTACACTGTACAGAAGACTCGAGAAGTACGCGAAGGAACAGGATGACAAGTAGTGCTTCACGTTTGAAAACGAGCATGCTTTTAACGATCTTCTGTTTTCTGATTATTTTCTCTTTGGCATTCGCAACCGGCCAGAGAGGCATTCCGGTTGAGGACGGGGGCGAGTTCCTTACGGTAGCCCGGCTCGGAGGTATCAACCATCCGCCGGGACTTCCGCTTCTCAGCCTTTCGTCAAGACTTTCATGGATACTTTTCAGCGAAAGTGGTTTAAGAGTGCTCTTCGCACTTATCGCGGCATCAGCGTTTCTGCTGATAAGAAAATCGTCTTTCGCGGTGCTGCTTTTTACAGCCGGTATTCTGCTGCTTCCGGCGGTAGCCGGCAGAATCCTGATATGGGACGCTTACGGCCCACTACTGTTAATTTTCGCATTGACTTTGAAGAGGAAACCTGCTTTGAGCCTGGAAGGCGGGTACCTGACTGGCCTGGCCATGGCTGTTCATCCACAGGGAATCTTTCTGCCCGTGCTTTTCGGGTGGAAGAACGTTTCGATCCCGAAATTTATGGGTGGTTTAATACTCGGGTTAAGCTTCTACCTGGCTCTTCCGGTTGGTTCGGCAGCCGGAACGATTGTGGACTGGGGCAGCACCGGGTCGTTAACGAACTTCTTAAGACACATCACGGCCGGAGGTTACAGGGAAGTATACGGCGGAAGCATGGGCGGTATTTCAGCTCAAATCCTGCTTCTTCATCTTGGCGCCCTATGGAGAATAGTATGGCCGGTACTTCTGCTGCCGGTTGTAATAGGAGCCGTAAGACTTTTCGGAACGGACAGAAAACTCCTGCTGAGGCTGGAGATTCTGATTGTGGCTGACCTGCTGTTCGTGACCCTTGTCAATCCCATGGCTGCCGGGACAACACAGACAGCCGTGATATCCCTCTTCGCGCTGATAGTTATTTCATTCAAAGGCATATCGGTACTGGAAAAATGGAGACGTAATGCCGGACTTCTTATCGCGGGCGCTGTTCTGGCTGCGGGAATTCTTTTGTGGAAACCTCTTCCCGACCAGAGGGATGCGATATTGGACTACTTCGCTCCCGCACCACTGGAATCCGTATTCTTTCTGGGCAGCAACGACCTTCTATACGGGGGCTGGGTGCTGAAATATGTTGAGGACAGAAGACCCGATATTGTTCTGCTTTCCACGGGGAACTTTTCCGGGTGGTTCGAGCGTATGGCAACATGGTTCAATCGGGATGTTGATCTGTCCGAAGGAGTACTGGACGTCGGTGATTTCAGCATGTCACGCGGGGAACTGGCCGGAAGGCTGATAAACGCTACAATAAGGGACAATCCGGGAAGGCGGTTTTTCGGTGATTTCTAAGTGCAGAATGAGACCCTGTCTTGCAGATTGCAAGATATTTGCTTTTCCCGATATTCCGGTAAATACAGGAATGTTACATAGAATGTACTTCTGCAGCGAAATAGTGCCGGGGATTGAATCTTGGCAAACATATTGCTTCATTGTATAGTACTGCTAAAGATTGTTTTGCTAGTGTTAACCTTAAATTGAAAGGAAAAGAAAATGAAAAAAGGTTTTACCCTCATCGAGCTGATGATCGTTGTGGTCATCATAGGTATCCTTGCCGCGATAGCGATACCCAAGTTCTCAAGTGTCAAGGATCAGGCTGAACAGGTTTCCTGCAGGAGCAACCTCAGATCCCTGGGATCCGCTGAAGCGATGTACTACGGTTCCAACAATGTTTATAGTGATGTTGATGGTCTCGCGACTTCGGACGTTATGGGCAACGCAAGTGATATCCATTGCCCCACATCGGGTAACGCATATTCAACCACAACAGCCAACTCTACAACATATGTTATCCCATGTGCCATTACCTCTCCGCTTACGCATGGCAGTATTGAGGATGGTATAGTTTCCTGGCAGAACTAACAGTCTGATATCAGGTTTACATAGGCGGCGGGCTGTAAGCCCGCCGCTTTTCATTGATGCCTTCGGGAATAATCACATGTTCTCTGGACAGAACCTGTAAATGACATGCTTATCAACATTCACTACCGGTTCAAGCACATCTCCCGGACCGATTCTGGTAAATAATTCAACCGAATTCTCATCATCAAATGGTGCAGGGTTACTAAATAAAACAATAATATAATCTATATTCAACTCTTTAAGAATATTAACTTCATCAACAAGGCAATTGTCCAGATATAACTGTGCGGCAACAGGATATTGCCATGCGTTTATCCACCTGTGGTTGGAGAAATAGCGCTTTGTTACATAAAATGAGAGTATAGTTGAATTCGCAGGAAGATGACGGTTCATCCAGAGTGTTGCTTTCAATTCAGGTTGTTTCTCCAGGAACTGAAAAGCGGGTAACGTCCAATCTTTCACCATGTATGATTTCATCAATCCGTTTCTGAAATTAAAGCCGTAATGTTCGGTTGGTGAAATCGAAGTATCGTAAACGAAGTAGACTGCAGCAGCCAGGACAGTAGCGGAAACCAGGCCATGTTTCAAACTTCTGAACATGTACAGGCCGAAAACAGTAGCGAAGGGAATCAGGAGTATTCCATATTTTGCTCCCCACCAGGCGGGGTAAAACAGTACAATGCAGATAATCGAATAAACTGCGAAACCGGCAAGAATGATTGTTCTTCTTCTCAGGAATTCTCGATTCAAAGTCAGAATGTACCCTGAAAGCAAAAGAAATATGGAGGAATTCCAGGTTCCGAAGTAATGCCAGATATTCTGAAAGAAACCTATCGCTGGAAACAAATACGAACTTCTGTCGTTGAAAACATAGTATGAGAGATGCAGTTCGGGCATTCGCCACTGGGGTTTCAGAAGAAATCCGAAAAGTGTGTAGGGGTAAAACAGGGTTCCCGTATGAACGAATGTTCGCACAGCGAAAATCAGAGGCAGAATCACAAGCGCGAAAATAGCAAGGATCATGTGATGTTTGCGGGTTTTGTTTTGAAACATGTGATACGCGTACATCGCTAAAAACAGAACAAGCGTAATGTAAGATGTTACTTTCGAAGTAAGAGCCAGGCTCATAACCAGCAGCGACGACAGATCGGATGAATATTCACTGTCCGTTATCTGTTTGAAAAGAATAACCAGCGCAATTGTTACGAAGAATAGCGCTGTTGCATCCGGTTTGGCAAAATGACCCCAGAGAAGGATTGTAGAACACCCGGCAATACTGATTATAGCGGAAGGGAACCATTTCCAGTTGAATCCGAGTATTGTCATTGACAGGAGAATCAGAGCGATAACCATGCTGTATTCAAACAGTTGTCCGAGAATCATCTGATCAATCCTGTCTTCCGACAGGGAAGAAGGCAGTACAAGAAGCATTTCCGAGGTCATTGGATAGGCGGAAAATATTGCTTCATCGAGAAAAGTCATCCGGCCATCGTTTAACCATCTGTCCGGTTGAACAAGGTAGGTTACCTGCGTATCGTTGAAGTTCATCTCGGGACGTCCCGCAAGCATGATGTTGGTCAAGAGGATATATCCGGCAAGTAATAGCGGGAGAATGATGAGGGGATGCTTCATCCTGAAGCGAAAGCCGTAGAAGTACTTTCTTAACCGTAGATACAGCAGAATAAGTCCGGTAGCCGCTCCGGCTGTTACGAAAACAGGAACCATGCTTCTCGTCAGAAGATGAAACAATGAAAGAGCGAGTAATATCCCCATGTAAAGAAGCATGCCCGCTATGACCGAAGGGATCAGTCCGAAGTACTTCCTGATTACCTTTACCCTCGTTATCAGAGAGCCCGCGCCATAGAACGCAAGCCAGACCGTCGCGACGCGGAGAAGTGACCAGGCGAGCGAATTTATGCTGAGCCAGTCCGTCATGGGAGTGTTACCCATCTGCTACTTTCCGCTTTTCCCGGGAAAGCTGAAATCGTAGTGTAAAGATTCGTATGTTATTGGTAACCTTATGATATCGGTATCATCTTGTTCAAATATGATAGTGTATTTGGTACCGAATTCATCCGTTGCCGTCAGGGAGTAATTCCCGGGATTAATCTTTACAACTACGCTTGCTCCAGGTTGAAGGGTCAGGTTATCGAGAAAGATTCCATCCGGATCATTCTGTGGTAATAACTGCAGTTCCGTAATTTGTGCCGTTGGCAGGCAATTCTCAATAAGGAGTGATCCTGTACCGTTCCCTGTTATTCCAACCGGTGGTTGCGGATTAACAATCATGCTGTCAGTTATTGATACTATTGAAGTTCCGGATGGAATTCTGATATTATCCAGATAGTATCTTCCGTCCGCCTGATCTACGGCGCCAATCGAATAGACGCCTTTATCAAGCCATATAATAATGCTGTTTTCCGGGAAAATCCTGAAATCATCAATAACGATATCTTCGGCAAGACAGGATGAGGACAGTATCAGTGTATCCAGAGCGAATCCGTGGAGAGAATCTGTAAGGTTAAGAAGGTAATGCCCGAAGTCGACATTCGGTCTTCCGTAGGTAATGTACTGCAGATCGATCGCTACGGTATCTGGCGTATGTTTCTGGTAATCTCCGGCGATACCGTAGGAGTTGCCGAGTTCATCGAATGCAAGAATGTTGCATTTTCCCGATGGTATTGAAAAAGTGACTGCTGAATCCGGCTGGAGGTATGTGGTTATCCGGTTGTCACCTTTACTCGTCTGATCTGAACCCCAGATGTACAGGCTTACTATCTGTAACGATTTTACCCTGTTGATGAATGTCAGAGTATGAAGACCTGTCCGGGTGGAATATGGAATAAGTGCAAGGATGATGAAAATGCAGTAAGAAATGCCAGGCTCCTTCCGGAAAATCATTGATTAAATATTTCAAATACAATTCTATATTGCAAGTAACGCGCTGAAAGGTTAAGCAATTAAAAAAGATTTTATTATCCCGTTAAATAACTGCAATTTTCCTGCGGAATCGTATCGGCATCTTAATCAATTTCCATCTGCTTTCCAAGAGAAAGTATCCTGCTGCTTATTTGCCTATTGATTCCCCCCGGTTTTCTGACAATATTGTATTACTGTATGTACTTTCCATGTGGTCTGGCGATTGTGTACTAAACCAGGTAGTCAGTACAATTTTCGCGCAGAATTTCTGTTGAACCGAAGACTGCAATGACTGAAAGTTCGAAAGGTTTAAAATGTCCATAGTAAACAAGAAGGTTTTCATAACAGGTGGCGCCGGTTTTATAGCAAATTCATTGATAGGCAGGATTATAGAAAATAATCAAGTTATTGTGTACGATAATTTCTGGCGTGATACACTGACGGGCAGCAGGTACGAAACTCACGGGAATCTCAGGATAGTAAGGGGCGATGTACTGGATTACGGAAAAGTTCTTGAAAGCATGAAGGGTGCAGATATAGTTATTCACGCGGCGGCAGTCGCGGGTATCGACACGGTTATTCTAAGTCCCACAAGGACAATGAAAGTGAACATGATTGGAACAGCGAACGTGCTTGAAGCCGCGAAGTCCAATAATGTTAAAGGTCGTGTTATTGACTTTTCCACTTCCGAGGTTTTCGGCAGTATGGCATTCAAACCTACAGAAGAGTCAGAGACTGTTGCGGGAAGCGCCGGAGAAGCCAGATGGACGTATGCTGTCAGCAAACTTGCCGGTGAACACCTTTCCGTCGCCTACTTCAGAGAATTTGCTTTACCTGTTGTTTCGGTAAGACCCTTCAACGTGTACGGTCCCGGTCAGACCGGAGAGGGTGCGATCCAGGTATTCATTAAAAGAGCGCTCAAAAACGAAGATATTCATATATACGGTGACGGCAACCAGATCCGTGCTTGGTGC
>CAZOQQ010000123.1:0-6715 GCA_964582075.1 uncultured bacterium | reverse complement strand
CGAAGTTTGACAATCTCCTTCGCCTGTATCTCTATATCACTGGCCTGTCCCTGGATTCCTCCGATGGGTTGATGAATCATCACCCTGGCATGTGGAAGGATATTTCTTTTTCCTTTGGCTCCGGCGGCAAGAATCACCGCAGCCATACTTGCGGCTGTGCCCATGCAGAAAGTGGCCACAGGGGGTTTTATGAACTGCATGGTATCGTATATCGCCAGCCCCGAAGAAATAACGCCTCCAGGACTGCTGATGTACATATTTATATCCTTCTTGGAATCCTCTCCTTCAAGAAACAGCAGTTGCGCAACAATCAGACCCGATGTCTGACTGTTAAGTTCATCTCCTACGAATACAATACGCTCTTTCAGAAGACGGGAATAAATATCGTAGGATCGTTCCCTGTTCCCTTCACGCTCCACCACAAAAGGTACAATGGATGACATCACTGCTTTACCCCCCCATCATCCCCGGTTTCCTTTTTTTCAACAAGAACCCAGCCCCATGCCGATTCAAAGGTTTCCTTTTTGTCCGCCTCGGCATCTGCATTTTTACTCGGCTTCTGCTCGGTAATATTGGCGCGGGCAAGAATTAGTTCCAGGGCTTTACCGTTTCTTAACCTGTCACGTACCGATGATACCGATTCCTCCAGGCTCTTTTCCCGTTCTATCTCATCATCGGAAACCTGGATATTCTCTTTCCCGGCTACAGCCCGCAGAAGCAGATATTCGCGTACTTTATCCTTCGCGAGCTCCTTTGCCGCTGTCAACGTTTCCTGCCCGGGATTATCCTCGCCCAGTCGGTCTATGTAATCCTTCTCAAGGTTCTCGACCATGTACTCAGGGGGTTCAAAGGGATTACTTTTCAAAAGACTGTCCTTAACGGATTTCTCCTTCAGATACTTAACTTCCTGTTCGTAGTGCGCTGTTACACTCTTTTCAACTTTTTTCCTCAGTTCTTCAAGATTTTCAACACCGGCTGCCTTCTTCGCGAACTCGTCATCAAGAACGGGAAGAACAGGTTGTCTTACCCCGGTAACGGTAAAATTGTGCACAGGAGGCTTTTCCTCATCCGGGTTATCATTATCCATGCGAGCGGAAAATTTGTAACCCGCAGTAATACCGGTTACAAGTTCATCAAAACCGGATCCGATCTGCGACTCCCCAATTCTGACACTGAATTTCTGCGGCTCTCCCGTCTCTTCGTCCGGATTTGCTTCCAGGAGAACAAGGTCTCCCACCTCAGAAGCTCTGTCAACGGTTTCGAAATTTATCATCTTCTCACGGAACGATTCGATCGTTTTCCCAACAGCATCTTCGAGATCAAGAGGCGGTATTTCAATAATTATACCTTCGGTGCCTTGAGGCTCAGGCGTTTCAAAAAGAGAAAAAGTCATTTCGAAACTGTACGGACTGCCTTCCACCGGTAATTCTATTTTACTTTCAGGGTCGTTGTCATCAAGAATCCAATCCTCTTTCTCAAGAAGTTCGGATGTTAAGTTCTGCCTGACATCGTCCGCTACTTCCGCCTTTATCATGTTTCCGTACTGCTTATCAATTATCGATCTGGGAACCTTCCCGGGTCTGAAACCGGGCATCGAGAGATCCTTCGTAATCTGCCGCCTGATCTTTCTGAAAAGCCCGGTTATCCGTTCAGTCGACTCGGTGAAGCGGACCGTTCTTCTATTCTCTTCCGTTTTAACAATTTCATACATATAAAAATCTTTCGTTTTTATTCCGGGTGGTGCGAGAGGGGGGATTTGAACCCCCACAAGTTATACTTACCAGATCCTAAATCTGGCGCGTCTGCCAATTCCGCCACTCCCGCTACGGTATTAATCTGCACAGGTGGCGAATATGCTGCGACATCACATTTCCGTCAAAGTTCACCCGGAGCATCAACCCGTATACCTGAACTGCGCAACACATGGAATCCGGGATGGAAACCGCTTCTGTTCAGTCGGTATGCTGTTCCTTTACGAGAGCGGATTCATCGCTATCAGGATACCTGCTCAGCAACAGATTAAAGAGCCTGTCCCTTTCCCCGGGAGCTCCATGAATATCGTAAATATCGGCAGCCCGGAAAATGGCTCCCGGAGCCCATTCCGAATTGGGATACATGTAGTAAAGAGCTATGAAATCTTCGATCGCTTTGTGCGACTGTCCTATTTCATCCCAGCAGATGGCCATGTAATAAAGGGCGTCATCAGCAAGTGAAGACGTTGGATACTTATCATGCAGCTCCAGAAAACCCTGGGCCGAAATGTCGAAACTGCCCTGCTGGAACTGCCTGTATGCCTCATCGAAAAGAAGCTGAGCGTCAGGTCCCGCGGTGGTATCCTGTACCGTGGCAGTTCCGTTTCTGTTCAGACTTGACAGGGTAAAATCAAGTTCATCGGCAAGCGCGGAAAGTCTGTCAACAAGTTCCGCCGTTCTGGTTCCGGACTGAGCCTGAAGACCCCTCAGAAGAACCTCGTTGTTCTCAACCGCCCTGGAAAGTGAATCTATCTTCTCCTGCATCATCTTCTGGTTAACATCCATATCCTCTATCTCCACGGGAGTATGAAGCCAGAAACCAAAACAACCCGTGAATATCAGCAGAGCGAAAACCAACGCGATGGATAAACGAACCATGATCAGTCTCCGGGAAGAACACGAAAGTGTGCCCGCCTGTTTCGTGCCCATGCCTGTTCGTTATGACCGGGATCAAAAGGTCTTTCCTTGCCATAGCTTACAAATTGTAGACGGCCTGAATCAACACCGTAATTGATAAGATAGTTGTAAGCGGCAAGAGCCCTGTTCTCCCCCAGAGCGAGGTTGTAATCAATAGTACCCTTCTCATCGCAGTGCCCCTCTATCAGAACCCTGAAACCGGGGGTTTCCATTATGTACGAAGCGTCTTCCAGTAGAATATCAAGAGCGTCTTCGGAAAGTTCATCACTGTCGTAATCAAAGTAGATATCGTTCAAATGTTCCTGGTAAACAAGCATGAAATCGGTGGACGTTGATATAGTATCGGTGTTCCATACACCGGACAGTGTATCGGGAAAGTTTTCTACAATCACTGTAGTCGTATCATGGTCATCCGGCAGAGTATCATCCGGTCTGCACCCTGAAAAAGACATTACCGCGGCTATCAGTGTTGAAGCAGCCAGAATGGTTATCAGTTTAATTTTCACAGCTTTCGTCCCACCTTTCAGAAGTGATACAATCCTGTCATCTGAATCCCAGAGGAGACCATGCAGGACAGTAGCTGTCGCCTCCATCGGATAGCTTTCTAACAGTAAGCCCGTTAAGTTCTATAATATACACCGCTCTCTCTCCGTCCATATTACTGCTGAACGCTATATGCCTTCCGGTCGGCCCCCATACAGGGTCTTCGTTAAGGGAACCGTCAAAAGTTACCTGCCGGATATTGGAACCGTCGGCGTCCATCACAAATATGTGAAAGTCACTCCCCACCTGGGCGGTATACGCGATTCTATCACCGTCCGGCGACCAGGCCGGACTGTCACAGTACCCGTGTGAACCGGTAACCCTGACGGCAGTCCCTCCGGAACTGTCCATAATGTAAAGCTGAGGGTAACCGATCCTGTCACTTGTGAATATCATCTGTCTTCCCGTAGGGGAAAAACTTGCCGATGTTTCTATTGAACCTCTCAACGTAAGCCGGTTTGTTTCTTTCGTATCCATATTAAGCAGGTAAATATCAACGTTTCCGTCTACCGAAAGTGTAATGGCAATGTTTCTGCCATCAGGACTCCAGGCGGGAGAAGAATTCAAACCGGGAATACTCAAAATCCTGTCCGCCTCGGATCCGGGAAAGCTGTAACACCAGAGATCGGAGTTTCCCGATCTGAAAGAAGTAAAAACAATTCTATCACCGTCCGGAGACCAGGCGGGGGTTGTAATCACATTTTCGTCGAACATTATCTGCCTGGCAGGTCTCGGATCCTGTGATTTCACGAGGAGGGAGTATCCGGACGAAGTTCTTGTTACGAAAGATATCCATGTGGATGCGATACCCTCCTCGCCCGTCAGATCGAAAACAAGATCATCGGTAAAGGCATGTACAAGAGAATAAATGTTCTGTCCGGAGTAGTTTCTTGAAAGAAGGCGTTCTCCCCCGGATGTAACCTCGGCCCGAAGCCCGGTTCCGTCATGGGTACGTGTTACCTCTACTTCAACCTGCGCGTATCCCTCATCAGCGGTTATAAGCAAACCGGAAAAATCTATATCTTCCGTAAGCTGTTTCAATGCGGTTTCCAAGAGATCTCCGTCTCCACTTACATTCACTGAGACAGGAATGCACTCGGCCCCCAGAGGAGTCATCGGAATAAAATCGTTTGAAAACAGTAAACCGGCAAAAAGAACCGGGATAATTGCAAATACATGGATTCTCATTTATCGCTCCGGTCCCAGGAACTCAATGTTTATTACAGCCGGACTGCTTCGCCCCGGAGGCATTGGAGGTATCTGCGCCCTTTCAAGCGCATTTTCAACAGCACGGTCGAACGCCGATGTTCCACTTTTTCTGATAACCTCAATACTGGTAGTCCCGTCGGGATTGACTGTCAGAATTACCCTGTACGATCTGTCAGGTTCCACTGAGGTGCGGTATCCCCTTCTGACAGCGTTGAACACTCTCGATTCAAAGGTTCCCGGTCCCGGGGTACCTGCCCCAGCCGAACCCTCTCCATTTACTGAAATATATTCTTCGGGGTTAACAGGATTTTCTTCCGGCGGGTTTTCCGCCATAACCTCTTCGGGGATTTCCTGTGGATCGGTTTCCTGTATACTTTCATCAGGGTTCTGAGGATGTTCCTCTATGTAAGGTTCCTCTACAATATTTTCCGCGGGAGTTTCTTCCACGGGAACCGCTTCGGTACTTACTTCCTGAATTTCAGCGGGAACGGTTTCCTCTGCCGGAGAGATCTCCGGGGCGTAAGCCGTTGAGACCATGGTTACCATAATGGCGTTGTCGCCTGCGGCGGGAGCTTCGGCACTGCTTGAAAAAGAGATAAGCCCGACCACAAGGAAGAGCAGATGCCCTGCCCCGGCAAGAATGTAATCAAGTCTTCGGGGTGAATATCTGCTTGAATCGTATTTCCGGACATCAGTGAATTTCATCGTTGACACCCGTATTTTCCTGGATAAGCCCAACGTTGAGATATCCTCCACTGCCAAGTCTCGTAAGAGCATTGGCTACCACTTCATACCTTACATCACGGTCAGCCCTTACGAACGCCTCCGACCTGCCGGAAGAGAATGCCATCTCCGCCAGTGTGGCAAGATTCTCCATAAGAACCGCTTCACCCGAAACGGACAGATTACCGTAAGCATCAATTTCTACTACCAGCGACTCGGAAGGATCCAGTCTGTTGATGATTCTTCCCTCATTGGACGAAGGTGGTGAAACATCCGCGCTTCTCTGCATAACAGGTGAAGTAAGCATGAATATCACCAGAAGAACAAGTGTAACATCAACCAGGTTGGTTATATTGATCCCTGAAAATTGTTTGTACCTGGTCTTAATCATTCAAGGCTTCCCCGCCTGCATACGTCCACAAGTTCGGAAAGAAATCTGTCCATATCTCCCGCCAGTGAATTTATCCTTCCCACAACGAAATTGTGAAAAATATTAGCGGGTATTGCCGCAAGTAATCCCGCTACCGTTGTAGTAAGCGCAGCTGCAATACCTGCCCCTACTGCGCTGAGATCCGCAACCCCAAGTTCTTTCATGCCGATGAAACTCGTCAGTATCCCCCATACGGTTCCAAGAAGACCAAGAAGGGGAGCTACACTGGTTACAGTAGCGAGCAGCCCGATATTCCGTTCGCGCTGAGCAAGATCCTCCCCGGCCTCGCGTTCAAGAGCACTTGTCAGACTGCCAACCTCCTGAGATGAAAGAGGCTCGGTTATTCCTCTGTCCTGTCTTCTTTGAAGGAATCTTCCCGCTTCAGCGTACATTCTTGCAAGAGGGCCAACTTCACTGCTTCTGCTCCAGAAATCACCCCCTGGAGGTTTTCCGGTCGTTCTGAGTGCGTCCATGAATGTTTTCGAAGAACCGAGAATTGACCTGAACTCGCGGATCTTCGCGATGGCTACAGCCCAGGAACCAACGGAAAGCACAGCAATGATTATAAGAATGAATTTTGTTACAATATCGGCTCGTGCAACTATACCGAGTACCTGTCCAATCAAGGATATTCCTCCCTAAACCTGGCCGTTTCGACTGCCACACCTGCCCGGAGGGAACTCAATCTGCCCGCACAGCTGCAGACATCTTCAAAACCCCGCCGTTCATATTTCCTCAACACTACATATACATCTGCGATCGTGTTCTGTTCCATAACCCGAGATACTGCAGGTATGGATTAATATACGATAGAGTTTGAATTATAACGAATGCTTTTTCAATGATACCTTTGATCCTTAGTATTTCCCGCAGCCGTAAACCGGACAGTCCTCACAACATATTCTGCCTTACCGGATTTATATGTACTATATACTTTTCTGAAAACACCTTGTATGAATTGCGATTACTATTCTCTATAGGTATACTAGGTTTAGTTGGTATCTTCAATTCAACGGACAGGAGGAAAGTATGAAAATACTATCAGTGATCTTGCTGGCGGTATCAGCTCTCTGTCTTGGAAGTAATGTGTACATTTACAATTACGACCAGGTAGATCTGATCTGGGACCCGGCTGTCGGTG
>CAZOQQ010000122.1:5452-6716 GCA_964582075.1 uncultured bacterium | reverse complement strand
CTCCAACCTCATTGGAACGGACAACATTCGGGTCCATCAAGGCATCTTTCAGTATATAGGAACAGTTAGAGTGTTTCTGCGTTCGGCTTGCTCCCCCAATGGTGGCATCACAGATACCACCGGATAAGTGGCACGAAACCATCAAAGATCCAACTGCGGAACGTGTCAATGAGAATGAGACACTTGCCACAGGCAATCATTTTTGTAAATATTTAACATGAACGGAGGGAAAATTCCTTCTTCTGCATTTATGACAAAACACAATCCTGAAAGGTTAAATGATGCCGGAGGAAGAATGCCACGGTCCAGGGGGGCAATCGAAGCCGAAAGCCGGCAGGTTCCTGAGTACAGGGATTTCCTGGAAGTTCTAAGGAAAATCGAAGGTTGATAAGGGAATACCAGTTTGAATTGAGCTGATGACGGAGTAGTATCACTTGTCACAAATATATATTATGAGGGGTCTTCCGGGTGCCGGGAAAACAACGTGGGTGCGGTTGAATCATCCGGACGCGCGTGTATGCTCCGCTGATGATTTTTTCCTTGATAATGAAGGTATTTACAGATTCGACGGGGCATTGATTTCAGAGGCTCACGCACATTGCCTGCGTAATTTCGTAGAGTTACTCACATCTTTGGAGAGAGAAAAAGAACAGGATTCCCCGGAAGTCCTTGTAGTAGATAATACTGCCATAAAAGCCTGGGAAATTTCTCCCTACTATCACCTTGCGAAAGCCTACGGGCATGACGTTAAGATAATTCAATTGATGTGCGACCCTGAAACAGCTTACTCACGTAACGTTCATGGGGTATCCATGGATCTGGTCGAGACTATGGCTGTTAATCTCACAAGCGAAGATTTACCCGCGTTCTGGGCACTTGAAACCGTAGAGGGCACGAACGTTTAAAGCGATTATTCTCGAGTATATTCTCCCATGTATTCAGATTCCTTGATTACATGTCCTTCCATAGCCGTTCTCAGCTCTTCAGCTGTTGCTCCTGGAGCCAGGTGCATTTGTCCATCAAGAGCATACAGGGTAAAGAAATACCTGTGTTTTCCCGACGGAGGTGCTGGACCGCCATACCCTATATTGCCCCAACTGTTCTTTCCCTGAAGTATACCGTCTTCCAGTTCTGCTTCAGCGGGAATCCCTTCTTCGAGAATGCCGGCGCAACCAGGAATGTTGTAAACAACCCAATGAATCCAGTTTCCGGCAGGGGCATCGGGATCTTCACAGACAAGAGCAAAAGATCCTGCTTCAAAGCT
>CAZOQQ010000122.1:0-5352 GCA_964582075.1 uncultured bacterium | reverse complement strand
GTCAACGCGATTAGGGACTCCTGACTGGAAACTTCAATTCCTTTCGGTTTCCTCCCTGAACAGTACCATTAATCTTCTGTACTCACGTGCGAGTACTCTTCGTTTCCGCAGATCATTCAAATTTTTAACTCCCGCGTGAAACGTTTCCCTCGCTACGTCCGGCTGTTTCATCCGGTTAACTGCCAGACCCATGATCCGCATATATATTTCCAGCCGCTGAGGATCCCTGGGTATCATTTCCTTCAGGAGTTCAAGCGCTTCTTCATATTTCCCTTCCATAATTCTTGCTTCGGGCATACTGAACATCAGGTTGATTTCCCGAGTGCCCGATTCCGGGAAAAAGATCGATCCTGCAGGATCGACTACCAGAGCGGTCAGTGGAGGCCCCAGTAAATAAGCAACCGGAACAAGCGGAAAAACTGCAATGAGAGATAATGGTTTGCCTCTCATGAACATAACTGTACTTATTACCAGTAATGGCAGAGAAATCAGGAAGCGTTTCAGAAGCAGTTTCAAAGCATCAGATTTATCGTTCATGCCTGAATTCAACTTCAGCTTTGATAATAAAGCAGTTCCAGCTTCGCATGGCATCGGAAATATCTGAATTGAATTTAACCAAGTATGTTACTTCTCCCGTTCATAGTTTTCTCATAGGTCGTTGTCCGGTCAGAACAAGCCAGAGCAGGGAAAACAACCAGGATACCTTCTTCCATCCTATCAGATACTTCAGATTCAGCAGTGTTGGAATTTTCCGGCCGATTTTCAGTTTATCAACAACATTTCCTCTTCCTCTGTCACCATTCCAAAGTACAGCCATCACATTCTCTGGAACAGGCGCTCCAAATTCGGCGGCAGCAACGGCAAGGATGGAAGCAACCTGATTATCAAGATTAGTTGCGTGAGCATTTCGGGAGAATATTTTCCATGTTCCGGCTTCAGTGACCTTTTTACAAAGCAGGCATATGTCTACCCACCATACCGGCCTTATATCGCTATTCGTCATTATATGCAGAATCACTACAAGCAGAGCGTTATGCCAGTCGAACCCGAAAAGGCCGGACTCCAGAAAACGGCCATTTTCAAAAAGGTCAGGTGGAAGCTTACCGGGAAACGTTGCCGGGAAGTAGAAGATATGAGTATGGAGTTCAACCATGACGTCCAGCCTGAACATCTTGATCTCCGATACAATTCCCGCGGTGAAGATATTTGATCCGGGCGACCATCCCGACCACCCGCACCGGTCAAAGACAGCGAGTACTTTTCGGACGTCCTCCTTTTTAAGGAAAAGGTCAACATCGGTCATTGGTCTTGCACCCGGAAAGGAATACACGCTTCTGGCCAGATCAAAACCTTTGATCGCCCAGACGGTAAGACCCTCTTCGGATATTCGTTCAAGAACGGGTTTAACAATATGTTCCCTGCGAATCCAGTCCGCCGCCATGGAAAGGCTGATATGGTTTCGCCCCGTCTCTTTCGAAAGAACAGGAGCCAGACCGTGAGTTGCAACCGGATCAGGCCCTTCGTAGGCTCCGTGTATTTCTCCCGACAGAATCCATTTGCAAACGGCCGTCGTTATCGCGTCAGGTTTATTTGTGTTTTTCATACAACTCAATTGATACTTCCAGGACAGTCGTACCACCAGCCTCTTTCATAATTTGTGATGTGCGGACTTTATTCCCTGGCTGATGAAATTCTTCAAGGATCGATTGCATAAATTACAGGATGTCGTCAATACTCTCTATTCCGTTCGATTTCAGGAAGGTTTTCCGGATCTGGTGAGCTATACCGGGACAGCTTCCGTTGCAATACTTCACCCGTTTACAATTCGCGAAGTCGGGAATGGACGAAAGAGGAACATTGTACCGTCGTGGAGTATCGCCATCCTTATCGATAACCGAATCGATAAGCTCGAAAATATCAGGTCTTGTGAACACCTTACAGAGATCCCGGTTCGGGTTAGCCTTAATTTCAGAGAACGCTGACTATCAGGGCTCCCCAAACGGTCAGCAACACATTACCGATTGCGTAGGGAACAGTATATCCTATTACAGGTATCGAACTGTCGGCATCCTCCTTCACCGAGTTCATTGCTGCGGTACAGGTTCCCGCCCCCGTCATGGCTCCCAGTAGAAGTACGGGGTTAAGTTTCAGAACGTACAGACCGAAAAGCCACGTAAGTACATGAGGAATAACAGTAAGACAAGCTCCGGCAAGGAAAATATTTATCCCTGCCTGCTGCAGTGCCGCCACAGCTCTCGGGCCGGCTGAAATTCCAACGCAGGCTATAAAGAGATTAAGTCCCAGATTTGTAAATATCCACTGCGTTGACACGGGTATACTGCCCCAGGTTGGTTTCGTGGACCTCAGCCAACCGAAGAATATCCCCGATACAAGCACTCCTCCGCCCATACCCAGTGTAACCGGAATGCCTCCTATATTTATTGCCAGAAGCCCGAGCAGTGTGCCGGCAATGAGCCCGATTCCGACAGAAACCATATCTGTAATCACCGATTTCCGCTCCGGATACCCTATGGCTTTAACGAGGTTTTCCACGTCAGGCCTGCTGCCAATGGTTCTGATAACATCGCCTTTATAAATTTTAAGATTCGGCCCCAGAGGAAGTTCATGCCCCTGCCTGTAAACGCCTTTGATGTAGCATCCGTGCCCGTAGTTACTGAATATTTCGTTGAATGTTTTTCCGTTCAGCTTTTTACTTGTCATACAGATGCTTAGGATTTCTCCGAGCATGGATTTTACGTACTTGTCATCAACCTCCGGACCTATTGTACTGTTCGCTATATAAATGCGTCTGCGATAACCTGTAAGAACAACTATATCTCCCTTTTTCAGAATCATATCTTCTGTGATATTCTCAACTATCCGGTTATCTCTTTTCAACATGTTGATGGCAACGTACTCGGGAAACTTCGATTTCAGTTCCGCAACAGTGCTTCCAACCGCCTCCTGCCGTTCCACCCTGTACGCTCTTGGAATCACCAGGTTTGACCAGTGGAAGGCTTCAATACTATCATCAACATCAACTGAACCCAGCTCGGCTTCGGCCTTTTTCGCTTCAGCCGGAAGATTAAATTTCCATAGTTTACCCAGTACTTTCAGGAGGATTATCAGACCTGCCGTACCAAAAATGTAAGTAACAGCATAGGCAACCGCTACATCCGATTTCAAATTCAGATTCGATGTTACTTCCTGACTGGTAATGTGACGTATTGCTCCATCCGCTGTTCCTATCACGGAAGACTGGGTCAGAGCTCCTCCCAGCAAGCCTCCACCGTACCCTCTGTTCAAACCGAATACTTTTGCCAGAAGAACAGCGGCAATAAGCGCAGTTATGCAAAAGAAAACCGAAGTAATGACATATTTCATTCCGCCGCGCTTCAATCCACTAACAAAATCCGGTCCCACCCGGTACCCGATGGTAAAAATGAAGAATCCAAAAGATATTGTCTTTATCAGACCGAGATCGTACTGCGTATTTTTCAGTACAAGCGCTCCTGTTACGATAGCCACAAGCAGGACACCCGCGGTGGAACCAAGAGAAAAGGTGCCGAATTTAACCTTCCCCAGCGCATACCCGGCAGAAAGAGCGGCGAAAAGAAGCAGAGAAGGGTTATGTTGAAGAAATGTCAGCAGAGTATTCATTTGACCTTTTTCCATTCTTCCATGTATTCATCCAGCAGATCACTGATACCCTTGCCAATCGACGCATAATCCGCTTTGAACAGGTTGGCGAGAGATACCCTTACCGACATCTCCGGGGCGTCGAATCCGCCGCCGTCCATAAGTACTATTCCTTTTTCCTCCGCCAGTCTCCATACAAAATCAATAGGTTCATGTGCTTCTTCCATCCAGCTGCTGAATTCTTCTCCGTACCTCTCTTTTGAAAGCTTCTTTATATCTATTGTTGTATAGTAACAAGCGTAGAAGGGGAATTCCGGCCCCCTGGTTCCAAGGTTTTTGTACAGAGTTTCGTATCTTTCGTGAATGAGATCCTGCATCTCTTTCCTGTACAGCCTGCTGTCACTGTCCAGCAGTTCCTGAAGGGAGAAAAACACCATCATCACCTGCTGCGGGGTTGAAAGACCTGACGTGTGATTCAGGGCGACAGCTCTGCTGTCAGCCACCAGCCTGTCAATAAGTTTAATTTTCGATGGTTCCGTTGAAATGGTCTTGTACCTTTCGTTCAAATCCTTTTTCTTTTTCTCAGGAAGAGCGGCTATCATTTCATCAAATACGTTGTCTTCGTAAATACCAATGACACCAAGCCTCCATCCGGTAGCACCGAAGTACTTGGAGTACGAGTAAACAAGAATCGTATTTCTCGGCGCTATTGCCACAAGTGATTTGAACCCGTTTACAAATGTAGCGTATACATCGTCCGTAAGAAGTATCAGATCCTTTCTTTTTGTTCTGACCAGTTCCGCCAGTTTAACAAGGCTTCTGTCCGCCATACTTACCGAGGCTGGATTGGACGGGTTAACAAGAAAGAACGCCTTTATGGATGGATCCGCGAGTTTGTCAAGTTCTTTGTCGGGATACTGCCAGTTATCATTTTCATCCTGTTGAACTTTTATTTCGACAAGCTGGTAATCGTTAAGTAAGGGAATTTCTATGTAGGGGGTAAAAATCGGGGTTCCAATTGCTATTCTGTCTCCGGGTTCTAAAAGACCGTTCTCCTTCAGTGTGTTGAAAATGTAGGTCATCGCAGCGGTGCCGCCTTCTGTAACAAAAATATCCATTTTACCCGCAGGCGGATCATTATCACACATTGTATCATCCAGGTATGCCTTTACTATTTTCTCCGTGTTCTCAAGCACCCGATCGGGCGTAGGGTAATGGTCACCGAGTATGGCATCCACCATTTCACCAACATAGGAGTCACCGTTTATGTTCAATTTTCCGGTAACATGGTTGAAGGCATCAAGAAGAAATTCCGCGCCATTACGTTCAGCGTGAACGTTGCAGAATTCAATAAACCGGTCAGCTATTCCGGCAGAATCCGGCGCTCCTGCAAGACCCGGACGGCTCATCACCCTGTGAGCCTCCTGCAGAGCAAAGGAACCAAACAGGAAATAGGCTTCCCTCGGCTGAACGGCAACCCAGTTCGGATTACCTCTTCCGGCGTTGAGCATCATTCTGATCTGTGGATTCCCGGACATGGATATAAGCTTATCCTTTAGTTCGAAGGGGCTGAGCGCTTCGTACTTCTTTTCAATCTTTGCTCTATCCATATCAATACCTTTCGCGGTTAATGAATACCAGCTTCTCTCGCGAATACAATCATAACAAAACTGCTTGAATCAGTATTCCTCGCCAATATGATTTTTCATAATA
>CAZOQQ010000121.1:0-6750 GCA_964582075.1 uncultured bacterium | reverse complement strand
GCAAGCGCGAAAAAGTATCCAATTGAAACATCAAGATAAATGGAATCCTGGTTTACTACATCACATTCTCCATTGTAATTGCAACCCCAAGCTATTGCTTCGCCATTTGAGTTAAGAGCTATAGCATGTCGATCTCCGCCATCCACAAAAACGAAGTCCTGATTTAAAAGATAGGGAATTCTCGCCTGACACTGACTGTTATCTCCGATTCCCATTGCTGTTCCATCGCTATAGATGGCAAGAAAGTGACTTCCACCGGCACCCATGGCAACAAAATCTTCATTGGGATCAGGTATCTGAGTATTTCCTAGGAAGTCCTGGCCCCATGCAAGGATTGATCCGCCTGCCAATGATTGTCCGCTGAATATTGCTGCAACAACAACCGCACATACTTTTGCTTTATGCATGTTATTGACACCCTATGGTTGAAGTTTAATACCAGTATCCCCTCAAACTTTCTAATGCACTGCACTTAATCATATGTCAAGGTTGTTTCTATCTTTCCATTCCTACCCAGGTCGTAACTTGGAGGTGACCGCTCACCCTGGAGTGGATTGCCGGAATCACATCCCGGATTCCCCGGAAAGGAGCGAAACAGGTCATCTGTTACGACAGCTACAGTCAGGAGTGGCGGGGGAGAGAAGTCGGCTTTTATTTTATCACAGGTCAGAGACCTTTGAGTTGCTTATTTCTTTGGCTTCAGTAGTGAAAGAGGAGGTGATAATTACACTGCTTCTTTCTCTTCCTTTTCTATCAGCCCGATTTTTTCCAGCCTGAGGGTAATGGCGTAAGTGCTTCTTTTCAGCCTGGAAGCAATGCTGTCGCGTGGTGTACCATTACGGAATTCTTCCTGCAGGATACTTTCTTCTTCCTCTGTCCAGGCTTTTCCGCTGCGTTCGTACTTGCCTGATGAACCTTCCTGCTTCAGTTCGCCTCGTTCGCTTGCAGCCTTTTTGAGTTCTCCGGATGCTTCCGCGAGCAGGGCTTCTATTTCCTCAAGGCTGTCTTCGAACAGGAATACTCTGTTCTGCTCGAAACCGGAATCTGATATTCTGCGGGATTCCGTTAAAGAAATGTAAAACCTGTCGTTCACAGCCTGGCGTACATCTACGAACCAGGTTGTTCTTCCGGTTGATACCCTTCCACTGAATAGTGACGCGTTATCGTTGTTCATGGCAACCTCCCATAGTGTAAACATCTGTACACTAAGAGTGTCCTCTTTTTCGCAGGGCTTGTCAATACCCGCTTCTCAGCAGTACCTTCTTTCGTATGTATTATTCGGGAGGTGACATTATCGGAGCGGCTCCATTTTTGCCGGTTACAGGAAAAGAGATGGAATCTCTGGGATGGGATTCCTGCGATATCGTACTGATCAGCGGAGATGCGTACGTGGATCATCCCTCCTTCGGAACAGCAATCATCGGCAGGTATCTGGAGAGCATTGGTTACAGGGTGGGAATTATTCCACAGCCTGATATAACCGCGAAGGAGGATTTTCTCCGACTCGGTATTCCAAAGCTCTTTGTGGGGATTACTTCAGGAGCCATGGATTCCATGGTAAACCACTACACCTCACTGAAGAGAATTCGTTCCAATGACGCTTATTCGGAGGGTGGAATTCCAGGGAAGAGGCCTGATCGTGCAGTACTTAAATATGTAAATATGGCACAGAGAAGCATGCCCGGAGTTCCCGTGGTGATCGGAGGTATAGAGGCCAGCCTCAGAAGGCTGAGTCATTACGATTACTGGAGTGATAAAGTCAGAAAATCAATTCTGCTTGATACAAAGGCGGCAATACTTGTATACGGAATGGGAGAAAAGGCCATTGGAGAAATCGCTGATGCTCTTTCTTCAGGAAGAAGCATCAAAGGAATCAGGGGTACGGCGGTTTTCGTAAGTCAGAAGGCTCTTAACGGGCTGGATGTTGGAAAATACATTGAACTCCCATCCCACGAGGAAGTATCCGGCAATATGGAAAAGTTCATACGGATGACAGAGATTCTGGAGGAGGAAATCAACCCCTGGTGCGGCTCTACTCTTGTTCAGAAAGCCGACAGCCGGGCCGTTGTAGTTTATCCGCCTCAATATCCACTGAGTACCGAAGAGATGGACAGGGTGTACGAACTGCCCTATGCCAGGGAACCCCATCCGATTTACACCGAAGTGATACCGGCGTTCAGCATGATACGGAATTCGATTACTGTTGTCCGGGGCTGTGCGGGAGGATGCAGTTTCTGTGCCCTGGGTCTGCATCAGGGTAAGCTGATAAGCAGCAGGAGCCGGAATTCAGTACTTCGAGAAGTAAAGTCGCTGACAGGTAAAAGTTATTTCAGAGGAACGATTACAGACCTGGGAGGTCCCACCGCCAATCTTTACGGCCTCGGCTGCGCGAATGACAAGGCACTGCGGAAGTGCAGAAGATACTCGTGCCTGTATCCGGAAATCTGCGATAATTTCAGAACGGATCATAGCCCGTATATTGAACTCCTCGAAGCGGTGGCAAATATCCCGGAAGTGCGGAATGTCTTCGTTGGAAGCGGTATACGTTACGATGTTGCCCTTCGTGACAGAAGATTTATTGAAAAGCTGGTCCGTGATAATGTGTCCGGATACCTGAAGATAGCCCCGGAGCATTTTGATCCCGAGGTTTTGAAACTCATGAGAAAACCCTCTCCGGATCTATGGAGAAAGTTCAAAGTGCTTTTTGAAGACATTTCAGAAAAAGCCGGTAAAAAACAGTATATTGAACCGTACATTCTTGTTGCGGTTCCCGGTTGTGACATGAAGCAGATGCATATAGCGGCTGCGGAACTTCGCCGTCAGAACATGCGGCCGGAAAAGGCTCAGATATTCCTTCCAACTCCCATGACCATGGCAACCGCCATGTATTATAGCGGCATCAATCCGGAGACCGGACGCGGGATTTATGTTGCGAGGAAACCTTCGTTGAAAAGAAACCAGCTGCAATCACTTCCGGGTCATTCGAAAACCAGATGAAGCAATCGAGTATTACAGTTCAGTCTGAACAGGGTTTAACTGGATTCAATGGGAAAGGGGTATTTTACCAGGTAGGCATTCCGTTTCTGTACATGCCGTGATTTCTTCTGCAGTTTCTGTTCCATCCCCTTATTCTGAAGTTATCGTAGTGTCTTCCGGTAATCCTGTACCTGTAATGAGTACCTGATGAAGGACACCTGAGCTGATCCCAGTTCTGAAGATACTCGTGTGTTGCCGAGAAATTTCTCCATCTATGTCCTTTATTCACATACGGGTAATGGCCGGTTGAACCGAAATACATTTCAAGGGCACCTGCAAGATTTCTGAGGTTCTGTCTGCAGCTTTGAGTTCTGGCCTGTTCAGCCAGGTTACTGAACTTCGGTATGGCAATTGAAGCAAGGATACCGATGACAACGACAACAACCATCAATTCTATTAACGTAAATCCATTTTGATTCCGCACGTTCATCAGATTTCTCCACTTGCAAATTCGACAGGATCCATATCTGAATAGTATATCAAACTGTCACCGGACATGAGAGCCCAGCTTGAATCATCTTCAACTGTGTATGTGATGGACAGCGAAGATACATTGATATCTTCCAGAACAAGAGGAAGGTTCCCGTTGAGGTTGAAATAATCATGTATATCACAGGCAATGGAGTACATGGAATCGCGAAGCGCCTGTTCGGTTGATGAGATTTCAGTGTTGAAGGAACCGGAATCGCCTGTGGGAAAAATCAGTATCAGGATGAACAGAAAAGCAGTAATAGATAATATCCAGATAATCCTGGAAAATTTCTGTTTGCTGGGGTTTCCGCGCTTGGTCTGGGAGTCAATGGAACTTGAAATATCAATATCTTTATCGATCTGTTCAGATTCAGTCATTTTCATTCTCTTTCCATTTACAATAACATATAACTTTCCTTGTCTGCGCGGTCAAGTTCTTAAAATAATTGCATGCCACATGAATTTCCATCCATTGATTCCGAAGCGTTTCTGTAAGTGAACCCCTGCTTTCAGACGTAAATACAAAATGAAGTATCTTCGCAATTACAGATGCAGTGCTGCCGGAGAACCGTTCACAGGGCTCAGTTCAGTACGGTAAACCTTTCAGTGTACCGATCTCCGGATACGTCTAACCTTGCGAAGTAGATGCCATCCGATAACCCGTAGAGATATACGATATTTTCTCCGGATTTCATTTCGCTCCGTTCTTCAGTAGACAAGACAATTCTGCCCGAAAGATCGTAGATCGATAAACCGGCATCATCCGGTGATTCAAGGTAGCAGGATATCTCAACAACACCGCACGCGGGATTACCGTTGAGTATTCTCAGGGGCTGGATATTCCCGGTGGCATCAGGTTCGACGGAAAGTGAATTCCATGTGATGGACAGTTCCTGCATGTGCGGTGTCGTATCGCAATCAGCGGAACGAAGAACAATGCCGTACTGTACGAACCTGTCACCGTCGGACAGAAGGCCGGAGAGGTCGACAGGAGAAGTAAATACCGTATCGGACCATTCTCCGAGATCCTGCGAATCCCATGATGACCGCATGCTCACACCTGCCGAAGTACCTTCGGGGAGTTCGGCCAGCCAGGACAGTTCTCCCCAGTCAGAGTCTCCCCTTGTGTCGTAAATGCTTGAAACGAGTTCACCGGCGGGTTGGTAACCCAGTATTTTCCACCAGCAGATATCGAAGCTGTAAAGGGAGCCGGCTATTATTTCGGTCAGTCCATCCCCGTTGATGTCTGCCATGCAGATGGTCAGGGGAGCGTACAGTGAACCAATTTTGTGTTTGTTCCATGAAGATCCATTCCCGTTGTTTTCCCACCAGCATATATCGTTTGAAGTCAGTGAGCCCGAGAAAACATCAGGATCTCCATCGTCGTCTATATCATCGGTTAGTATTGTGTACGGTCCATGAAAGGCTGGATCAATTTCATGCTCTATCCAGGCTGTTCCTGCACTGTCAGCGTTTTCCCACCAGGTTACCTCTCCAAAGGAATCCTTGCTTTTCCCTCCTGTACCGGCCACATCAATATCACCGTCACCATCGATATCAGCGGCTTCGGCGGTACGGGCGTAATCGAATCCTTCAACAACGGAGTGTTCTGTCCAGGAGGTTCCAATACCGTTTTCGTTCTCGTACCAGCGAATCGCGTCATCGATTTTTGCGGCGGAAAGCGCGTCAATATCTCCATCAAGATCAATATCGCAGCCAATAACCGATAAAGCGCCATCGTAACCTGTGGCTATGGAATATTTCTGCCAGGATGAGCCTGAACCGCCGTTACGGTACCATGCAACTTCATCGGCTCCTTTTGCAGCGACCAGAAGGTCGGATTCCCCGTCGTTGTTCATGTCGGAAATGAAAATCGCTTTAGCGCCATCCATGCTGCCGTCGATTATATGTTCCGTCCAGGAGGTATCACTTCCATCATTTTCCCACCATACAACCATATCAGCGGTCATTGCTGAACCGAAAATGTCGTTATCACCATCTTTGTCGATATCGCAGCATTCAGCACCCCATGCGCCTTCAAATCCGGATGCTACTGTATGTGATGACCAGGATGTGCCTTCTCCGTCCAGGTTCTCCCACCAGGTTATCAGATTATCGATTGAGGAGGCTGAAAGAACATCGAGGTCTCCGTCACCATCAACATCGCCCGTAGAAGTATGTATTCCGTACTGTGCGCTGCCCGGGATGGAGGTGGACACATCTGTAAGCTTGCCCCAGGGAAGGCTGAGTTCTCCCGGAAGATCGGAGAAGTCAATGTCTGATGATAACCCGAAAGCATTTCCCCAGTTCAAAACAGGTCCGGTTACACCGGGGCCGCCGGACCAGTCGGACTGGGTGGCCGTTTCCGCGCTTATGTTTCCGGCAAGACATAACAGGCCCGCAAGCAGAAGAAAGATCATTCTGTATCCCCCGTTACAGTTACGCTGCGGGTTCCGCTAAGCGATCCGGAGGTGGCTGACAGCAGATAAATACCGCATGGAATGTTTCCGATATCCATCTGAAGAGAAGTTGTGCCCGCAGAAAGGTATTCCGGGTTGAATGTCCTTATAAGCCTTCCCGTAAGGCTGAAAAGACTCACATTCAGCTGCGAAGAGAAGGGTAATGTTACATTGAATTTCATATAACCGGCACACGGGTTATTGAGAAGTTGCAGCTGGAGGTTGTCAGAGGGAATCCGGGGTTCCGAGATTCCACCGGTATGGGGTGACATGAAAACCAGAACGTACCCGGTTTCACCTCGTCCTACCACGATATCGGGAAAGCCGTCTTCATTCCAGTCACAGATAACCGGGCTGCTGTTAAGCAGAACGGAAATCTCTCCCCCCGATGTCCGCAGGGCTTCCGGTGTGTCAAATACCGGTGCTGAAACGGTTCCCGTGTTTCTGCAATAGTATATTCTGCCGGTGACCTCTCCGAATATCAGATCGGGCAGACCATCCTGATCAAGATCGCCGAAAAAAGGTGTACATCCTGAAACCTTAACATCCTCGTTACCGCATAAGACATCTGTTCCGGATTCAAATACAGGATTTTCTGCGGAGCCGGAATTCATAAAGAGTTTGATAACGCTGCCCGAATCGGACGAAGCGTAGGCAACAACAAGATCGGGTACCGAGTCATTATTCCAGTCAAACACACAGGGGGCGGATACCAGTCCGCCGTCAATGTATTCTCCGGCTGCCTTCAGATCATCCATTTCGGTAAGACTGTCTGCGGTTACAG
>CAZOQQ010000120.1:4897-6792 GCA_964582075.1 uncultured bacterium | reverse complement strand
AGGCAAAGGCGCCAAAGGCTCCGGCGGTGGTAGTATGGCTGTCACTGCCGACAACAACAGACCCCGGTCTGACAAGCCCCATCTCGGGCATTACCTGGTGACAGATGCCTGTTCCTATATCGAAGAAGTTGGTTACTCCCTGTTCTTTCACGAATTCCCGTACTTTCACGTGACCAGCGGCGTGTTTGCTCGTAGCCGCGGGCGTAACGTGATCAAGAACGATTGCCAGTCTTCCGGGATACCTGACTTTACCCCCCGGAACGGTGGATTCAAATTTGCCTATTATCGCTGAACTGTTATCGTGCGTGAGAATATAGTCAGGCTCAACGAAAACGATTTCGCCCTCACTGACCTTTTTCCCCGCGGCCCGGCTGAGAACTTTTATCGCAAAAGTATCTCCCATAATGCAGAACCTCTCTCCAGAAATATTTCTGCTCCGATTGGTTATTTACTATAGTACGAATTATACAATCTGTTCCGTTGACAGTAACCCCGAACAATGAAACATAATTCACGAAGGGCTCAGATGAGAATCGTAACCGGAAAAGATAAGATCTCGGAAATGTGCGCTGACCTTCTCCAGGACGAATCGAACCTCTCCGGCGCGTGGTGTGAATCAGCGTTCTGGCCCGACAATACCGATGAAGCTGTAAATTACATCGAAGAATGCTCAAAGAACGGAATACCCCTAACCATTTCCGGGGGTCTGACCGGAATTTCGGGAGGAGCGCTCCCGGATGGAGGCTCGGTAATTTCCTCGTCTGCTATGAAGGATTTAAGGATGCTTAAAAACGGTAATGTTAATGCGGGCGCGGGAACCACGATAGAAGAACTCAACGCTTTTGTATCCGTTAACGCTGAAGGTTACTTCTATCCCCCTGACCCTACCGAAGAAACGGCTTCTGTCGGGGGAACCATTGCCACAAACGCCTCCGGAGCTGACAGCTACCTGTACGGGTCGACGAGAAGATGGGTGGAAGGACTGCGGATCATCCTTCCATCAGGCGGAATTCTGGATATCAAACGGGGACAGTACTTTTTTAAGAACCTGATTTGTAACCATCCTGTTCTGGGCAGGCTTCGTCTGCCGTCCCTTGCCAGAAAACAGCCTCCAAAGAACACCGCGGGCTATTACATACGCCCCGATATGGATCTTATTGACCTCTTCATAGGTTCAGAAGGAACACTCGGGTTCATTTCCGAAGCGGAATTGAAACTGACAGAAACTCCCGTGTATTTAATCGATCTCGCTGTCTTTCCCGGGGATACGACATCCTTCTGGAATCTCTTTTCTTCTCTGCTGAACGCAGAGAAACCATTACGTTTGCGTGCGCTTGAAATGATGGATGATCGATGTATCGATTTCATGCGACTGCACCCCGGTGAGCTTCCTTCCCCACCCGCGGACTCTGCCTTCGTTCTTCTTTTACGGGCCGAGGCTGACACTGAAGAACATCTTGAAGAAACACTGGTTACCCTTGACTCGATGATCACCGCTTCAGGCGCAAGTCCGGAAACCGTCTGGGGAGGTTTCGAACCATCCGAAAGAAGAAAAATAAAGGATTTCAGACACGCGCTGCCCGAAGCCGTAAATCACAGAATCTCGGAATCAAGAAGCAAATATCCCTCTATTCATAAATTCGGTTCCGATGGCGCGGTCGACCCCTCCCGTCTCAGGGAATATTACACCGTAACGCGAAAGATTCTCGAGGAAAAGAATCTGCCTTTCGTTATCTTCGGCCATGCCGGACAGGGACATATCCATGCCAACGCGATGCCGGAAAACCCGCGCCAGATGCTTCTGGCGGACGAAGCCATGAAAGAGATAGCAAAAACCGCAGTGGCAATGGGAGGAACCGTTTCAGCCGAACACGGGCTGGGAAAACTTAAGATCG
>CAZOQQ010000120.1:0-4797 GCA_964582075.1 uncultured bacterium | reverse complement strand
GTGGCAATGGGAGGAACCGTTTCAGCCGAACACGGGCTGGGAAAACTTAAGATCGATTATCTGAAGTTCATGTACTCAGAGGATGAAATAAAAGGGATGGAAGCCATCAGAAGAACCATCGACCCGGGCTACCCGCCCGGTTCATAGGATCGGCTCCGGCTTACCTGTATCAGGCACCATCTCAGACCTCAGTATTCCTGAATTCAGCAGAACAATCAGGTTACCTCACGTCCGCGTAATCAGTGATTATCCTGCAACCCCTTGAGTAATCCTTCTCGGTATTCATCCGGATACTTTCGGCAACCTTTTTCCGCATTTCCGAATGGATTCCGCGCAGTTCCTCCCGTGAAGCATGCGGAAATTCCCTTTTCAGAATGTCCCTGCGGAAAACCGACAGATCTTCAGAATCTTCGTTCTCCGTTAACCCTTCAAGGGCAAAATACCTTACATGAAAGCGGTACGTATCGATCGCTTTCTTCCTGTGGGTTTCGGTAAGGTAATTCTTTCCCAGACCGCTGATTTCCTTTTCCGTGTACACATCCTTCACAGATTGTACTTCCAGTTTCGCAAGAGCGCTGATCATCATCGCTACAGTGGCTTCTCTTAAAATACTCCCTCCGGATTCAAAATGCCTTGCGCGGTTCCGGGATTTGTATTTACTTTCATTCCTGTCAATGGAAAACAAATTATCGGAAAGTACCCATGCCGGGATAATCTGATTGAAGGAGGGTGGGACGCATTCAACTGAAGCAAACGGTTCACATATAAGCGAGAAGGGAAATTCGACTCTCTGAGGCAGAAGAGTCACTCCAGTTGCGATAATACTGTAGGGAGCTTCAGAAAAATCCGCGGGGAATTTCACAGAACAGGCAAGTCCGAAGAACATTCCCTCCCCGGGTCTTATCTCCTGGTCGGGAAGCCTTGAAGTGTGATTACTCCCGACGTTGGCTCCGTAACCGATATTCCCCCTGCCCCCGGGCCATCTGGCGGCTATAAGAAGTGACTGGTGATGAGATACCGTAAAAGGACCGGCAAGTGATGCTGTGATTTCACCTTCCGCCAGTACAGAATTCGGACCGAGGAAGGATGATGACAGCTTGCCCTGTTTTTCAACTACAGACGCTTCCCCGAGTATTGATTTCTCAACAATGGCCATGGAATCCACCCGTGACCCCCACTTCAGAATTGAATCCCTTACAAGAGCACCATCCAGAACTTCAGTGGAACCAGGCTCCTCGCCAAGCAGCGTGCTGTTCCGCACAGCGCAGGCATTGCGGATAGAAACCCGGGAACCGATAAAGCAGTTCTCCACAACCGCGGTGTCCCGAAGTATACACGCCCTGCCTATAATTCCGGTCTTTACTGATCTCAACTTCAATAAAAACTCATCGAGAAAGGAACTGTACATCGCTAGGTTGTCCGCCCGATTAGCCCCCCCCGAAAGCGCTTCGGCAAGAAAAACATCAAGGTAAGGAAAAGATGGTACATTCCTCTCCCCGGTTTCAACCCCCAGTTCGAGTTCCTCCCCACAACCGCACAAAGAACCCTGTTCGTACGTAATCCTGCCACAGTTCTCAATAAGAGTACCCTCTTCAATATGGAGATTTTCAAGGTATTTCGAGTTCTCTATTCTGCATCCGGGCAGAATCTCAACATTCTCAAAACAGCTTTCCTGAAAAGAGGGATATACCATGCTGCCGTCTATCTCGGCGGGGGTTAAGGCTATGCGAACTTCACCTGAAAACCTGCAGTTGCGAACATTATTCAGCATGGCTCCTTTGGATATTTTCACACCTGACCAGTCTTCGGAAGAATTGCCGTTGTCTTCAAGAACTCCGATCTGAGAATCGGTCAGTGATATCCAGTTGCCCGCAGATTTTTCAGACTTCACCAATTCATCCGCAGCAAGCCGGAACAGTTTTCTGAGTTCCCCCTGCAAATCCATATTTTCCAATCCCGTATCCTCAGTCCAGTGTCGCAAGCACAGATTTAAAGAACTTCCAGAAACGCTGAAGTGAAGAAATACTGGCTCTTTCTCCCGGAATATGAACATCCCTTATGTCAGGTCCAATGGATATCATGTCCATCCCGCCTACCCTGTCACCGATTATACCGCATTCCAGGCCGGCATGTATGGATTCGATAACGGGTTCGCTCCCGATGACTTCAGTGTATATTCTGATCATCTTCTTCAACAGTGTTGAACCGGAATCCGGCATCCATCCCGGATACGATCCTTCAGCGATAAATGCGCATCCAGCCAAATGGGCTATGGCGGAGATTCTTTCTCCAAGAGCCTTTTTTGCGGTCTCCAGCGGACTTCTTGCGGTAAGTTCAACAGTAAACTCATCGTCACTCATGCCTGCTATAGCAAGGTTAACCGACGTCTCCACAAGTCCGCTTATCACACCGCTCAGTTTCTCCACACCATGTGGAAGGGCAAGAAGAAGGTCTGCAATCCTGATACCGGTTTCATAATCCAGGGGACCCGCCTTTTCTCCGGGTTCAATCCTGATATTAATTTCATCCTCGATGCCGCTGTACTCCAGTGACAGATCCCTGGAAATCCTGTTCAGCAAGTCGGTTGCCGCGTCAATTTCACCACCCGGGAAATATATCAGTGCTTCGGCATTACGCGGAATGGCGTTCCTCTTTGTTCCCCCTGAAATACCGGCTATGCGAACATTGTAATCCATGCAGAGAGTTCTGAGAACTCTTCCAAGAAAGCGGATCGCATTCCCCCGGTTCCTGTTGATTTCTATCCCCGAATGGCCGCCCTTCAGCCCGGTAATTTCAAGACGAAAACAATCCACAGGTATTGATCGCTCAACACTCATTACAAGATGATAGTCCGCTCCACCGGCGCACCCTATCGTATAGACCCCCTCGTCCTCCGAATCGAGGTTTATCATGCGCCGGAACTTTATCCATTCCGGATCAATATTGCCGGCTCCCGTTAAACCCCTCTCTTCATCGGTGGTAAAGAGACACTCAAGTGGAGGATGGGAAATATCTTCGGAATCCAGAACCGCGAGCATCAGTGCAACTCCGATTCCGTTATCCGCTCCAAGTGTTGTTTCGGGAGTGGTAACCCAGTCTCCCTTAATAACCGGAATAATGGGATCTCTTGAATAATCATGACTGCTTTCATCGGTTTTCTCTGCGACCATATCAACGTGAGCCTGAAGAACGATTCCCGCACGATCCGCAGCTTCGCCTGAACCGCCGGCACGGATAAGAACGTTGTTCACATCATCCCGACTGTATTCCAGGTTTCTCTTCCGGGCGAACTCAACCAGATAATCGGCGATCTTCTTTTCCTCGCCCGATGGTCTGGGAATCCTGCTGATTTCCTCGAACCAGAACCATACTTCTTTCGGTTCTATGTTCTCTAAAACCCTCATATCTGACCTCTGTATTTCCAGCGCCTCAGCGGCACATGTTAATGAACCTGAAAAGCATTGAAAAAATGCCCAAAGAAAACATTTCCGGCATCAATTGATGGTCCATCCTCCAGTATCGTCTGAAGATCGATGTTATTCTCCCCGAGAAGTTTTTCGTCCTTCCGAAAGAGCATGTTCCCTTCTTCCCGGGTAAATTCGGGGTGGAACTGCAGGCCGAACAGTTTTTTTTCAAGGTCAATGAAACCCTGAATCGCAGTATGATTATTTCTCGCGATTATTTCAGCGGTTTCAGGAATTTTCACAACCCTGTCAAAGTGTGACTCCAGTACCCTTGTTACCGGCAGTACACCCTGTATATCCAGGCCGCTGCCGGTCATTTCCACGTCGATCCATCCAGCCTCAAGACCATTTGAACATCTTTCAACGGCTGACGAACCAATCAGACATCTGCACAGAAGCTGGTGACCGTAGCAGATGCCCATCTGCGGAATTCCGGAAGCCACACATTCTTTCACAATTTCACCGGCATCCTGAAAGAATTCCGAGTCGGAACATATGGACAGGCTGGAACCGGTATGAAATACATGTGAATACCCGGCGGGGACGGGAACAGCTTCACCGGAATAAACATTCACCACGGTGCTGCTGCAGGTATGAGGGAACCATCTACGGAACAGAGAGGCTTCCGACCGATCCACTGAATAATCAAGTATCAGAACACGCGGAGTACTCCGTTCACTGATCATGATTTCATCAGTTATCTTTCAGAATTATCTCGTGCAGCAGCTGTACTTTTCCCCTAAGCATTTCACTTACGCCGCAGTACTTTGTTTCGGAAAGGCTTACAGCACGTTCAATCTTGGCTCGCGGAAGATTCTCGCCTGTGAATATGTACTCAACTTTTATGTATTTGAATATTTTAGGGTGTGTATCGGTGGACTCACTGGTGGCCCTGACGGTAAATTCGTAATCCCTTACTTTCATCTTTTTCAATATGGAAACAACATCCATTCCCGTGCAGCCGATAAGAGCTGAAAGAATGAGATTCTTCGGCATCGGCCCCCGATCATGTCCTCCGTGTTCAACGGCTCCGTCAATTGTAAATTCATGATTATCCTGACTTATGGAGAATTCCAATCCTCTCTGCCAGACAGCTGTACTACTTGGCATTCCATACTCCGTTTCGTTAGCTTGAACGTTAATAATTTCTGTAATATAGTACAAAACAGTAAAAAATAACGGTAGCTCTCCACGGCAGCATATCTGTAAGTTCAACCCGTGTTTCTCGGGAACTTCCGGTCAGGGGCAAAAAGTACTGCTGAAATTAAGCGGCCGGGCTGAATATGATATTGCCCGTACCCCGGATGAGTGTTGTACAAACTGTCATGTGTGT
>CAZOQQ010000119.1:0-6877 GCA_964582075.1 uncultured bacterium | reverse complement strand
AATTACTCCTTTTGATTACGTACCTTTCACTTCCAACGCTTGATATACTGTCATTCCTAGAAACATCCGCATCCTGAAAACAGATTCATCATGATTTCAACAACAGTTTCAACTGTTGCTGCGATCGGGATGAAAATGGTCCTGGCAAGATCGAAACGGTCCACTTCTACAACTACTACCGAATCGATATTAATGATCCTTTCTGATCCATCCGACAATACTCCCCGGATCAGTGAATCGTTGAAAACCGCACCCTCTCCATCGAATACAATTGGATTTTCGTCCGGAACATTCAAAAGTGTATCAAGCACACGGTACCCGGCAAATGAAACAGTATCACCATCCGTTTCAATAACGGAATAAACCGTTTCGCCGGTTTTCAGTTTCGCTTCTTCCGGGGTAAGCATTTTTCGTGATGTGCAGGATAATAGAATGGAGATCAGAATGGTTGTACAGCATAGACAGCTGTATATTGTTGTACGATACTTGTACGAATCGATAATATCCTCCTATCTGGCATCATAGAGATGCTGGTTTTCAAAGAATACTCTCAGACATTCCTCCTGTTCATCGGTTTCGATTGCACCTGGTTTCAGTTCTCTCACGGTTCTTATCGCCTGATCGGCTGACCCTCCCCTGGAGATCAGCCAGGCTGCTCCGAATGTTCCGGTCCGTCCCGACCCACCCTGACAGTGAACAAGAACCGCACCCTGAGACTCGCGAACTAGTTTGACGAATTCACTAAGCTGCCTGATCGATGGTGGTGAATAATCCCTGACAGGTATGGAATACCTATTCCGCAATTTGCCCTGCCTGAATATTTCACTGGAATAGACGGGTGTCTGCTCCGTTTCATCAAGAAGAGATATTACTGTTGTAATACCTTCTCTTGCGGCGTTGCTCAATTCTATATTGGAAGGGTTATGGCTTCCCGCGAGTATACCTTTGTCAATCCACCACATCACCTGTTCCCCTCCCCTCTCATTCCTGCCGGAAATAGTGAAGCGTTAACCCGCTGCATGGTTTCCGGACAATAATAAACATATATACTCCGTAAAGCAAGTTAAAAGATACATTTCGGATAAGTCACTTGTCCGGGCCTTCAACTTTCGTCGGGATTATGGATAGGAACACAATTAACCGTTGAACCGGCGCCCGGACAAACACCCCTGGTGCAGGCGAACCGTTCACCTTACAGGAAGTTCCAACGTAATCCAGTACCGGAAGTTCCGCGTGAACAGCCCTCAGGTCAGAACTTGACAGAAGTGAATTCTTACGGATAAACTCAAGGCATATGATGTTTAACGCAATCCTTCTGTTCGCAACAGTCTTACAGTCACCTGTGATAACGGAAATTGCTTCGAATCCGATTTCTGAAACATCTGGTGAGTTTGTCGAAATATTCAATCCTTCGCTCAATCCTCTATGCCTTAACGGGTACTCAATAACGGATGGTGATGCCCTCGATGAACTCCTTCCGTGGGACGAAACCCTGTACGGAACATTCCCCCATCCGGGTATGCTGCTTGGAACGGATACTATTCCTCCTTTGGGCTTCGCACTTGTCTTCGAACTGGATTACATCAGCGATCCCGTCTACGATATCCCCTCCGGAACTCTTATAATGACAACCGGCGACCATTCAATATGTAACGGTTTTGCCGCGACATCGGATCCTCTTACCCTTTTCAATACTGGTGGAACCGCGGACAGTAACGCTGTAAGCACCTATGGAACTCCCCTGCCGTCAGATATCTGGCAGGATCGTGACGATGACGGACTTGACGCTATTCCATTCGATCCCGGTGACGGTTATACGGTTGAAAGGTTCCCCGGTTCCGCGCCTGACCAGGAGGGCAACTGGATAACAGGTCCGGAAGGCGGCACACCGGGCTCTGCTGTCACAGCTCCTCCGGATACTTTGAATATCTCTTGTGACAGCGTATGGACCGATCCGCTGGAACCTGCTCCAGGTGATGTTTTTTTGATTGAAGCCCGGTTCACGTGCGCGGGAAACACATCCCCTGCCTCCGGTTCGCTTGTTCTGTTTCTCGACAGCCAGGGAGATTCGATTGCGTCTCCAAACGAAGTACTGGCTGAGTTTCCGGCAGCCGGATTACAACCAGGCTTTTCAGAAGTTTTAACGGTTACTACTTCACTTCAGCAGGGCTGGTTCCTTCCATCCGCCGCGGTCGATGTACCGGGAGACGAATTCCCCGCGGACGATTTCGCGTCCTGTGTTACATCCATCGGAGGCGGAATCAACCCGGTAATCACGGAAGTTCTTTGCAATCCACTTGATGAAGACACAGGTGAATTCATAGAAATATACTACCCGGGGCCGGGGATTTTCCCTCTTAGCGGCTGCTCCTTCACAGACGGTGATGCCCTTGATTTCATCTGCTCCTGGAATGAAACTCCCCTTAACGACCCCGACGCTCTTTACGGCTGCTGTATACCCGCCGGGTACTACGGGCTGATTATTGACCCCGAGTACGTGACCGGAATGCAGGAGTACAATCTTGCGGAATCCACTTACGTATTCACCGTCGAAAACACTTCCATCGGCAACGGTTTGACGGGTAACGATCCGATTACCTTCTACAGTATGCAGGGTACTTCCCAGATCAATGTTCTATCAACCTACGGAACTCCCCTTAAATTCGACGACCCTTTGCTCTGCGACGATGACGGCCTGGATGGTATTCCGCTGGATCCCGGAGAATATCACAGTGTGGAAAGAAAATCCCCGGATCTTCCAGATCAGGAGTACTGCTGGGCTGTTTCTCCGGAAGGAGGCACACCCGGAGGCCCGGCAGTTTATTCCGACACTTCAGACGCTGCGGTAGATTCCCTTACTCTGACACCTTCGCAACCCCAGCCGAACCAGCCCCTCCAGATATCGTCTATAGTATCGAACCGGGGAACGACGGTAGCATACGGTATAGAAGTAACTGTTTTCATTGATTCCAACGCGGATTCTATTCCGCAACCTGAAGAAATTCGCCACTTCGAAATTGCTGATTCCCTTTACCCGTACGAAAGAGATACCATTTCCGTCACAATAAACGCTCCACAGGAAGGTAACTACATCGCCGCCGCTAAGGTCCATCTGGAAGGTGACAATATCCCGGAGAATGATATTTATCTGAAGAGTTTCGCTACCGGGGAAGGTGTTCCATTGGTTATTACCGAAGTTCTGTGCAATCCATCCGAAGAGGATTACGATGAATTCATTGAAATCTACTATCCGGGTCCCGGTGTTTTCGACATTTCCGGATGTCGTTTCACGGACGGCGATGCGGTTGATGAAATAGTCCCATGGAAAGATGAATACGGAATTCTTCAAGACCCCGACGCGATTAACTCTCCCTATATCATACAGGGCAGTTACGGAGTAATACTCGATCGCGAATATACCGATGGAAACCAGCCATGGGATTTCTCTCCCGGTACAACTATCTGTACAACCGGAAATACAACTATTGGTGACGGACTTTCAGCTAACGATCCCGTTACTCTTTACTCAGATGAAGGAACCGCTTCCTGTAATGTAATGTCCACGTACGGTACTCCCGTGAATAACGACGATCCTCTTTTAAGAGACGATGATGAACTTGACGGAATTCCGTTCGATCCCGGTGAAAGCAACAGCGTTCATAGAATAGAAACCGATGAGCCGGACACGGAGGATAACTGGTTTGCCTCACCCCAGGGCCCTACTCCAGGCGGCCCTCCTCCTTTCTTCGTGGAGGGTCCCGACGCATCAGCTGCTGAAATGCAATGCACGCCTCCCATGGGTCCCGGCGGAGAGAATATCGATTTACTTGCCGAATTCATCAATTCGGGAACCGATACAATTCCATCCGAAGAAATGACTGTGTTCTTCTACGACGATGTTGATGAAAACGGAACACCTTCGGCGAACGAGCTTATTGACAGTTTCGTATGTGGCGTATTACCTCCCGGAGATACCCTGCTGGCCGACTGCAAGTGGAATTCATGCACCGGAAATATGCTTCTTTTCGCCATAGCATCATGCCCGGGAGATTCATTCGCGTCCAATGACTCAATTTCATGCGAATGGAACGCACCCGGGCCGGTCATCATCAACGAAATCATGTACAGTCCCGCTTCCGGTAACCCTGAATGGGTTGAAATACTGAACAATTCTTCCAACCCGGTCCAACTGATCAACTGGACTTTCGAGGATTCAAGGGAGATGTTTGTTTTCTGTGTCGACAGCATGATAGTACAGCCTGACAGTTTCGCTGTTCTTGTCTCCGATTCCTCCGCTTTCCGGTCGATCTGGCCGGGTGTTCAATGTCCTGTTCTGCAGCCTCCCGGATGGCCCGCTCTCAACAACAGCACACAACCAGGAAAACCCTGGGCGGACAACCTGAAACTGCGGGATCTTTCCGGAAATGTGATGGATTACGTACCGTACGATGACGACTGGGGTGGTTCCTCCGGTGTAAGCCTTGAAAAGTTGAACCCGGATTTCAGCGGATACAACGCTTCAAGCTGGACCAGCTGCTCAAACGCCGGAACGCCCGGCGCAACCAACAGTTGCGCTGCTGAAAGTGGAAACGGATCAGGCAGATTCCTTGATCTCCACCCTGATCCCTTCTCTCCCGACGGAGACGGTCGTGATGATGTTCTTACAATAGAAATGAACTTTCTTCATCCCGAGAATGAAGTAACGCTTGAAATCTACAACGTGCAGGGAAGGCTTCTGCTCCGGCTTCTCCGTAATAAGTTATGCGGTTCATCAGAAATTGTTACATGGAACGGAACCAGCGATAACGGCGGAAGACTCCCAGTGGGAAGGTATATCATTTACCTGAAATCAAAGGCTATCGATACAGGTGAATACCGCGAAGCCTGCAACGTGGTAATTCTCGCACGTCCGTTGTAAACGAAGCCTATAGGAGTTTTTTCCTGAGCTTCAAGAGCATGTCCGCCGTCATAGAATCAAGATCCCAACGGGCTTCCCATCCCCATTCATTCCTGGCGGCTGAATCGTCTATACTCTTTGGCCATGTATCGGCTATTTTCTGTCGGTAATCCGGTTTGTAATCAACCACGAAATCGGGAATGTGTTTTCTGATGCTATCGGCAATATCCCCCGCGGTTACCGAAAGCGCGGCAACATTGAAATCGCTGTGGTGAACGAAATTTCCGCGATCGGCCTCAAAGAGATCAAGCGTAGCTTTTATGCAGTCGGGCATGTACATCATCGGCAGCATGGTATCTTCTTTAACGAAGCATGTGTACCTCCCGTCTTCTATAGCTTTATAGTAGATATCAACCGCGTAATCGGTTGTTCCTCCACCCGGAAGAGTTTCGGAGGAAATTATCCCGGGGTATCGAAGTCCCCTGATATCAAGATCGAATTTCATGGCATAATAATCGCAGATAAGCTCACCCGAAACCTTTGTTACCCCGTACATGGTTCTCGGCCTGAGTATGGTTTCCTGAGGCGTATTCTCCTTTGGCGTTTCAGGGCCGAAAGCCGCTATCGAACTGGGTATGATTACCTTCGCAAGACCATGCTTTCTGGCAGCTTCCAGGATATTGAGCGTACCGTTCATATTAACTTTCCAGCAGAGCTGTGGATTCTTTTCACCGGTTGCCGAGAGTATGGCGGCCATGTGAAATACAGAATCTATTTTCTTTTCAACGATTATCTTCTCAACTGCCTGCGCGTCGGTTACATCAATTATCGTCCAGGGTCCGTTCTTCACTACCCGACTGTTCTCGTCATACTTAATATCCGACGCAACAACGTTATCTCTGACGTATCTCTTCCGCAGTACTTCGGTAAGCTCCGAACCTATCTGTCCCAAAGCACCTGTAACGAGAATTCTGCCTGGTTTTCCGATCATTTTCTACCTTTCCTGGAATTATCTGTCTGGTTATCGACTGGATATTGGCTGCTCAGTAAATGCGTTGCCGGTCACTACCCCGTTAATGGTTGTACCAACGGTTATTTCATCAAGGTTTTCGGTATTCAGAATACGACCAAAGGCTGTATACCTTCCATCCAGTCTCCCATGATCATCGAGCATTATAAAGAACTGGCTGCCGGCGGTATTCAATCCGGCATCGGCCATACCCAGAACCCCCCTGCTGAAGTGCCTCGTGCTTCTTTCGTTGGGAAGAGCATAGCCCGGCCCACCGGTTCCAACTCCCTCGGGACAGCCTGCCTGAGCCACAAATCCCGGTATTACCCTGTGGAATAATATTCCATTATAAAACCCGTTTTCCGCAAGATACAAAAAACTGCTGCATGCAACAGGAGCCGTATCGAACCATAAATCTATCCGGAAATCCCCTGCATCAGTTTCCAGTATTACCGTATCCGGTATGCCGGTTTCTATTTCGAATGGAAGAGTGTACCGGATCCAGCCTGAATTCCCGGCCACATCGTCAATACCTTCCAGGCGATTCCGGAGAATTCTCTCGTATTCGTCTATCATTACAGGATCTGTGTAACTTTCACGCCGCGACGCGATTTTGTCCAGAACAGCTTTCGCGTGCGTGGAATCGGAAACATCAACCAGATACCATGCCCAGGATACGGGAACAGGCCAGTAATTATCGGAAAGCCATAAATGTTCCAGAAGTGAATCCACTTGTAACGAATCGTTGAGCCAGGCAGTTTGCGCAGCGGATCTTCTGCCGGGATCAGAATCTGTCATGAATTCCCTTATACGAATCGTATCGGCCTCAGACAGTTCTTCAACTGCGAGATTTCCCACGGGACCCCTTATCATTGAGATTTCTTTAATTCCTTCCACCCCATCAGTGTATCCGGCATCTCTCCTGGCAATTGCTGCAGTAAGGGCCACGTACGGGTTTGAATCGTTCAGCA
>CAZOQQ010000118.1:0-7201 GCA_964582075.1 uncultured bacterium | reverse complement strand
ACGGGACTGCTGCTCAATCGAGTTTCAATATCCAGTACACGATTGATGATGGAACCGGACCACTCGGCCCATACACTCAGACAGTAACCCATACGATCAACCCCGGTGAAACATACGATTTTACCTTCACTGAAAAAGCTGACCTTTCTCAGGGTGAAACCGACTACACAATAGAGGTGATTTCTTCGCTGTCCGGTGATGAAAATCCTCAGAACGACACACTGATAAAAATCGTGAAGAATACTTCAGGAACGTATCCTCCCGGAAGCGGTGGAGGATCTGAATACATTTCCAACGTGCAAATCGCCGGTATCTCGAATCCAAGTGGTAGCGACCACTACGCTGATTACACAGGTAATTCCGCGCTTCACATTCAACTGGAAACTGGAGTTCCAGCACAGCTTATAATGACGATCGGAAGCGGAGAGAATGCGGATATCGGTGCCGTATGGGTTGACTGGAACCTGGATTACAATTTCAGCAGCGATGAGCGGGTATTTCTTTCAAGCTTCGGTCCCGGTCCATATACGGCAACTATAACGGCACCGGACTCCGCGCTTAAGAATCAGAATCTCAGGATGAGGCTTCGACTTGATTACAACCAGCCGAATCCGCAGCCCGGTGGAACAACATCATTCGGAGAGGTTGAGGATTATACGGTTGTAGTAGATTACACCGGTATTGGTGGCAGTACCAGCCTCCTGCCTGAAGGGAATCTGAGCATATTTCCCAATCCTTCCCACGGGACAACATCGATCTCATTCGAACTGCCAAAAGCGGAGAAGGTCAGGATAGATATTTTCGACCTGAACGGCAGAATGGTTCAGACAGTGTACGAGAGCGACCTGGTAAATCAGCATCAGATACAGGTAGTGCATGATAATCTTCCCTCAGGTGTTTACATATGCAGGTTAAAAGCACCATCATTCGAAGTTTCAAAGAGACTTTTGTTGATTAATTGATGGCTGGTATTACATAAATACTTCGGGATATGTCATGAAAAAGGATCGGGTAAATTCCGTAAGGTGGTTTCAGACTGTTTGTGCAGGTGGGAAGAGCCGTTTTGCTGAACAGTTATCTGCAGAATGTTGATGGCGGATTGAATTTCAGTTAATCCTGTGTTCTTTGAGCAGCATAGTTAATATTATATTGATGATCTGTAGTTAATATCACCCATAAGTTGAAGAAGTATGGTCCGTCCCCGTACATATACGCGTAATCATCCTGGACAGCTACCTCGTATCCATGTTTTTCCAGGAAGCAGGCTAATCCCATCATTTCCGGCCACAATTCGCTGCTGTCGATGCTTACTTTGATCTGCTGAATGTTCTCCGGAATATCTTCGTCCATCAGTTTATGAGCAAGAAATTCCAATTCCACATTATGATATTCCAGAGGATCATCCGAAAGACCGTTGACGAATACGGTCCGTAAATTAAGAAAGGTGAAGAACACGAGAATGCTTATGGCTGCGACAGAAACAATCCTGATTCTTTTGAAAACAGCTGATTTTGAGAATACAAGCAGTATGGAAAACCACGAAAGGGGAGAGACAACAGAAATCCATACTGTTAAATACTGGTGTATGTCACCTCGAATGCTGAAAACAGAGAGCAGCGAAATAACGATCAGCGCAAGAACAAGTACGCACAGTCCGGTTTCAAAACTATGCCTGTTCCTGCGTCTGGCAACAACCAGAGAGATGAACAGAAGTACTGTTCTCAGTGTTGCAATAACAGCGTGAATGAAAACAATGGAAATAGACTGTGTTCTGCACCAGTGCCCAAGAACTGCCATCTCAAGAGGAACAACGGAAGAAAACCATGAGGCAAATGTTACCCTGGAGATTCCGCCGGCAGGATATTCCGACAGTGTATTGTAGATCAATGACAGGTTTCCGGATCCGTCCGGAGATATCTGATCGACCAGAACAGGAATCCAGAGAATAACAGCTGAAACCACGGAGATAACAACGTAACGGTTACTGAATTCCCTGCGGTGGAAAAGCAGTACGGTACCGTAGAGAAAAAGAAAGATCACGAAAGGAACAACGCCCAGATGTGTCTGTGCCGCAAATGAAGCGCTGAGAACAGTAAGGGGAAGGTATTTCACTGTACCGCTGGAATAGGATGCCATTCCAATTACCGCAAGAAACAGGGGAAAGATTATTATGAACGGATTCCACTGACTCAGCCATATTGAGATGTCCAGGCTGTAAACGAAGAAAGAAATAACCGCTGCAAAGAGAAGTGCCGCAATTTCAGAGTCCGAATTCTGAATAATCACAAAAGCAGCCAGGAGAGAAAGTCCCACGATAAACAATGCCATAATGTAAAAAGACTGTGCGTACCCTCCGGTCAGTGTATAAAGAGGATACCTGATGAGGAAATACACAGGACCGGGATGATGAAATCCGAATCTGGAGTATGCACCGGTGAAAACGCCATGCGGAACATCCCGGGTGGCTATTTCAAGAAGAGCATTGTCGCCGGATTGAACAATATCCCGCCACGAACCGGAAACAAAAGGAATTAAGGAGAGGAGAATCGGTAACAGCAATATTATGACACTGAGTGTCGTCATCTTTCTGCTTATCATTCCATTCCTTTTCATCACGCGGGTGGAAGGCAACGCTGACTGTCTGTACGGTTATGTCCGTAATATACAATTAAGGAAACCGTTATTTGTTACTGTTCTCCATTCGCTGAAATAACCTTCTTATTGGACAAGGTCATTGAGGCAACAAATAAAGGCAGTGACGCAAGAGTTGTCCACAGCAGCAGAACATTGAATATATATCAGGATAATTGTGGTTATCAGCATCAGTATCTCGTATATCATGGAAACCAGGTCATGGATTACGGGAACATGTATTTCGGAGACTGCGAAGAATCTTCCTGCGAAACGTACAACCGCCGGGGCAGTAATAGTTTCTGCCGGAAGTATCTATTACAGGTGAATAACATCACTGGCGATTACTACACCGTCGGCATACCTGTCGGCGGAAAACAGCTGTCCGTTATGCATCAGAACAATACCAACAGTTCCATCCATTATCCAGCTGTCAAGGTACTGGCCATCCCAGTTGTACCTGTGAACCGCAGTGGTGTTCTGCATTTTCCCGCCGTCGGAAAGCGGGCCACCGTTTTCCGAGAAAACAGGCAGAATAACGTTCAGCATACCGTCAGGCCCGATGAAGATATCTCTGGAAAGAACCATGAATGATCCGCTCGCAAGATCGTTGACCATCTCGCCCTGGGGGAAGGAAATATCGCTGAACAGCTCGGTAGATCCTGTGGCAGGGTCAATTTCCCATATTCCGCCTACAAATCTGGAGATAACAAGAACGCTTCCGTCGGGGGCAAGCACTCCGTGAAGGTGTCTGTTTGAGTATGCCAGATAGCTGAGTTCCTCCGGCAGTTCACCGCATGAACCAAGAAATTCACCGCTGGCACTGTACATGTTAAGAGGTTTGGTTTCCGCAAGGCTGAGAACGAAGAGAGTGTCGCCTGACCACATTACATCAAAAGGGCACTGAACAGGGATACTTGTAATAAAATCTCCCTGGAAATTTATTAGCGACACACGGGCGTTGGCAAGGTCGCACACAGCAATTTCCGATGGACCTGCTGCGATTTCACAGATTTCGTTGAACATTCCGGGTCCTTCTCCATGCTCACCTGATTTCCAGAGCAGGTCACCGGTATCCACGGAAACAGCGGATACCGACTGATCTGTCGGATCGGTTACGAACAGGGTATCACCTCTGAAGCAGAAACCTTCTACATTGTAGAACGGGGGAAATTCCTGTCCTCCGTAAACCATTGATTCCTTCAGAAGAAACCTGTGACTGCCATTTTCCCACAGGCCGTCACCACTTTTCTCCGCCCAGTCGATCCACCTGCCGACGGAGTCAGGAATAACAGGCGCATCTTCTTCGGCTGTAACAGCGGTTTCCGAACCGGGAGCATCTCCGCATCCGATGTGGAGCATGGAAACGATCCCCAGAAGTACCATCATGCTTGAACGATTCATAATACCTCCATGAATATCGCGTTACGGAACTACATTACAATTTACAGGGTTAAAACAAAACTCCAGAGAACAATGACCAGAATTGAAGGAATTGCCAATTTTTTCAAAATAGTCTGACTTCTCATCCTGCCGGGTGCTGCATCCCATGATCGGTAAACCGGAACAAGAAGAAACAATGGGATCAATGCGAATACGACCACGGACATGAAGTATACAAGAGCTTCCGGAAAGATCGGGTGTTCCGGATGTATGTGGTGAACAAGATACCTCGTAATCCTTTGTGAGATAACAGGTCCGAGCATAAGTGGATACGATGAGAGAAGAGTGATTACCGCTATAAGTACCGGATTCCTTCTGTCGGAGATGCCCAGAAAAAATCCATAAATCAGGGTTGTAATGATGGAGATTCCTGCAGGTACCGAAAACAGAAACAAAATGTCTGTTGTGTCAGAATCGTTGGTCAGAATTCCATACACAGTGAAACCCAGTATGGGAACAAACAGGATTACAAGCCTTGGGAGTATTTTTGTGACAAACAGAACCCGGTTGGAAACGGGCAGAGTTTTCAGTATTTCAATTCGAAGCATATTCAATCTCCTAATACAAATGAAGTTGTTCAAATGTGTACAGAGCGGTGATCAGAGCCAGTGGTCCTGCCATCCGTTTAAGTATCCTCCGGCTTCTGATTTTACCTGAAGAAACATCCCATGACTTGAAAATGCTAATCAGTACAAGCAGTGGCAGTGTTGCCGGAATGACTACTGCGATGATGAATGAAACCATAGAAATTATGTTAAAGAACCGCAGGTAGTTCAGTCCAAGCGGTTTTATCACGGAATGATAAAGGAAACGGAATATCAGATAGTTGAGATGCGTGTTTGTTGATATGTACAAATAGACGATCGGGATCATGAATGCTGCTACCAGGATTGGATTCTTTCTTTCAGATATTCCCAGTAGAAATCCGGATACAAGCGGGATTAATATCAAAAATAATGAATAAAGGATGCGAATCAGGCTATATGGAAGAAAAAACCAGACAAAATTCCCCATATAAGTACAGTTTTCTCTGAAGAAAATCTTATAAGCAATTACCAGGCACAAAACAACAACAACAAAACGAGGGATTACTTTAAGAGCAAGCAGCTTCCAGTTGCTGACAGGAAGCGATTTAAGGTACTCCGCTGCGCCACTGGAATCTTCCCCGGCAAAGGTCAAGTACGACAGGTAGAGTATCAGAAGAGGAACCAGGAAATTCACTCCCCACTGGATATACCAGGTTAAGGAGAGATGTTCACCGCTGAATCTCATGGTATTTATGCCGTACACAACAGGCATGAGCAGAAGTAAGCTCAATACGATAGCTGTCTGCTTCAGTGTGTCCAGTATCTCCTTTTTCCACATGCCTATGCCTCTTCCGTGTTACGGTGATAGATGCCGATCATCAGCATGCTTAGAATGTCCGAAAGCTTAAGCTGTTCGCCTTTGCCCGGAATAACAAGATGTTCGTTCATATCGGAGCTGGTTATGGTGGTTAGTGTATTCTCCGGTGCTGTATCAGAGTGAACGAGTTTTGCGTTTTCAAGAAGGTATTCCGTTGTTTCATCCAGAAGAATTCCGTTCCTCTCAAGAAAGATCACCCGGTTTACAAGGTGTTCAACTTCGTTGTAGTTAAGGTTTACCATTACAACTGTGGGCTTTCTGTCTGCCATGGTTTCTACAAGTGTTTCCAGAGCAAGGCTTCTGAGGTACGGATCTACAGCGTGCAGTATTTCATCGATGAGAATCAGTCTGGGATTGGTGGAGAGAATCAGCGAAAGGTGAAAGATCACCCTTTGCCCCACAGAAAGGTCTTCTATTCTTGAATTCGGGTTGATTGATGCCTTCTTGAGCAATGGAAGTGGAGCCTTCGGTACTTTGAAGGCATTCCAGTGGAGGTTGGCCAGATCTATGACCTTCATTGATTTGTAGATACTGAGACTGTCGGGAAGGTAACCGATGAACTGTCGGGGGTCTTTCACTTCCGGCCATCCGTAGTCGACAATACCTTTTGCAGGATAAAGAATACCCGCGAGAACCTTCAGCAGAGTTGATTTTCCGACCCCGTTAGGTCCGGTAAGCATAAGCACATCTCCATCATTTATTTCAAAAGAGATATCCGACTGAACCGGAATTCTTCCGTAGCCGCAGGTAATGTTACTTAATTTTATCATCAGTCTGATTCCTCTCCAGCATTTCTGACATCGCATTCATGAGTTCTTGAGTGGAGAATCCCGCTTCGACCACTCTGCATACGAATTCATCCACCATTTCAGCAAGCAGTATGGCCCTGATTTTTCCGAGGTGTTCCTTCTCGAATTGTACGAAGTAACCTGAACCTGTTTTTGAATGAAGAAACTTTTCGTTCTCCAGCTGCCGGTAAACTTTTGCTATTGTGTTGGGATTTATCGTGAGCTGTGAGGCCAGCTGTCTTATTGAAGGCATTCTGTGGTTCCGCGGATATTCACCTGAAACTATACCAAGCTTTATCTGTCTTTTCAGCTGTTCGTATACAGGCACCGCAGAGCCGGGATTAATTTTGAGCATGGTTTCTCCTCACTGTAATCGTACTACAGTAATATTACAGTGGTACAATATATGTCAACCCGGGTGATGCCATGGCTGCCCTGATGCGCGGAACAGGGTTGGAAAGCTTATCTGTACGTGTTCATGGGATTATTTGTGAATGAGGCGGGAAAACCGCACGTTCGGGACTGTACGGGGGAGGTGATAAGCGGCATTCCTGCGGATGATTATTTGTTGCGGGATGCGGCTGTTAAAAAAACAGCATGGGCACTTCACGTGCTCCATGCTGTTTCTTCAGGAAACTGTTTATTTACTTGATTACCCGGCTTGTAAGATTGAAGTCCATGCACCATGCTGTGGTATCGGATTGATCAACTTCAAAAGAAGAATATTTTACTGCACCGTTCCCTCTTGATACGTAGATATCAAAATCGTAATCAGGCTTGGCTGTATCGGTGTCTTCAAGATGAACACAGTCAGAATATGTTCCTGCGGGAACTGTGACGCTCGAAGTAAGAGAACGAACCGTTCTGGTAACAGTAGGTTCGTCAGCGGAGGGTACCCAGGAATCATTCAGGTTAACGGGAAGTTTAAAAAGTAT
>CAZOQQ010000117.1:1588-7207 GCA_964582075.1 uncultured bacterium | reverse complement strand
GCGAAGACCTTTCGGACATCTGGGATATTGTTCCGGTTTCCCGGACTGGAGTTGCGGGAAAGGTAAAATGTGATTTCCTTGTACGGAAAGAGAGAGAAGACCTTTTAAAAGAAGATTTCGATATGGTTGTAAACGCGGCCGCGATATCTTCACCTTCCGCCTGTGCTGATAATCCGGCGAATTGCTGGATTATGAATACAATGCTGCCTCTGATGCTCTCCGGATACTGTCGGGGTAAAGGGCTGCCCCTTATTCACTTTTCAACAGATCTTGTTTACAGTGGTGGAAATCCGCCTTACAACGAATCTTCCTCTGCCGTTCCGATTTCCTTTTACGGGTGGACCAAGCTTATTGCGGACATTCTTGTTCAGAGAGCATACTTCCGGACTCTGATTATCAGAACATCGGTTCTGTGCGGAGACACACCTTCGGAGAGAACCACTTTTTCACAGGATATTCTTTCGGGAAAGATTAACACGGTATACGTTGACAGCTGGAGGAACCACACTCCGATTCACTGGCTTGCCGGGATACTGCCGGAGCTTGTTTCAACCGGACAAACAGGTCTTGTAATAGCCTCGGGCAGATATTCACAATCCCGTTCAGCGTTTGCGGAAGCCCTTCTTGAAAAATACGGAAAAAGTACGGAACATCTTGTTCATACGTACGCGCCTCCCCGCACCCCCTCGAAGCTTTATCTGAATGGAAGGTATCATACTTCATCAATCAACCTGTAATGCTGAGATTATCGAATCCCGTTTAATGACCTTTTTAAAGAATCTTTTCCAGCTGATACCCCATTTTTTCCGGAAATACTTAGAGGGATCCGTATTTCCTTTAAAGCGGGCGGTTGTCCGTTTGGCGAAATGGTAAACCAGGCTGTTACCCACTCCGATAAAATTCCGGCATCCGTATTGATACATTTTCATGGCCAGATCGGGATCACTCCCGAAGCCGGGGAAGTAGTGTTCATCAAAACCGCCGATAGCTTCCCAGTCCCGTCTTGAAAGAAGAACAGGTGTCCAGGTGCTTACAATATTGTAAGGGCGCATCAGAGTTCTGTATTCACGCAGGAGTCTCTCTTCCTCGAAGGTGGAAGCGGAGATGCCGTAGTTTCTGTTTTCTATGTAACATGGAGTTGAATTGCCCGGTTCTATGGCGGTTCCGGAAAGCCAGAGTTTATCCGCGAGCCCGATGTATCCGGAAAGAGCTGTATCCCAGCCCGGAAGAGGGTACATGTCATCGTTCATATAGCAGATGAAATCGGTTGTAGCCAGCCTGGCCGCGCTGTTCACGGCGGGGCATACGCCGGTGTTGGTTCTGGATCCGCAGTACAGTACGTTCTTCCCCGCAGCCCAGTCCTCACAGGATTTGTCCGATTCGTTGAAAAAGATGATTATTTCATGCGGAACAGCGCTGTTTCGTACAAGACCCCTGTACATGATATCCAGGTACTCCAGGTTGCGCCATGTTGGAATTACTACAGAAAAAGGTTTCATACCCCTTGTTCTGTCCAGCCGTCGGTCATAAGATCCTTCAGTTTGTCCACAAGGTTCTCTATCGGTATTCTTACCTGCCCCAGAGAATCCCTTTCGCGGATTGTGACCTTTTTATCTTCAAGAGAATCAAAATCATAGGTGATACAGAAAGGAGTACCCGCTTCATCCATTCTCCTGTAGCGCTTACCGATTGAACCGGTAACATCGAACTGTACAGGGAAAAGCGGTCTTATAGTTTCAAAGACCTGCATGGTATTCTCTGTAAGTTTTTTGGACAGCGGCAGTACAGCGGCTTTGATAGGCGCAAGATCACGATGAAGGCTTAGAACGATCCTCTCCCTTCCTTCTACTTCCTCCACGCGGTAGGCATCAAGAAGAACAGCGAGAATTGTTCTTCCAACACCACCGCTTGTTTCGATAACATATGGAACGATCCTGCTGTTGTTTACCTGGTCCAAGTAGGTAAGATCCTGACCGCTGGCCTCAATATGCGCTTTAAGGTCGAAATCGGTTCTGCTGGCTACTCCCTCCAGTTCGCCCCAGCCTTCTGCAGCGAAAGGAAACGTGTATTCGATGTCAGAACATGAACTGGCGTAATGAGCAAGTTCACTTTCGTCATGTTTACGGATTCTAAGGTTTTCCTGTTTCAGCCCCAGTTCGAAGTACCAGTTCATTCTCTCGTTCAGCCAGTACCGGAACCATTTGTCCGCTGAATCGGGTGAACAGAAAAATTCCATTTCCATCTGTTCGAACTCCCTTGATCTGAAGATGAAATTCCGTGCCGTAATTTCATTTCTGAAAGCCTTCCCCGTCTGGGCTATTCCGAACGGCAGTTTCTGTCTGGTGGCTGTAACGATATTTCTGAAATTCACGAAAATCGACTGACAGGTTTCCGGACGAAGGTATACCGTCGCGGAATCGTCTTCAAGAGCGCCCATCTGTGTTTTGAACATTAGACCAAAATCCCGGGGTTCGGTTAATTGTCCTCCGCACTCGGGGCACTTGTTGCCTTCGATATGGTCCAGCCGGAATCTGCTTTTGCAGTTCATGCAATCAACCATCGGATCATGAAAATGGTTCAGATGACCGGAAGCCTTCCAGACATCGGGATGGGTAATAATAGCGCAGTCCATCCCCACAACATCCGGTCTTGTTGTAACCATGAAATTCCACCAGCTGTTTTCGATGTTCTTTTTCAGTTCAATACCAAGAGGACCGTAATCCCAGGAGGATTGTAATCCTCCGTAGATCTCTCCCGATTGAAATACATATCCACGTCTTTTGCAAAGAGATACAAGCTTCTTCATAAGGTCTTTTTTCTCAGCGGTCATCTTCAAGGGCCTCCAGTACCGAAAGTGACTTTAATTTAATTCTTTTTTCCAGGTGAACTTCAGCGAATTTTCTCATGATATCGAAACACTGTCTGTATCCGCCATGCCAGAGTTTCAGCTTTCGAACTTCATCAAGCCTGCTCTTCCTGGACTTTCGTATGAAAGTTATAAGTCCCGGTGGTATCCTTTCGGAATTTTCACTGCAGTTCCTGCAGACAATACCGCCGGAGATCGCGTTCCAGAACGATGAATCTCCCGGATCTCCCCCACACAACGTACACCGGTCAATTTCCATAGCGAAGCCGGAAAGTCTCAGAGCTTTCTCGATCCCGGAACATAATACAGGCCAGAAAGGAGTGCCCGCGGAAAAGTTGTCAAGGATATCGCTGATCAGATGGAACATTGGATGAGACGGTTCACTTCCCGTAATAAGGTTAAGCAGCCATTCGATGAAAATACATGAATAGACAAAGGCATCCGGATTTCCGCGGATGGACTCATAATGATTGATAACAGTTGCGTCCGTGGCGGTATCGAGTTCCCGACCTTCCCGTCGGGAGAGAGAAATGTTCAACATCGAAAGCAGTTCAACTCTACCGTAGAAGGAACTCTTTGGTCTTAATGCTCCTTTCACGATTGCCGATATTCTGCCGAAATCCAGAGAATAGAGAGTCAGGATCAAGGATGATTCACTCCAGCGGATTCTGCGCAGAACAAAAGCCGGCGTCGTGACTCTAACCTGCATTTTTCATCAGCGGTCAGTCCGACTTATCTGTCCTGTTAAGAGCCGGTTCCACCCTGACATAGAGTATCCGCTGTGCCCTGACCTGTTCGACGGTGAATCTGTAACCCGATAATTCGGCTGATTCCTGCTGACGGGGAATTTTGCCCATAAGCTGGTACACCATTCCTCCGAGGCTTTCGTAGCCGGCATCTTCAAAAGAAGTTCCGAGGAGTTCATTCAGGTCGTCTATGGGAATTCTGGCATCCAGTATAAAGGAGTTATCATCCAGTTTTCTTACCAGGAGGGATTCCTTATCGTATTCATCAAGTATTTCGCCGAAAACCTCCTCCATTATGTCTTCTATTGTGACAAGACCCGCTGTACCGCCGTATTCGTCAACGACAATAGCCATATGAATTCTGTTCGACTGAAATTCGCGTAGAAGCTCATCGATCCTTTTGTACTCCGGAACAAAATACGGCTTTCGGAGAATGTTCCTGAGTTCAAAACTGCTTTCATCCCCGGAAAGAAGAACCAGTAAATCTTTGGCGTACAGGACTCCCTGGATATTGTCCATTTTCTCTTCGTAGACAGGTATGCGGGAGTGGCCGGCCTTTTTCAGTTCCTGATAGACGGTTGGCAGATCCGCGTTAATTTCAACACAAACCATGTCGATACGGGGAACCATGACTTCTCTTACGATTTTATCGGAGAAATCGATGATACTGTCCATAAGTTCCTGTTCCTTTTCAAATTCGCCAGGATCACCTTTTTCCCTGCGTCGTTCCAGCCAGATAACATCGGGAGGAGTAATAAGCCAGTCGATTGATTCTGAATTTTCATTCCCGCGCCTGCCGAAAAATAAAAACACGGGGAGGCGAAAAGGAAGAGAAACTATCCAGTATGGAATCCTGAGAAAGGATAAGAACCGGAGGGCATTATTTCTTGCCAGAAGAGAAGGCAGAATCATGGAAAAAATGAAAGCCGCCAGAACAAGGATAAGTGCAGCGGCCCCGAAAAGCAGACTTATGCAGGAGTACAGCTTTCCAGCGACCAGTACCGCTCCTGCGCCAGTAAAAACCATGCCCGTAAAGTTCATCATCCAGAGTATTCCAAGTTGGAAAAGAGCCACCTGTCTGCGTTCGGAAGGGTCTCTACCTTCCGAGAAGGTAAGTTCCGGCATGCAGGATCTAATTCCCGATGAAAGGAATAAAACGATCAATCCGAAAGAATATACTGCAACCGCTGTAATCACTTATCGTCCTTATTTCTTCGTGCATCAGCCAGAAGAGATTTAACTTTTCGGTTCATGACCACGGTATCGTTCTCCGTATTATGTGAATACCCTTTGAGGTGCAGGTACCCGTGGAATATTCTTTCGAGCAACGCGTCAAAGGGGGGAAACAGTCGACCATCGATGTATATGGTACCATCCGGCCTGTCTTTGCGCGAAAGAGCAAGATCGAAAGCAAGCACATCGGTAGATCTGTCGATATGACGGTACTTTCTGTTAAGGACCCTCATGTATCCGGGATCGGTCAGTACTATTTCGACACTGTCTTCCTTAATGATATTTTCAATCAGCGCAGCAAGATCTTTTCCAGTGAATCCCGGGTTCTTAAGAATAATGCTGATATCAGCCATTTGAATCACCTATCGGATAATTGTCGACCCTCTTGTAGAATTTACTCTCCAGTACGGAAGTGAACACTTTCACGATGGTTTTGAGGTTTCTTCTGGTAAGATGACAGTCATCGAGTTCGCCCTCAAGGTCATTCTGATCCACGATTTTCGCGACCAGCTCAGCCACTTCGTCGGGAGAGGTCAGGTTTTTAGTGATGGATACCGTCTGGTCAGCAAGCAGTACAAGAGCAGCCTCAATGGTATCCGGTTTTGGACCGGGGTAGGAAAAATCACTTTTTTTAACGCTGTCAGGGTTACTTGAATCACGCAGTGCTTTGTTGTAGAAGAATTTAACAAGACCTTCTCCGTGATGCTGCTGAATAATATTGGTAACCGCACGGGGAACCCTGGCTTTAACCGCGAGTTCCACACCATCTTTTAC
>CAZOQQ010000117.1:0-1488 GCA_964582075.1 uncultured bacterium | reverse complement strand
CTGAGTAGAGGATGGTCAGTTTTGTTGACTTCATCTATGGAAAGTACCGTATAGACTCCGAAAATTCTTTCAAAAGGGAAGAGAAGGGCACTGGCTGATCCTATGCCCATAACCGGAACGAGCAGAAGCCCCAGGATGGATTCCATCATCGATGAGGAGAAGGTTGAGGTGTTCAATATGTGAAGCAAAAGAAATACTACGACACCGCCGGCGGCCGACAGGCCTATGGCAACGGGAACGCTTCGCCTTTTCCTTAGATCCCATACGGTAAGAGAAGCCATAATACCAGAAACAGAGGAGATCAGAACAATGGAATAGGGATGCGGATGAACGAGACCCAGAATCAGGGAAAAAGCCAGAACAAAAAATACCGCGTGCCTTCTATGAAAGAAGATACTGGTCATTGCGGCTCCGAAAGTGATGAAAGTGAAGTATGGATAACCCGTACTGCTCTTCAATGCCAGCCAGAAAGTTCCTGTAGCGGCAAGCGATATCGTCCATATAAGGCCAATCAGAAGAAACCGGTTTGGTGCCCCCCAGGTATCCGGCATGATATCATGAATGTAGAAAAAGATCAGTCCCGTAATTAAAATAACGAGCAGTACTAAACCGGCAGTATTTTTGAAGAAGTGCTTTTCCAGAGAAGTACTTTTCAGTCGGTCAAGGTATTCGATGGTTCTGAAAGTCACCGGTTCGTTAGCTTTCAAAAGAACACTTCCAGCATATATTGTCGTATCGATATCACTGAATCCGGCTATTGCGATTTCCGCTTCCGCCTGTCTTGAGGAGTCATCCACGATGAGATTAGGACGAAGAATGTTTGAAATATCGTAGAGATCGGTGTCGGTAATGTTCCATCTTCCCAATCTTATCTCAAGGGTTTCTTTTACATCTTCTATTTCGTTCAAATCGAAAAGCTGCCGATCTTCGGTACCTGAGAAATCCTCTAGAACGACCTGCTCACCATCGTAATATTCACGTACATGATCAAGATCAAATACGCCGACTTCGTAAATTGAAGATAGTTCGTCAACCATTCCGCGAGAGAAAGAGGAATCGCGGGTAGCCAGAAGCAGAAGCGGGTAAAGCCCGGTTCGCAGGGCTTGCCAGACGGTGTTATCGTACTTCAGGTGGATTGGAATCGATTCAATCATCTCCTGGCTGATACTGTCGAATTCCTGCTCGTTGTATGGAAGGCTGAAATCAAAAGGAGCTACGATATCATCGGGAAAAGTCTGCCCTATACTCAGATTAAGGTCAATAATACGATGATCCGGCATGAAAAAAATAAAGAATGTCGTAATGAATACAACAGCAACAAAGCTGCCGATAAGTAAATTCCTGATTTTCATTGTACAAGTATAATTCCGTGAGTGCTTAACAATACATCAATTTTCATCGGACACCTTCCCGCTCCCGTCAGAATTACGATTGAAAGCTGAAATAATCCTCCTGACCAGAGGATGTCTTACTACATCGTGCCGGTCA
>CAZOQQ010000116.1:0-7242 GCA_964582075.1 uncultured bacterium | reverse complement strand
CATTCTATGTGATTTGCCGGTGTAGAAGAGTATCCTCTCGGATACAGTTGTTTTACCGGCATCAATATGCGCCATTATCCCGATATTACGGAGGCGTTCGATTGAATATTCTCTTGGCAATTGAATACATCCATTTCCTGAAACTGTGTCTATTCTGAAGAGAAGCATGCTTGCTCCGAAACTGATAATCGGTAATATACTGCATAATTGAGATTTAACATCATGCGGGAGCTATATATGCCGGAACTGAGAATAAAAAAGGCGACGATTAAGGATTTAAACGATATAGCAGCCATTTCACGCAGAAGATGGGATGGAGACGATTATCTCGAGAAGATGGCACCGGAATGGATAAGTGACGGACGTAGCCTTGTGAGGAGGTTTTGAACAGTTATTTGTTCGATAGACTGGATCGAATTCTCACTTAGTTTTCCATGGGTCTTGGAGCCAACAGTATACAGATAGATGTTAACCATAGATGCGTCCTGTTTTGAACTATCCTCGTAATAGGAGTTAAACACTTTAACTGTAGAAAAGAGCTTATTGATGTCAAATCGCAAGGTTCAAGCTATCAGCATTCTATTCTCATCGATTCTGTTAACGTCATTATCCTGTGCTGATGAAACCGATAATATCACAGAAATAAACAGGGATGAATCCACAATAAAGCTGGTTATAGCGGATACTATTGGAATAGAACTGGGTGATTCCAATTACGTTTTCGGAGCAATTATAGATGCGGCATTCATGCCGGATGGAAGAATTGCACTCCTTGATGTAGTCAGGAATAGAATATCTGTATTCACTAAGGATGGAGGATTCCTCTTCAGTACGGGAAATACCGGGAACGGCCCTGGTGAATTCAACGAACCTTCTTCAATAGCCATTCTATCCAATGGTGATATCGCTGTGGTTGATCATATGCAATACAAAATAGTATTCTTCGATTCTCTTTTCGGTTTTAAGAGGGAAATTGTTGGATTTATACCTCAGCCTCCTGAAACGGTCAGGGCAGGGAAAGACAGTTCTGTTGCAGGTTTGCAGTTACATTACATCAGAGAAGATGACGGTATCTACATAGGATCTCGATTAGGATCCTGGTCGGATTCACCGGAGCCGGATATCGTCTATTATTCTAAATACAGCAGGATTGACAGTGATGGATATGCAGAGACGCACCGGGTTGTTTCCTGTAGTGATTCGGAAGGCAACGTATTCTACTCTCCATTTTCACAGGATGAATACCGGATACTGGGATTTACTCCCAATGGCGACACTCTCTTCAATTTTACAGAACCTTACACCAGAATGAATAAAACTCCTGAGGAAATTGCCGGTGAACACATGGGCTATGTAATAGATACACCTGGATTTGATAATAGAGATACAAGAAGAATGCTTGCTCAATGGGAACCTGATCCGGTGAGATATGCAATAACCGGGTTGTACGTTGATCAATTGCAGAGATTATGGGTTGCCACCGGAAGGGGAGAAGGATCATCTCCAGTATTCGAAGTATACAATATCAGCGGCAGTCATCTTTACACAGTATCGACTGAACTTCCTGCAGAAGCTCACAACTGGAGAATGGTGTTTGGAGAGAACAGGATTCTTGCTTTCGATCAGAATCCGGATGATTATTCGAAGGTGATAATTATCGATATTATTAAGTATTAAAGTATTTACTTAACCCGTGTCTTTCCTTGCCCGCATTCGTCACAAACTTTAATTTAACTGTTTGAACTGATGATTTCAATCAGTTTTTGTTGCTTTTACAGAATTGTATCAGGTAAATGCTTCAAGAAGGTTTTGATGAACTCTGTCGTACTTGTGCAGATACATTCCTCCAGCTTCGTAATTTCAAGCTAAATACTCTGCAGATGGTCTGGCGGGTGATTCCCTTTGTACACTCATCCAGTCTTTGGTATATTCTGCGTTAACAAATGCCGGGGTGGTGGAATTGGCAGACACAACGGACTTAAAATCCGTTGCTCTTTTAGAGCGTGAGGGTTCGAGTCCCTCTCCCGGCACCATTTTCCTGAAAGGGTGCTTTTGTCTCAAATACGTGTTCTTCCGGATACCGTTATTAATCTCATCGCTGCGGGCGAAGTGGTTGAAAGACCTGCGTCGGTCGCGAAGGAACTCGTAGAAAACGCGCTGGACGCGGGTGCCACTGAAATCACAGTGGAACTGGAACAGGGTGGAAGAAAGTCCATTATCGTAAGGGACAATGGCACTGGAATGAACAGGCATGATTTACTTCTTTCCGTCCAGAGGCACGCTACAAGTAAAATCTCATCCAGAAGCGATTTAAAGACATTTTCCACACTTGGATTCAGGGGTGAGGCTCTTCCCAGTATAGCTGCGGTAACTCACTTATCCATAGTTACTTCAGATGGGAATGAGGGATGGAGAATGAGAATGGACGGCGGGGTACTCAGGGATGTATCTCCCGCTGCCAGAACAAGGGGAACTACAATTACCGCCGAGGGATTGTTCTACAATCAACCCGCAAGAAGACATTTCCTCAGGAGCCAGGCCACTGAATTGATCTGGGTCGAGAAATACCTTACCGGATGCGCTCTCGCGAGGAAAGATGTTACTTTCAGATTGATTCATAATGGCAGCGAACTGTTTCGATTATCTTCGAACCAGTCAATTCCCGAAAGGCTGCGTTCCAGATACGGGATGCCTGATGATACCAGATACGTTGAGGCCGAGGGACATTCTGGAAAAACGTCGGTTAAACTCATCTGGTTTCCGGACAATCGCTGGAACAGGAAATCCCATCAGTATATACTGGTAAACGGAAGAATGGTTTATACCGGTCTGGTTTCCGGTCCCGTGGATTCGGCCATCGCCGGTCCGGCAGGTTATCCACTTCTTTACTGCAGTGTTTCAGTGCCGTCTGAAGAGGTTGATGTCAACGTGCATCCCGCGAAGCGGGAAGTAAGGTTCAGAAAGCCGTCAACCATCAGGGATGCCGTCGAATCCGCACTGGGGAAGCTTCCGGAAACCAGAAAAGATGCCATGTCCACTGTTGTTTCCGGAAAATACTCAGCTGGTGCAACATACGATACTTATGACAAGAAGATTAACGCGGACGATCTCTTCAACGCCGCCCTTCAGGTTCAGGCTCCCGCAGTTGCAACAGCGAAGAACGAGCAGGATTTTCCCATAGTACAGATAGGCAGATCGTACCTGGTAACTTCCACGGATAAGGGGATAGTTCTTATAGATCAGCACGCCGCTCACGAGAGGATTTTATTTGAAACGGTGCTTAAGTCCATGAACAGTGACATGGAATCCGGGCAGCAGAATCTTCTTCTCCCGGAGAACATAAAGCTGGACGCGGCGGAAAGGGAACGCCTTCAGGATTACAGCAGTGTTTTAAAAAAGTCGGGTTTTGACTTTCACATTGAAGGCGATACACTTGTTCTTACCGCCGTTCCCCCGGGAACATTTCATGGAATCAGCGCGCTGAGAGAAATACTCAGATCGCTTCAGAACCCGGAGAACGATGATATGCCGGTGCGCGAAAGGGTTGCCGCCGCTGCTGCCTGCGCCGGCGCGGTGAAATTCGGCGATTCTCTTTCGCAAGTGGAAACAAGGCACCTTGTGGATCAGCTGTTTTCCACATCGGATCCTTTTCACTGTCCACACGGTAGACCTACTCTGATAGAGATATCATTCAAAGAACTTGGTGAGAAATTTGGAAGATAGCGCTTTTGTACCTGTTCTTACAGGATGTACGGCTTCAGGAAAGACCGAAATCCTGCTCGAACTGAGGCGCAGACATGAATTCGAAGTAATCAGCGCTGACTCCAGGCAGATTTACCGTGGAATGGATATAGGAACAGCGAAACCGGACAGGGAGGAACAGTCTATTCTTACCCATCATCTCATTGATGAGATAGAACTCGATGAAACCTTCTCCGCGGGAATGTTCTCAAATAGAGCCTGGAAACTGATTCATGAAATCAGAAACAGGAACGTGAAACCGCTTGTTGCGGGGGGAACCGCACTGTACCTGATGGCTTTGACCGGAAGTCTTGATTCCATGCCTTCGAAGTGCGAGGGTGTGAGAGAGGGCTTGATGATTCTCGAGGAGGAAATTCCCGGTGTACTTCACCGTTTACTTGAAAGGGTAGACCCGGAAACCGCAGAGGTTACAGGGAACAGAGATATTAGAAGACAAATCAGGGCGCTTGAGCTGTACTTTCTGACAGGGGAAGCACCGTCATCCCTCCGAAAGGGAGGGGATCCGATGCTGAGGCGTAAATTCAGAATAGCAGGTATTTCCGTACCCGAAGAAGAACATCGCAGAAGAATAAGGTCAAGGGCTGAAAACATGATCAGGCAGGGATTGATAGATGAAGTGCAATCCTTGTTGAGTAAAGGCTGGAAAAGGGATAGTATCCTGGGAGAAACAATAGGATACACCGAAGTTCTTGATTTTCTCGAAGGGAATTTAACTACCGTAGAGGATACAGTAGACGCTATTGCCTTGAATACATGGCATCTTGTGAGAAGACAGAAGAACATGTTCAAACGTATTGATGGAATTATCTGGGTTGAGAACGATGACCCGGATTACATAGAAAAATTACTGTTTGGAGGAGAATTCTGATGGATAAAAAGAGGGAATCAGGAGATATCATTGAACACATGCTGCTGGAAGAGGTGAAGATAGACAGTATAAATTTCATTGAACCTCCGGATGAATGGAACCCCGAACTTCATCAGAACGAATCCTACGTCCCGCCTGTATTGATCAAGGAAAAACACGAGAACGATGAAATTTCACTGGACGACGCGAAGGAATACACTCTGCTGGCCCATCACAGATGTTTCTGGAAGGCTGCCGCGAAAGGCCAGTTCACTTTGAAGGTACTGGTAGTTCACAGTAACGTTCACATATCTCTTGCGCATGAATCCATTAAGAACTGTTCGGAGGAAGCTCTGTTGTTCGACGCTCTTCTTCGCAACGGGTTATGCGAGAACAGGAGCAGGCTTTCGGAGCTTATGGGGTATTCAAGAGCCAGGATTACCCAGATACTCAACCTTCTTAAACTTCCGATTGAAATGAGGCGGAAACTCCTGCTGACAGATGATATCAGTGAATTCCAGCTTCGACCGATTATCCGGGTCATGGACAGCAAGGTTCAGAAAGAGATGTTCGACCATCTCATTAATGACAAGTTTACCGGCAGACAGATGGCTCTCTTCGCCGGTGAAAAGGAGAAAAAAGAGGAACAGAAAGAACTGGCTGATATTGAGGATCTCATGAATGAGAGTATCGTATCCGAAAAAGCAAAGACGGTACATTCAGAAGGAGATGAAGAGTCCATTGAAGAAGCGGTTTCCAGCGATACTGCTCGATCGAATCATACCGCGCGTATTATGCAGCTCCTGAAGCTCAGGAACAGCGACTGGGAAAAGGAAGCCGAAAAGAAGAATATCAGCGGAACCGAGATGGAATTTCTGAAAGGAGTTTTCAAACTGCGGAATGGTCTGTACAATGAGGCCATGGACATATTGAAGAGTGTAACAGAACAGGACCCTGAGTGCGCTCCGGCTTACTTCTACATCGGCAAGTGTCTTAATCTTACCGGAAAACCTGATTCAGCAGAGAATTTTCTGCGAACAGCACTTGAACTTGTCCCCGGTGAACCGGATTATCTTGTTGAACTCGCGATAGTGCTGGAAAAACTGAAAAGGGATTCGGAAGCATCCGTGTTCTACAAGAAAGCCGGATTACTTCGAAGAAAATCTTCGAGTAGAGTATAGAGTGAAATTCACTTTATTTCCACTGTTCACGCTGTTATTTCTAAGCGCGTGCGCGAAGATGGCCGCACCTGACGGAGGTCCCGAAGATAAAACCCCGCCTGAAATAACATCAATTTCACCCTCACCAGGAGCTGGATACACGGATCTGCGTGAAATTACCATTGACTGGACTGAAAGGCTTGAAGAAGCTTCTGTCACCGTATTTATTTACCCCGCGGTGGAATACAGTCTCGATGTAAGCGGTTCAACTATTAAGGTTAAACTCGAGTCACCTCCAGGATCTGAGCCACTTGTAATTCATCTGCCCCGGGAGATTCAGGACAGGCATGGAAATCAGTCGGGTATTACTGAAGATCTGGTCTACAGCTCCGCAGATTCTCTCCCGGCAGGACAGCTGGTTGTCGCGATGACGAAGCAGGGAGGCGGCAACCTCTCGTCGATCACGCTTGTGGAGCTTTACAGTGATTCAACCCTGGTTCGCAGAACATCACCCGATTCAACCGGCACAGCATGGATAAAATGGCTGGGACCGGGAACTTATAGATTGCTCTGTTACGAAGACAGGGACAGGTCATACGACTGGAATTCACAGCTGGAAGCCGGAATCGACACTTCATTTGCGCTTGCTGCGAATGACAGCGTTACGATGGATGCCATTATGACCGTTGTGGATACGCTGGGCCCGGTTCTGACGGAGATAACTGCGCTGGACAGTTACCATGTCGAGCTGTTTTTCAACGAAGAAGTATCCTGTGAATCTTTCGGTAACGGGGAAGTGATTCTGGAGGATAGCGTCGGAAATGATATTCCCGTTAACGGCTTCTGGGTACCGGGTGGTTTTTCGGGCAATTCCGTTGTTCTTGAAACCTGTAAAATACCCGATGCGCTCATTTCAGCGCGTATAACCGGCGTGGAAGACCTTATCCTAAATCCTTCGCGACCGGATTCCATGGAATTCTTCGGTCTGGACTCCATACCCGAGGACACTCTCAGGATAAGATCGTACTATCCGCCTCCCGGAGCTGATAACGCCGATCCTGCCGGTCCGTTCAGGATTTCGTTCAACTACTGGATAGACCCGGATTCCCTCGAAGATAGATTCACGCTTAAAAGGGTAACTGACAACCTGGTTGTTCAAGGAACATTAACTGTGGTTGATGGAAGGTCTTTTACTTTTTACCCTGAACATCAGCTCACAGGCGAGCAGCAGTACAGGTTCGAACTGCTTCCCGGCCTTTCAACACTTTGGGGAGATACTCTGAAGACTCCCTTTACATGGGCATTCTCAACACTATGGGGGGATGAGCCGGGTTCGATCAGCGGAAGAATTACCGGTTCATCATCGGCAAACCTGAAATTACAGGTAAGCAGAACCGGTGGCGGGGGAGATGCTGCTGTAAACATTGCGGACGTAAGGGCAGGGGAGTACCTGTTCGATGATATACCTGCAGG
>CAZOQQ010000115.1:0-7262 GCA_964582075.1 uncultured bacterium | reverse complement strand
GTATAAGACACAACCTTCAAAAAAGCTTTTCTTCTGTTTTCGGTTATTTCTTTCGCCGGCCTCGGATCCATGTCGTCATCAAGAGGAACGATTTTTGTTCCTGAGATCAGCTGGAGAATATTCTTCCCGGTGCGTGTTACACGCCCCAGGACCAGGAACAGGAGAAGGGGGATGGTTGCCAGCAGCCTTCCAAGGGTTTGCCACTCCGAAGGTTTCAGACCGGTATAACTGATTTCCGCGAGACCGAAGGCTTCAAGAGGAGACTGTCCTCCGACACCGGTTCTCGTCTGTTCCAGCCATGCGAGCATTGTCACCGCCAGGAAATAGCTTACCGGCAGGAGTACAATCCAGTGTCCCGAAAGAAGTTCGAAGACGGCATCAATAAGAAGTGTCCAGGAAAGTATTACGATAATTTCAAGTACGTACAGTCCGATCAGACTTCTGACTTTGGGTGATATTCTGTTGAACAGGGCATATTTTTTTGCTGTGACCGTCATTTACCGGACTCCTTTTCGATCAGCATCGCGTCTCCGTAACTGTAGAAACGATACGATTCTTCGATGGCATGCTGATATACCTTCATCATTAACTCGTATCCCATGAATGCAGCGACGAGAGATAAAAGAGAACTTTCCGGAAGGTGGAAATTCGTTATCAGGGCATCCACGTTCCTGAACTTGTACGGGGGGAATATAAAGATTTCTGTTTCCCCCGATATAGGACCTCTGGTTTCGATATCGATAGACTCAAGAAGTCTTGTGGTAGTTGTTCCCACGGCGATTATTCTTCCTCCGGCGCGTTTTGTTTTTCTTATTATCGAAAGACTCTCCTCCGGGATATGATACTCTTCCGGTTCCAGTGTGTTTTCTTCCAGTGTTTCCAGCCGAAGTGGCTGAAAGGTACCCGGTCCGACATGCAAAGTTACATGGACATTGTCTATACCGGAATTCTTCAGGTTATCAAGAAGAGCAGGAGTGAAATGAAGCCCTGCCGTGGGGGCTGCTACCGCGCCTGTCTCCGATGCGAAAACCGTTTGATACCTGGTATTATCCAGTTCTTCAGGATCCCGTTTTATGTACGGCGGCAAAGGAACCTGTGCTGTTTCTTTTATTTTTTTTCCAGTATCTCCCGCCGATTCGAACCTTACTATAGCCCTTCCCTGGTTCAGACGTTTTGTAACGACACAATAAAGGCCGTTTCCACAATCAAGTCGCATTTCCGGTTTTGCTGTCCTGCCCGGACGGATAATTACCTTCCAGGTATGTTCTTCCAATTCTTTCAAAAGGAATATTTCCGCTTTACCGCCCGTTTCCGTTTTTCTGCAGGAAAGTCGTGCCCTGAAAACTTTTGTATTGTTCAGAACCAGCAGATCACCTGGACGCAGCAATTTATCGAGTTTATCGAAGGAAGTATCCTCAAAGCTGCCGTTATCCATATCAACTGCAAGTAGCCTGCTGGCTGACCTGATATCAAGAGGTTTCTGAGCGATTAACCCGGGAGGAAGCACGTATCGCAGATTCGACAGGGTCAGCCTTTTCATGTTCATCAGGACACTGGAAGCCGAACTGTAAACCAGGTACCGTACCCGGGCTTGCTTCGAACACTGACTGTACCACCCATCTGCAGCGCGAAACTCTTTACGATAGTTAGACCAATGCCAAGTCCGGCTGTTTTCCTGGCGGGCTCGCTGCCCGTGAAGAATCGGTCAAACAGGTTTGGAAGATCCACGGAAGCGACCCCTTCTCCCGTGTTGTAGACCTCAAGTATCCAGTAATTTGTTCCATCCAGTCTGACTTCGATCCTCACCGAACCGTCAGGTCTGTTGTACTGTATGGCATTGTTAACAAGATTACCGATTATCTGTTCCAGCCTGGAGCGGTCGAAGGATGCCGTGAAGGGTTCGGCGGGAAGTTCTGCGCTTACGGTAACATTCTGGCTTTTTCCCTTTTCCGAAAGAGCGGGAAGGAGGGAAGTTACCACATCGGATGGATTGGCCCATGAGGTATCCAGGTTTTCCTCACTCAACTCGATTTTCATGAAATTCAGCAACCTTTCCGCGTATTCCACGAGGTCAATCAGAGCAGTATTCATAGAGTTGAGTGAATACTTCTGTTCATTTGAAAGCCTTCCCAGTTTCTCTGAAAGCAGAAGATCGGTATGGCCTCTGAGAGTGGTGACAGGGGCTCTCATACGGTAAGACAGGCTCATCAGAAGATCATCCATCCCTTGAATTATTTCACCTGATTTATCCTTCAGTTTGATTATTGTTTCATCCTTAATCATCCTGCTGTCTTTGAACAACCACAGTGAAAGAGCAGAACCGATTGTTTGAAGGAAACCTCCCAGGGGGTATCCGAAAGCATCCCTTCGTGTGCAGCCTATAGTCAATGTTCCCATGGTTTTGCCGTCGCATACCAGGGGTATGCCCAGCTCGCTTCTGGAAGAGAGGAAAATGGGAGAGAATCTCTGGTCAACCGCTGTATCCGGTACGTAGCAGATCTCCGAATGTGTGTATGCCCACGAAGTGATGGATGGAATCTCGATCTGCAATATACCGGGTTTTGATGTTGTTCCTACGGATTCAAGGTAGTTCAGAATCGGCTCCTTGGAGCTTATCGTATGAATAACGAGGTAATCCGCGCCTACTATGGAGCCGATCTCTTTAAGTACGCTCTGGACATTTCTTTCACGTTCCTGAAGCAATGTCATGAAAAACTGTATCGCGTTGAGCAGTTTCATCATTCCCTGAACGTACTGGCTTGACTGCAGGTATTCGGCCAGTACAGGTGCAAGGTTAAGTATGAGTTTTCCAAGAGGGGCGGATCCACGTGAAAATACTCCCGTGATCTTAACGTACGCCCGGTCGGCTTTCTGCTTAACTGGAATCGTCAGGTTGCGCCCGAATTGATCATCGGTCCAGAAAGATGTATTTTGTGCCTTGGGTTGTGTTTCACTTGCGGGCAGAGCAGCCTCACCTACGGTTATTCTCCTTGATTTTGAAACGTACATGGCTCCTCTTGCTCCGGTGCCTGTTCTCAGGAATTCCAGAATGTCCCGCGCGGTTCCTCTTTCTTCACCCTTGTCACGAAGGATATCTGACAGTTCGCTTATTACCTGGTTCGTAATCGGATTGGAACCTTCGATTTCATTAACCGGTAGAAGAAATACCAGTAAGTTTTCCCTGTCCCGCATAAGCAGGCATGTCATCTCGAAATGTTGTATTACATTTTCCGATAGTGATATTCCCGCTCTGAACTGCAGTGGTGATATCAGGGCGTTAAGTCTGTTCGCGCAGAGCGAAGCAATTCTTTCCCTGTCACTGTCAACAACCCAGTCAATGAAGTGTGTTCCAAGAGGATCCGGTACGTAGCTTTGTGAAACAAAATGGGTGGCGTGAGTGTTGATGGCAACAATTATACCTTTCTCATCGATCTTGATCGCGGGTATTGGTATAACAGAGAACAGGATGCTCATGAATTTTGAATCATCACGCTCGAATGTACTCATGGCCATGGATGGGGATGAAAATGCCGCTATGAGAAGTTCGCCGTTAACATCCAGCTTTCTCAGAGAGATTACCAGCGATTTCCTGTTCTTCTGTTCCTTCTTTGTCAGGACAGAAAAATCCCTTGTCTGTTTTCCGGACAGACATTTGGAGCTGGCTGACAAAAAAGCGGTCATTGAGACACTGTCAAGAATATCTTCCAGGGATGAAGTTTTGTTTCCTGCGAAAAGCTGGTTGGCTGATTCCGTCATCGCGAAGATCTTTCCGGAACCGTTGGTCATGATTCCCGGTTTCCCACCCTGGATGATTTCAAGCCACTCCTCCAGTTCAAGTTTTGAAGGGTTTTTTAAAAGTACTAATCTGCTGGTTCCTGCTGATACGGAAGAGGAAAGCCAGATCTGATTATCCAGCAGTACGGGAAGCGTACCGTCTTCCTGGGTAGAAATCGCGTTCAACACGGAATCGCGATCTGCAGGTACACGATCCAGAAGACGCGATAATTCGTTCGATATTTTACTGATAGTGTTGTTGCTGATCACCAGGGCACACGATTCTTCGGGAAAAGAAATTTCCACCGTTAATTCTGACAATTTTCACCTCACAGGATTAGTATGGCACTTGCAGGACGATAAACAAATTTTATATTAACGACCATGTGTAATGGGAGGTCTACTTGGATAGACAGTGCTTTTGTATATGGAATATGTCTTCAAAGAACCGTGAAGATGCTATTGCAGAATTATTAAAAGAATTTTCCTTTCAGAAAACTACTGAGAATCTGCTTCAGAACGCTCTTGAAACAAGAGAACTGGCAGAACCTACAGTCGTACATGAAGGCATTGCCATGCCGCACTGCAGAAGCATACTGGTCGATGATTTCATGATCGTTGTCGGGAAATCAGTTGAAGGAATTCCATGGCCGAAAAAGAAGATCAGTATTATCGTGCTTTTTATCTCGCCCGTTAAACCGTCCGGTCCGACTGAACATATGGAACTTGTGAAACACCTTGCGAAAATACTCAAATCCGGGGGTGCGGAAAAAATCCTCGCGGCAAAATCACCATCCGAGGGTGCTTCAATACTTAAATTCAACTATGACGGGAACTCCGGGGATGAATAGGGAACTCGAAAAATTGATCAGTCTTCATGATCTTGATATTATGATATCCGATCTGGCGAACAAGGATATCAACAAACAGGAAAAAAAACTCGGATTATCTCCCGATTCTGCTTCAACCGAACTGCAGAAGATGAGGAAGAAACTGGCTTCAACCATTCAAAGAAAGCATCTGGACCTGTATAACCAGTTAGCCGGTTATTATGGCAATGCCGTGGTGCCTGTTGTCAATCATCGATGCAGCGGCTGTTTAACTCAGCTGCCAACAGCGTACTTCGCGTCTTCGGGTAGAAATGATCATGTAGATACATGTCCTTCGTGCGGCAGGTTCATCTACTGGTGTGATTAATAGCAGATAATTTCTGAACGGAGATCTGAATATGGAACTTTCCAACAGCAGAGAAGCTCTTACTTACGATGATATTCTTCTCCTTCCAGGTCGATCAGAAATACTGCCTTCAGAAGCCAGTCTTGAAACCAGGCTGGCCAGAGACATAGTCCTGAATATTCCCGTTCTGAGTGCAGCCATGGATACCGTAACAGAAGCTGAAATGGCAATAGCTCTGGCACAGGAGGGAGGAATGGGAGTAATTCATAAGAACCTCTCACCGACCGGTCAGGCGGAGCATGTCAGACGTGTTAAAAGAGCGGAGAGCGGCGTTATAGTTGATCCGGTCACTCTTGAGATCGATGCCGTTATTGCGGACGCGCTTGATCTGTCAAGGAAGCACGGAGTTTCCGGTTTTCCCGTTCTGGAAAACGGCAGGCTTGCTGGAATGCTGACCAACAGGGATTATCAGTTCGAGGCTGATATTTCAACCCCTGTCAGGGAATTGATGACCCCATGGGAAAATTTGATCACGGCTCCTCCCGATACCAACCTGGAGGAGGCACTTATCCTGCTCCGGCAGCACAGGCTCGAAAAACTTCCTCTCGTCAGCGACAGACAGCGTCTTATTGGTTTAATAACCGTGAAAGATATTCACAACGCCATTAATTACCCGAACGCGTGCAAAGATGCGTCCGGTCGTCTCAGGGTTGGAGCGGCTGTCAGTATAGGGGAAAATGCTGTCTTACGGTCGCGGATGCTGGTGGAAGCAGGTGTTGACTGCATTTTCATAGATACGGCTCACGGGCATTCCGTAAAAGTAATCGATACCGTATCAACCCTTAAGAAGGAATTCCCGGATATTGCAATCGTGGCTGGTAATATTGTCACCGCTGACGCTGCTGTTGATCTGATAAAGGCCGGCGCAGATGGAATCAAAGTCGGAATTGGTCCCGGATCTATCTGCACCACAAGAATAATAGCCGGCGTTGGATGCCCACAGGTTACAGCTGTTCATGAATGTGCCAGGGCTGCTTCCAGTTACAATGTTCCGGTAATCGCAGACGGGGGCATCAAATATTCGGGAGATATTGTTAAAGCCCTGGCTGCCGGAGCCTCTTCCGTTATGATTGGAAGCCTTCTTGCCGGAATATCCGAAAGCCCCGGAGACACGACAATCTATAAGGGAAGGAAGTACAAAATATACCGTGGAATGGGCTCTCTGGGAGCGATGAGACAGGGCAGTGCGGATAGATATTTCCAGGACGACAGAACCGAAAAAAAGTACGTTCCGGAAGGTATTGAGGGAATGGTTCCATTCAAAGGTCCTCTTATTGATTATCTGAACCAGCTTATCGGGGGCCTGAGACAGGGTATGGGTTATATTGGAAGCCGCACAATAGGGGAATTGTCAACCAAAGCGCGTGCTGTAAGAATCACTTCTGCGGGTTTCCGGGAGAGCCACGCTCACGATGTTATGATAACGAAGGAAGCTCCCAACTATTCTACGGATGGACATGCTTTCTGACCTGCTCTCAACCGTTGCCGAGGGTGGAAAGGTAATTCTCGAGGAAGAGAATTATCTCCTCGCGAGAGTATCTATCGATGGAAGACCCGTATTGGTAGAGATAAGCAGGGGGTTTTCCGGTGGTCTGCTTCCCGAAGACTGGCCGGAGGTTGACGGTGTCCTGCTTGCTGATTCACAGATTCATCCCGGAAATGACAGCGAAATCAGCATCCTTCTTTTTACAATTCCTGATTTTGGGGAGCTGTATCTTGAAACGCTTGTGCGAAACGGAAGATTCTCCGAGAGCGTTGCTCTGAGAATCTGTAAGGATGTGCTGAAGGTAGTAAGGGCAATTCATGATGAGGGGTACAGGATAGGTTACCTCGGGCCTGAGAATGTTCTCAGAACGGTAACCGGACAGCATTACATCCTTGGTGGCGCGAGGGGTATTCCGGATACTCCTTTCTCCCCGCCGGAGGCCATCGGGAGAAGTGCCGATGATCCCAGAAGTGATGTTTACGCCCTCGGTCTTTTCATGTTCAGGCTTATAGCCGGAAGTGACAGCCGCAGTGTCCAGGTTGAAGCGTGGAACGGATTATCCAAAGATATATTCGAACTGCTGGAGAACATGGTTTCACCGGAGGCTGACAGCCGATTTCCCAACCTGACTGTTCTTTCGGAAAAAATGGGAAACATCAAACCGGTATTCAAAGTCATGGATGATGCGGATAGACCCAAATGCAAGCGTATTAAGAAAACCGGGAAAAAACCTGTTCTGACATATTCAATGGTTACAATCGCGATA
>CAZOQQ010000114.1:0-7263 GCA_964582075.1 uncultured bacterium | reverse complement strand
CCCCATATTTTCAATGTCTCAAGAACAATCCTGCCGGACAGTTCAAGCCCTTTTACGGCAATCCATTCTTTCCTGGAGTGAAACAGCTCCCCTCCCGTCGGAAGGTTAACAGTGGGGATTCCCATGAAAGACAATCTCGACCCGTCGGTGCCACCTCGTATGGAACTCTCCTCAGACTCCAGCCCGGCTGCCTCCGTTCCAGCGAGAGCGAATTCGACCGCCCTCCTGTCCTTTTTCAGTATTTCCCTTGGATTTTTGTACTGTTCGGACATCTCAAGAGATATGTCAGCTCCGGGGTATTTCCCCCTGATCCAGTTTTCAAGGTTCCTCATCGCTTCAATCCTGGACTCCATTCCTTCCACGGTAAAATCCCGCAGAATCATTTTAAGGTTCCCTTCCGAGGTTACGGATGAAAAGGAAAGGGGGTAGTAATAGCCTTCATCCCCCGAGCTGTTCTCGGGCATTTCTTCAGGAACCAGCGATGAAACTATGTCAGCCAGTATTCTTACCGCATTCACCATTATTCCCCTGGCGCTTCCCGGATGAACTTCTCTGCCTTTCACGTTCCAGTTCGCCGACCAGGCATTGAACGTCTGCGTATCTACTTTTCCCGCAGGACCCCCATCAACCGTATAGGCAAATTCGGCACCGAATCTCACTGCGTCAAAATTATCCATACCCCTTCCCACCTCTTCATCGGTTGTAAACGCTACCCTCAAGGGGGGCCTGGGTATTCCATCATCGTTTATCAAAGTCCGGAGTGTTTCCATGATGATGGCAACGCCGGCCTTATCATCAGCACCGAGGAGTGTAGATCCGTCTGAAGTAATAATCGTATCTCCAACATAACGGAGCATATCAACCGTTTCCGAAGGTTCAATTACAATTCCCGGGGAAAGCTCAATAGGGTTTCCATCCCAGCCAGGATGAAGAACGGGTTTAACATTTTCGCCTGGTGCTTCCGGAGAAGTGTCCACATGGGCAAGAAGACCGATAACGGTTTCACCGGACCCCTTCCCTGGAAGAGAGGCGTACAGCGTACCCTTCTCATCGAGTTCAATATCAACCATTCCTATTTCCCGGAGTTCGCCCTCAAGCGTGCGCAGGAATTCCAGCTGCCTCCCTGAAGAAGGCGATGTGGTAGATACTGGATCGGAAGTGGTATTGATTCGAACATATCTCAGGAACCTGTCGGTAAGATCTGGCATTGTTTCTCCTTTTCAATCGTTGACCGTATGATGTATATATACACCCGGACTTAACCATGGAAACAGTCTAAGGTCATCAGGCGGCAGACGCTTTCCTGAAGCGGAAAGAAGGTAGGAAGTGGTATCGTTCAAGGATAGAAGCATTGTATCCATCAGGGATATGTCACTTGATGATCTCACCAAGGTTCTCAATACTACGAAACTTGTCAAGGATGGCAAAACATCCGGCTTTCTTGAAGGGAAAACGGTGGCAACACTGTTTTTCGAACCTTCAACCAGAACCCGACTCTCTTTTGAATCCGCAGTGTTCAAAAGCGGAGGATCCGTTTTCGGCATTGCCAATCCCCAGGCTTCCTCTCAGAGCAAAGGAGAATCGTTCGCCGATTCCATCAGAACCGTGGCCGGTTACTGCGATGTCATAGTGATTCGACATCCCGTTGAAGGGGCGGCACGCATGGCTTCCGAACTGTCCGGCACACCTGTCATTAACGCCGGTGACGGGGCCAATCAGCATCCCACGCAGACTTTTCTTGATCTTTTCACCATCAACGAGCAGTTCGGACGGCTCAATTCTCTGAAAATAGGCATGATGGGTGATCTCAAATATGGAAGAACGGTTCACTCCCTCACCCATGCTCTCGCGCTGTTCGATAATGAGCTGACGTTTATCTCTCCGGCTTCCCTGCGGATGCCGGAACATATACTCAAGGAACTGGACAGCAGAAATATAAACTACAGAAGTGTTGCGGATCTTGAGGAAGCCGAAAATCACAATCTTGACATACTTTACGTTACAAGAATTCAGAAGGAACGTTTCGGTGATCCTCAGGAATACAGGAAGGTAGCCGGTACATACAGAATTACACCGGAAACCATTGAACTCCTGGGAAAGGATGTAAGGGTTATGCACCCTCTTCCCAGAGTAGATGAAATTGCCGAGGAGGTTGATTTAATGCCGAACGCAATCTATTTCATTCAGGCACACAACGGCATTCCAACAAGGCAGGCACTGCTTGGCCTCGTGACCGGAGGGCTCGATTGACATGAGAACTTACAAGGTTTATTCCATCGAAAACGGAACAGTAATAGATCATATACCCACCCCTCTGGCTCTTAAGGTTGTTCGCATACTCGGGCTGGAGAACGAGGGAATAATGACCATCGGGATCGGCTTTCGATCGAAGAAACAGCCTGGCGGTAAAGACATATTGAAGATTGAGAACCGCGAACTTTCGCACGATGAAACAGACAAAATCGCCCTGATAGCACCCGATGCCACAATCAATATTATCAAAGACGGTAAAGTCTCCGAGAAAAGGCTGATAACACTTCCTTCAGAAGTAATGGACATACTGTCCTGTCCCAACCCCAACTGCGCAACCAATAAACTGGGGGCAAGAAAACATTTCATCCTTGAAAATAAAGACACCGTTACTTACAGATGCAGATACTGCGAAAGATCAACCGTTGTCAACGCTGATATGCTTACGGTAAAGTAAGAACATTGCAATAGCTGAAAACAGATACATCTGTTCCTCCCCGGGGCATTGGCATCACTTGGATTCAGAGAAGATTCTTAACTATTTTCGAAAACGAGTGAATAGCGTAAAGCGGAATATTTATCAGCCAATCTTCTTCCCGGTAGCCGGAAAGAGATGTTCGAAACGCTTTAGCCGGTGAGTAACGACGGTAGAAGCTCTTCAGGCTTTTTGCCTGCAGGTTCTCGGATGCCTTGACTTCAAGAGGCAGCACCATTCCATCTGTCTGAATGACAAAATCAACTTCACCTGTTGAACGGTCAGCGCTCCAGTAAGAAGGATAAGCACCTGCGCTGGCTGTAAGCTGCTGTAACACAAACTGTTCAGTTAAGGCTCCTTTGAACTCTTCAAAAAGACTATTGCCCTGCAGAACCATCTTTGGTTCCAGCTGGCTCATGGAACACAGCAACCCCACGTCCAGAGCATAGAGTTTGAATGCAGCACTGTCACGGTAAGCAGATATTGGAATGCCGGGTTTAGTAATTCTGTCCACTCTGTTTACCAGACCACTGTCAATAAGCCACTGAATCGCCAGTTCGTACTCTCTGGCCCGGGCTCCTTTTTTAATAAGTCCGAAAACAAATTTCCTGTTTTCTTTTGCAAGCTGCGAGGGCAGGCTTTTCCAGACGGACCTGATTCTAGGCACAATTCTGCCGGGAACGTGTTTTGAAAATTCATGTTCGTACGCGGCAAGAAGCTGATTTTGAACAAGTTGTGCTTCTGAAAAATCATTTTTCTGAAGAAATATCTTTACCGCTTCGGGCATACCTCCTACAACATAGTACTGCCTGAGAAGTTCGGTTAGTTTCGTGGTAAATACACCAGCCATTTCGAAGTCCAGTTGATCTATGATGTCATACAAAGGTTTATTTCCAGTGGCCAGCATAAACTCCGGAAAGGATAGTGGAAACATATTCAGAAACTCTACTTTTCCAACTGGAAATGATGTATCCGGATGCAGGGATACCCCTAAAAATGATCCTGCCGCAACGATATGATGTTCCGGGGCATTCTCGTTGAAATATTTTAAGGATGCCAGTGCGTTTGGCACTTCCTGTATCTCATCAAAAAGAATAAGAGTTTGGCCGGGAACAATTGAGCACCCGGCTTCGACCTGAAGCCCGAGTAACAGTCTGTCCGTATCAAAGTCACTGTTAAACAGGGTTTTCATGCGGGAATTATTATCAAAATTGATATAGGCAGATTGCTGATAACAGGTCCGTCCGAATTCTTTCATCAGCCATGTTTTGCCGGTTTGCCTGGCTCCTCGAAGAATAAGCGGCTTTCTATCAGCTTTGTCTTTCCAGTTCTTCAGTTCCTCAATAGCTTTTCTATACAAAGCAACCTCCCGTACAGCAAATATAGCGGAGATATCACATAAGTCAACTGTCTTATGTGTAAAATAACCGCATAACTCATATGACTTCTGTACATATCTGAAAAATACATCGGTTTGCCTGCGGTAAAGTAACTATGCTGCTTGACAACAGGAATCAGATTTGTCCGGGGGATTTCATTTTAAGATATCTGTCCCGTTCGCTGAAAACGCAGCCGCAGTAAGGCTGCCTGTACATTTCCGCTTCCCTGGAAAGCCTGATCGAATCTTTGTAAAACTCCCTGTAATCCCGGAAAATGAATTCCGTCCCACTCTTCTTCTCAGCGATTTTCCCGGTAGACTTTATAAACGACTGGTTCTGATAGGGACTAACGGAAAGAGTTGTCGAAAAATACTGAATTCCAAGTTCCGCCGCTTTGAAGGCGGTGGTAACCAACCTGTCTTCAAAACATGCGTAACACCTGTTTTTCGCATCAAGAAGCATCCTTATGTTCTTTTCCAGAGGGTATTCCTCATCGATCTCCAGTTCGATATGCATTGAGCCGGTATACTCGATAAGTGTTTTGAGCCTTCTTTCCCTTTCCTTCCAGGGATGAATGTTGGGGTTGTAGAAATATGCGACTATGTTAAAACCTTCCTGTTTCAACTGCTCGTAAACCACTGTCATGCATGGGGCACAGCATACGTGCAGCAGAAGGTCGGAGCTTTCGTTCATAACGGCAGTTCCTCCTGTTCACTTCGCTTCAGTCCCAGATGCCGGTAAGCTTTGGCGGTTGTCATTCTTCCTCTGCTCGTCCGGTTCAGAAACCCTGAAATAAGAAGAAACGGCTCTACAACATCGATGAGCGTATCCTTTTCCTCGTTAAGAGTCGCGGCCAGAGCGGCAACTCCGACGGGACCTCCAGAGTACTGCCTGATAATCACGTTGAGGTATTTTCTGTCAAGGCTGTCAAGACCGGCCTCGTCAACATCATGAATATCCATCGCTTCAACAGCGACATCCTCTGTAATCACATCCCTGCCCTCAACCTGCGCGAAATCTCTTACCCTCTTGAGCAGTCTGTTGCATATCCTGGGTGTCCCACGGGATCGCAGCGCTATGGTTTCGGCTCCACCGTCGGTTATTTCCAGGTTAAGTATACGTGAAGATCTTCTGATTATCTCCGCCAGCTCGTTTTTTCTGTAAAACTGCATGTGTAATGACAGGCCGAAGCGGTTTCTGAGGGGACCTGTTATCAGACCGGCTCGGGTAGTGGCACCCACGATGGTGAATTCGGCAAGATCAAGTCTTACCGTCCGGGCGTGAGGACCCGGATCAAGCACTATATCGATTACGAAATCCTCCATGGCGGGATAAAGATACTCTTCAACAACCCTTGGAAGACGGTGAATCTCGTCAATAAACAGAACATCACCCTGCTGCAGATTGGTCAGGATTCCCACCAGGTCGGCAGCCCTTTCAAGAGCAGGTCCGGAAGTACAGATAAGCCCGGCATTCATTTCGTTTGAAACGATATGCGCAAGTGTGGTTTTTCCAAGACCGGGAGGACCGTGAAACAGAATGTGATCCAGCGGTTCGCTTCTGCCCAGCGCGGCCTTTATGGCAATTGTCAGTTTCTGTATTACAGCTTCCTGGCCGATGTATTCACCGAGGCTTTCGGGCCGGAGAGATAAAAGCGTGCTTTCATCGGCGGTTTCATCACTTCTCTGGGCTTCTCCGGAGATGATCGATTCTCTGCTCAATGTCTGCTCCTGATCTTCATTGCGTGTTTAACGATAACGGATGTCCCTGCATTATTACCAAGTTTACCACAGGCTTTCTCTACAAGTTTCTCCGCTTCAGTCAGCGGTACGCCAAGCTGCCTGAGAACTTCAACAGCCTCACCACCTGTTCCGGATACGGTTACTCCGGACGGAACCGATCCGTACATTTTCGCCATCTGTTCCTGTAGACCCGCCACTATCTGTCTGGCCCTCTTTTTCCCGATCCCCGGAAGGGTTGTAAGGTAGTCATAATCCTCTGAGGCTATTGCCGAAGCTATCATGTGCGGTGGCTTCTCAAGCGCTTTGATCGCCGCTTTTACTCCAACACCTGATACCGAGATGAATTTTTCGAAGAATTCCCTGTCCCGTGTTTCGGGAAATCCCACAAGTAACGGAACCACGCGGTTAGCCTCAAGCTGCAGATGCAGGTACACTGGAACATCAAGCTGCTGCCCCGCCGCTACGCTCCTGATAAAATAACCGGGAGCCAGGATGGCAATCACGAATGAACCGATACGCAGATGGATCGTGGAATCAACGGTTCTTTCTACTGAGCCTCTTATACTTTCTATCATATTTTTCACTTTCGTAGGCTGCTATGGCAATGGCGAGAGCGTCGGAAAGATCATCAGGCTTTATTTCGACATTCAAACCAAGGAGGTGCCTGACCATTGCTGATACCTGCTCCTTGCTTGCCCTTCCGTTCCCTGTAATGAGCTTCTTCACCCTTGTTGCCGGAAGAGAGACAAGACGCACCTTTCTTCGAACCGCTGCAAGACTCAGAACTCCCCGGGCATGTGCCATCTTTATCGCTGTTTCCGGATGTTTGTAATGAGCGTAGATCTTCTCCATCCCCATGACTCCGGGACTGTATTTATCAAGAATTTCAAGAAGCCCGCTGTAGAGTTCGTTAAGCCTGTCCGGAAGCGGGTCTTTTACCGATGATTTTATTGTACCTCCGTCAATAAGTTCGATGGAACCGGACTTAAAAGAAAGTACTCCGTATCCTGTTGTACCAAGTCCGGGATCTATACCAAGATAAACCAGCGGACCGGATTCAGGCAATTATTCCTCCCGCATCTCGAAATTGGTATGAATTGCCTGGACATCATCGTTATCTTCAAGTTTCTCAAGGAGTTCAATAGTTTTTCTGGCTTCCTTCTCACCCAAAACTATATAATTTTCCGGCTCCTTCGTGAGTTCGGCGCTTTCGGGAACTACGCCCATATCCACAAGAACACTCTTTACATCAAAGACATCCGACGGGGCCGTTGAAGCGATGATTATATCGTCAACCGTCTGCACATCTTCAAGACCGGCTTCAAGACCTGCTTCGAGTACCTGATCCTCAGTGTATTTCGTTCCGTCGATTACTATTTTTCCCACCCTGCTGAACATGTAAGCAACACTGTTTCTT
>CAZOQQ010000113.1:0-7294 GCA_964582075.1 uncultured bacterium | reverse complement strand
TTTCACAGGGTCACTGCCGATCAGATGGGAATGCTCGCCACGCTTATCAACGGTCTCGCATTCAGAGAAGCCTTAAGAAAGCACGGGGGCAAAGCCACCGTGCTTTCCGCTATACCCGTTGAAGGTATTTTTGAAACGTTTTCTCCCGGAACTGCGCTGGAATATCTGAATCAAGGATACGTAGTTATATACTCCGGCGGTACGGGAAACGCGTATCTTACAACCGATACAGCCGCGGCATTGCGGGCCGTTCAAACGGGATGTTCCAGGCTGCTGAAAGGTACCAAGGTTGACGGAGTGTACGATTCTGATCCTGAACTGAATCCGGCAGCAAAACGATTCAGCAGACTGTCGTACCAGGATGTACTCAGGTTGGATCTTAAAGTAATGGATGCCGCGGCGATAGCCATTTGCCGGGATGCCGGGCTTCCTATCAGTGTTTTTGATGTGTGGAATCCGGAGAATATCACCGGGATTTTCAAAGATCCGTCAGTTGGAAGCCTTATAGGGGGAATTAGCGATGATTGATAAAATTCTTAACGATCAGAAATCCAGAATGAAAAAGGCTGTTGATGGCGCCGAGAAGGAAATGGCTGTCATAAGAACCGGGAAAGCAAGTCCCGCCGTACTCGATAATATAAAAGTTGAATGCTGGGGAGGCCTGCATCCGATAAAGCAGGTGGCAGGTATTTCAGCACCGGAGCCGAGGCTTATCGTCATACAGCCATTCGATCCTTCGACATCGGATGCTATTGTACGGGCTATTGTGAAATCGGAGCTGGGTTTCAGGGCTTCCGCAGATGGACCGGTTATCAGGATACCTGTGCCTAAACTTTCAGACGAACGCAGAAAAGAACTGGGTAAACAGGTTAAAAAACTTGCTGAAGCGGGTAAGACAGCGATTAGAAACATAAGAAGAAGCGGGAACGAGGAACTTCGCAAGTCATGCAAAAATGGCGATATAACTGAGGATGAAGAGTACAGGACACTCGGTGATATCCAGAAGGCGGCTGACGAGGCAATAGCCGAAATTGACCGATTCCTTGAAATCAAAGAAGCCGAAATACTCGAGGTCTGACAGTTTTGAAACCTGACAGCCTTCTGACTCACGTGGGAATTATCATGGACGGTAACGGTCGCTGGGCGAAGTCACACAGCCTGAAGAGGATTGAAGGTCATCGTGCAGCTGAAAAATCCATTCATGACGCGGTTGAATTCTGTGGTGAAGCGGGAGTGAAATATCTGACTCTCTACGCGTTCTCTACCGAAAACTGGGAAAGGCCAAAAGCTGAAGTTAATTTTATCATGGCTCTTCTCAAGAGTTTCATAAAACGCAATGTTGAAAGCCTTGACCGGAACGGCGTCAGGGTAAGGGCAACTGGAAGGCTTGATGATCTGCCACCGGGACCTCTGGGTGTACTGCGAAACGCAATTGAGCGAACCAGGGCCAATGAAGGCCTGAACTTAATACTTGCCCTTAGCTACGGGGGCAGGGCTGAGATAACCGATGCGGTTAAATCGATAATCCATGATATTGAAGCTGGCCTGATGAACGCTGCGGATATTAACGAGAAAACAATAGCAACCTACCTGTACAACCCGGAAGTGCCTGACCCTGATATCATCGTGCGTACAAGCGGGGAACAGAGGTTGTCGAATTTTCTTCTATGGGAATCAGCCTATTCCGAACTGTATTTTACCGATGTTCTCTGGCCTGATTTCAGGAAAAAACATCTTGAAGAAGTTTTCGACTATTACCGGACGAGACGAAGACGGTTCGGAAAAATAGATTCCAGCTGATGAAACCATTTCACTCCCTCGCGAACAGAGTAGCGGTTGCAGTTCCCGGGATTGGCCTTTTTCTGGCAGTCGCGATTTTAAACAGGAACTTTTTGACAGTACTGTTTTTTGCGCTTATTTCGGCCATCTGTGCCGCTGAAGCCGTTACACTGTTCAAACCCGGGGCAGGTAAGATGATAAAAATCCTGTTTGCTCTGATGGTAGCCGGATCATCCGTCGCCGTAGCTCTTGCGGAACCCGTGCTTTCGATTGTGCTTATTTTCGTTCCCGGGTCTGTGATCTCGGTTGTCTGGATGTTTGCGGACGGGATTGATCATGCCCGCAGGAAAACAGCGGGAATAGTTGGAATTTCAGCGGCTCTTGCTTTGAGTTTTGGGCTTCTGGCCAGACTGAGACTGGACTTTCCGTCACCCTGGGTTCTTTTTATACCGCTGTTGATCTGCTGGCTGGGGGATTCTCTGGCATATTTCGTGGGCAGTTCCGTTGGCCGGCATAAAATGGTACCGGCAATAAGCCCGGCGAAATCATGGGAAGGCTTTGCGGCCGGAATAGCAGGTTCAGTAGCCGGAGCGATTCTTGCGGGTAACTCCGGAGCGGGTTTTCCCATATTCCTGATGATGGCCGTCGGAACAGCAGGCGGCCTTGCAGCGGTTGCGGGAGATCTGATGGAATCGGCAATGAAAAGAGATGCGGGTGTGAAGGATTCCGGATCACTTCTTCCGGGACACGGCGGTCTTCTTGACAGATTCGACAGTATTCTGACGGTTGTTCCGGTAGTCTGGATTCTGCTTGTGTTTCATTCGGGAATTCCGTTATGACACGGAAAATCGCAGTTCTTGGAAGTACCGGATCCATCGGAACAAGAGCTCTTGAAATCATTGATGCGAGACCTGACCTGAAACTGCACTCAATACTCTGTAACAGGAATCTCGATCTGCTGCTAAGGCAGAGGAAGCGTTATCGTCCCGCGATAACCGCAATAAATTCACTTGACGGAGAGTGTCCGGAGAATGTGATAACCGGAGAAGGTATCCTTCATGAAGTTATTGACGGAGCTGATATGGTGCTCAACGCCATCGTTGGAAGCGCGGGACTTGAGGCAAGTCTTATCTGCAGGGATCAGAATGTCCTGCTGGCACTGGCCAATAAGGAGAGTCTTGTAGCTGGAGGCGAACTGCTGAAGGACTTCATCGCCTCCGGAGGGGTAATTCCCGTTGACAGTGAGCACAGCACCATATTCAGATGTCTGAACGATGAGACCCGTCCCGTTCGAAGCATAACATTGACGGCGAGTGGAGGGTCTGCGCGTGCTATTCCCATCGAAAAACTGAATGATGCCGGAATCGACTCGATTCTTAATCACCCTACGTGGGACATGGGTACCAGAATAACTGTTGATTCAGCCACGATGGTCAACAAGGCTTTTGAGGTTATAGAAGCGAAATGGCTGTTCGGAGGTGTACCGGTGGATGTAGTGCTGCATCCCCGGAGTATAGTTCATTCTTTTGTTCAGCTGGAGGACGGTTCCTGGAAGGCTCTGATGGGAAATCCTGACATGAGAATACCCATACAGTACGCGCTTCAGTTTCCATCCCGGGAACTTGATCAGATTTCATTTGACGGGCCGCTGGATTGGGCGAAACTGGAGTTCGGCGAGCTTGACAGTGTACGGTATCCTGCGTTCGATACGATCATGCGATCCGGATTCAATGGTAAAACCTATCCGACTGCCGCCAACGCTGCGGATGAGGTAGCCGTTGAAGCTTTTCTTCAGCGGAGAATCAGATTCGGAGATATCGCCGGAATTATCGAAGATGTGCTTTCGGAACACGAAGCCCTTGAAGTAAAGGACTTTGAAACTGTCATGGAGGCCGACAGAGATTCCCGGCTGAAGGCGGAAAGGATTGTGCGAAAATTATGCTGAGCGTTCTGGCTATTGTCTTCGGACTGGGTATCGTAGTAATCTTTCACGAGATGGGACATCTACTCATGTCAAAGGCGGTTGGATTGGATGTTCCACGGTTTTCAATAGGTTTCCCGCCGCATATTTTTAAAAGGAAATTTGGTAAAACGGAGTATTGTATCGGGGTGATCCCACTTGGAGGATACTGCAAGGTAAACCTTGGCACTACGGGTGAGCCGGTTTCGGATGTATCATGGCTGAAAAGGGCGCTTGTGGCGCTGGCGGGTCCCTTGGCCAACCTGGTTCTCACCGCGCTTATACTGGTACTGATATTCGGCGTTGTCGGCTGGGACGTGGACATAGCCCCGGCGGTGGTTGGTAACATGGACAATGCGCTGGGTCTTTGTACCGGCGACACGGTTATTTCAGTAAACGGCTTCCCTGTTTCCGATTATTACGACATGCTTGACAGGATGTACGCGGATACCGGTGGAACGTTAGTAGTGGGAACAGCATCCGGAAGACTTGAGGTTATGTACTCCCCGCTCGGAGGCTCCCTTCCTTTTCATCCATTGATACCCGTGGTAATAGGTGAAGCCATGGTTGGTTTTCCGGCTTACGAATCCGGGATAAGAGCCGGTGACAGTATCGTAACCATCGACGGCGAACCAGTGCGTATCTGGTATGATTTCCAGTCGCTCGTTACAGGGACTACAGAAGAACTTGTAATTGAATTTTACAGAGACGGTTCAAAGGATACATCGTATGTAACACCGGGAGTATACGATGGCAGAATTCTGACAGGTGTCACGGTTATGCTGCCTTCGAATAGGATCAGGCTCCCGTTATTCAAATCCATTACCGAAGGAGTCAGGTCCGCGGGAGAAGGTACCGTATTCGTCTGCACAACCCTTTTCAAACTGCTGAAGAAGCCGTCGGAGCTGGCTGACAGTTCCGGAGGACCTATTTACGTGGCTGAAACACTGGGACAGCAGGCCAGGTCGGGATTGCCAAGTTACCTCTATACGATTGCGAGCATATCCCTTGCCATAATGATATTCAACCTGCTTCCAATACCTGTTCTTGATGGAGGGCATATCGCCATTCTTGTTATTGAAGGAATCAGAGGAAAACCTATTTCAAAGAAAAACGTCCAGATAATACAGCAGACAGGGATGATACTGATATTGATGATTTTTCTTCTGATAGTTTTCAAGGATATATCAAGAGTGGTAACCCGCGTTCGTTAGTACCGCGCAAACCCTGTCACCAGTGTTCAGGATAAGGCAGATCTGATTCGCTGATTCCTTCCGACAGCAGTTTTGTCCTGAGCATGTCTATTGAGTCGTCTATTGAACTGGGGAATTGAGATTCCATTATAAGTTCGTAAGCGTTCAGGTAATTGCCGATCGCATCCTTGATACGTCCGTCTTCGAAATTAACGAGTCCAAGTAAGCCCTGGTAGATGCACTCCTTAGGGCTGTTACCCGCTTTCCTGCTTATATCAATGGCCTTGATGAAATGAATTCTTGCTTCGTCCCATTTATTCATGGAATGGAACATCTCTCCAAACAGGCAAAGGGTGTCCGCTTCACCTGTTGAATTATCAATCTGTTTGTGTATCATCAGGGCTTGATCGAGATATTCAGCTGACTTGTCGTACTTTTTCTGGATAGTTTCAATTCTGCCGAGATTACTGAGAATTATCGCTTCATTTCGTCTGTCACCTATCTCACGGTTAATCTTAAGAGCGTCTCTGTAGTATTTCAATGCGTCTGCGGGTTCTTCTTCAAGATTACCAAGGCCGCAGAGAATCCTTCCCTCTCCGATTCTGTTTCCGGATTCCCTGTGAAGTGCCAGAGCTTTTTCGTAATACTTTCTTGCTTTGTCTTCGTCTCCGTTTCGCCTGAAGAGTATTGCCAGGTTTCCGAGGGTCACGCCCTCCTGCTTGTGATTTCCGGATTTGCGATGAGATTCCAGGGCGCGGTAATAGTATTCCTGTGCTTCAGCGTTCCTGCCTTTCATGGCGTACAGATTTGCGATGTTACCGAGTAATTTTCCTTTTATTGAAGTATCCGATGATTCCTTGGCAATTTTCAATCCTTTTTCGAAAAGGCTGAACGCAGTATCGATATCACCTGTACTCCATTCCAGTGCGCCCCTGGCTTTAAGCACTTCAGCTGTTCGGTGAGTCAGGTTCTCCTTCCCGCAGATTGCGGTCATGAGTTCGATATTCTCACGCTGTTCCTGCCTGTTGCCCAGAGAATGCAGAACCGAGTTCTTCTTCAGCAGCACATCAATAAGCAGATCGTTATCGGGCGATGGTTCCGATGTTATCCAGCCTTTCAGCCGATCGGAGCATTTCAGAACATCGTAATATCTGTAGGTATCCATAGCGTGGCAGAGAGATTTCCAGCCCCATTTGATGGCTCTGGAAATCTGAAGAGATTCTTTAAGATGTAATGCAATCTTACCGGCAACCGGTTCGGGATTTTCACTGTTAACTTCAATAAGAACCTCGGCAGCTTTTGAATGTAGTTTATGCAGATTCTTTCCGAGAAGCATTCCATAAGCGGTGTTTCTATACAGAACATGATTGAAGGCGAAAATGGAATCCGACTGGCGCGACCATAGTTGAAGCCTCTGTCCGTCCTTGAGGAGCTTCTGGGTTTCCCTGGTTCCAGAGATAAGGTTCAGCGTATCAACGTTGAATTCCTGGCCGAGTATGGATGCTGTCTGAAGAAATTTCCTTACATCATCGGGGAGTCTGTCCATTCGCGCGACCATAATGGATTTTATTCCGGACGGGATACTCAACTCCCCCGATGAAAGATTGAGTTTACCGGAGTTTTCGAATATAAGACCCGATTCCTTCAGATAATAGCAGAACTGTTCGATGTAAAAAGGATTTCCCGAAGAACTGTTGAATATGAAGTTGACCAGTTTTTCACCGGGCTCCAATCCGAGTCTGTTGACGATGATCCCACAGGTTGATTCTCTGTCAATTCCCGTCAGGTTAAGCGAACCGGTATCCACAAACTGATCAACGGGTACAGCGGGTTTCGAGCCGTCGTCGTAGTAACGGCTGGAGATAAGAATAATGAAAGGATATTTCCCGACATTTCTTGTTATCGTGCTGATAACCCTTTTGGAATCGTTATCCATCCACTGGAGGTCTTCAATTATGAAAATTGCAGGTTTTATTCGGGACAGGGCTTTGAAAAGTGTTTTCAGGGCCCGAGCTATGTTATCGAATCGGCTCTCAGGCGCCAGTTTCGAATAAACGGAATCTCTCCAGAAAAGTCCGATAATCGATGCGATTAACGAAGTTGCTCTTTCGAGTTCTGCAGGGAGGGAATTGTCAATGTCATCCTGAACCGAAAGCCGCGTGTTATCGATGATAAGTTTCATTTGATCTCTGAAAGACTTTATGTTCGCGGCTCTATTCCGGGTTGCATCCTGCCGGAAAAGATCCTTAAGAAAATACTCGAACGGATTCAGACTCCGCCTTAGAATATCGTCGCACTTCAGCACATGAATCTGGAAATCGGATGAAAATTCCCGGGAAGCCTCAAAGAGCAGTCTTGATTT
>CAZOQQ010000112.1:0-7449 GCA_964582075.1 uncultured bacterium | reverse complement strand
TTCCGCTATATCAACAGTTGAATCCGTACTCCCGGAATCAACTACGATTATCTCTTCCGCGAAAGGTACGCTTCGGATGCAGCGTTCAATATTGTCCGCTTCGTTCAAGGTTATTACTACAAAAGATAGATTCATAATGTCTTTCCGTGAAAACATAAAATGTAAAATAAGTGCATGATACATTACCTGCAACCTTGGAATGTTCACATACTGCTTTTATATTCTGTCAGTTGATAACCGAAGGAATAACTTGAATACAAAACCTGGAATATCCGGATTCACTTTTGTAAGAGATGCGATACGCCTTGACTATCCAATTGTGGAATCAATTAAATCCGCTCTGCCAATAGTTGACGAGTACATTGTTAATGTGGGGGACTGTACCGACAACACGCTGGAAATGATAAACAAAATTGGAGATTCCAGGATCAGGATTATACAGACAGACTGGAATCCTGACAGGTTTGTAGATGGAGCAACGAACGCTGACCAGACCAATATTGCACTGGATAATTGTAAGCACCCATGGTGTCTTTACCTTCAGGCGGATGAAGTTATTCATGAAGAAGATTTCCAGGCAATAACCAGCGCTGTAAAAAAGTACGATTCCAGGTCGGATGTTGACGGGCTTCTGTTCCGTTACAACCATTTCTGGGGAAGCTACAACAGGGTTCACAGGGGTCATAACTGGTACGACCGGGATATACGGATGATAAAGAACGATAGAAATATACGAAGCTGGAAAGACGCGCAGAGCTTCAGAAAAGATGGAAAAAAACTCCGGGTCGCTGATTCAAATGCCTGGATATACCATTACGGATGGGTTCGTCATCCGGATGTAATGAGAAAAAAGACAATAGTAATGGACGGTTTCTATCACGATGATGAATGGATGAGAGAGAAACACTCAGGCTCTTTTAAGCCCTGGGACTACGGTCCGCTTGACAGGATTCCCCTCTTTCAGGGGTCACACCCTGCTTCAATGCGCGATCGAATAGCCAGCAAGAACTGGAGAGCCGAGGATTACTCCGACCCGTCCAACCCTCCTGATCACGAACATCTTCGCCTGTTGTCCAGGATACATTCTGCCCTTGAACGCCTGATCGGAAGAAAGATCGGCGGGTATTCCAACTGGATCCTTGTTAAACACTGAGGAAGACTTCACCTCCGCAGCAGCAACCGTACTGGCCGCAATATGTGTTATCGCTTTCATCTGATAAATCTGAAACAGAAGCTGCTGACCGGACAGGAATGATTTAGTAGATTACCGCAAGTTATTAAGTTATTTATTCTTCATGTGGAGGTAGTCCGATGCAAGTTCCCTTTCTTGACCTGAAATCACAGTACAAACAGATTAAAGACGAGATCGAAAGCGAACTCGCAGAAGTTCTTGATACCTGCTATTACGTTCTGGGGCCCAAAGTCGCCTTGTTTGAAGAGAAATTCGCTGATATTGCCGGAACCAGCCATTGTATAGCTGTATCCAGCGGCACCGCGGCCGTGCACCTTGCTATCTGGGCGTCGGACATCCAGCCTGGAAGCGGCATTATTGTTCCCCCGAATACTTTTACTGCATCTGCGGAGGGTATTGTCCTCGCGGGACACGTCCCCGTTTTCGTAGACGTTGACAAACAGACTTTTAACCTTTCCCCCGAGAAGGTCGAGAGCTTCCTGCAATCATGCTCTTCGGGCGGCGTTCCCACAGACCCGAAAACCGGCGTGCGAATAAGAGGTATTCTTGCTGTAGACCTGTACGGTCAGCCCGCAGCCCTAACGGAGCTTGAAGAAATTTCAGAACGCTACGATCTTCTCCTTTTCGAGGATGCCTGTCAGGCCCATAACGCTTCAAGAGACGGAAGAGCCGCCGGCAGTTTTGGAACGGCTGCGGCATTCAGTTTTTATCCCGGAAAGAACATGGGTGCTTTCGGTGAAGGTGGTGCTGTAACAACAAACTCAGAAGAGCTTGCGGCAAAGATAAGAGCGATGAGGGATCACGGTTCGAGAGAGAAGTACTATTACGACTATCTGGGACACAATTACAGAATGTCCGCCTTCCAGGGGGCGGTCCTGGGCGTTAAAACCGGGTATATTTCCGGTTGGAATGACAGGAGAAGAGAAGCCGCTTCAAGGTACAATGAATTACTCTCGGAACTTCCCGTGAAACTTCCAACGGAGGACGGAGATGTAAGGCATGTGTATCACCTGTACGCTATTCACACACCCGAAAGAGATTCTCTCAGAAAATTCATGGGTAACATGGAAGTTGCTTCCGGACTTCATTACCCGCTGCCCCTGCATAAACAGAAAGCCTACGGTTACCTTGGGTACGAGTCCGGTGATTTTCCCGTAGCGGAATGGAACAGCGAGAACAACCTTACCCTCCCAATGTTCCCCGATATAACAGAGAAACAGCAGGAGGTTGTAGCTGAAGTTATTAAATCCTATTTTTCGAAAAGGAACTGATTTGCACTTCAATCGCACTTACTACCTGAACTGGCTTTACTATTTTACACTTCTGATAAGCGATGCTTTAATAATAACTTTTTCAGTTCTTCTTGCGCTCATTATCCGGTTCGGTTCCTTGAACACGTTAATAGTACCCTTCTCGGCAATTGCGGGAACCTGGATTTTCCTTATGATCGCTGAAATAATGGCAATGATGGTTGAAAACCTTTACGCTGTAAGAACAACTGTCAACAAGACCATGAACGTTTTCAGAACGATCAGGACAATACTTACTATTTCGATAGTTTTCATTGTCGTTCTGTTCCTTACTCACTTTCCCACGAATATATTGATATGCAGCCGGCTGGCCGTGTTCATTCTGATGATTCTGTGGCTCTGTACGACAATAATCGCGAGACTGCTGATTATCCCGAAATTTTTCTCGCAACTCCTGAAAATACTCCATTTCGGAACGATATCGCTGGTTATTTTCGGTGAGCCGGATGTCTGCAGGAAAATAAAATCAACGTTACTGAAATCTCCGATATACAGACGGGTTCTTGATTTTACGATCTATACCCAGCCTCTTCCCGAAAATCCGGATGAACGGTACGCGAAATGCATGGAGGTTCTATCGCACAATAAAGCCACGGAGCTCATCATGGCCTTCGGGGAAGAAGATTTCGATTCAATTGCGCATTTTTCTCTTCTCACAAGACGTGCAAACGTGCCATTCTCAATATTCTCCCGCAGATTTATTGAATTGGCTTACTTCGATCCATGGATAACAATCGACGACCTGGGCGCCCTTACATTCTACAACAGAAAATGGAGCAAAACCTCCGAAATCGTATGGCGGGCAGCGGATATTCTTATTGCCATCACCGGTCTGCTTTTATTTCTTCCACTTATTGCCATCACGATTCCCGCGATAGTTCTGACGAGTCCCGGAAGTATATTCTACACCCAGACCAGAATCGGTTACAGGAAAAAACCTTTCAAATTTCTGAAATTCAGATCAATGCGTACCGATGTCACCGACAGAAAAACCGTCCATAAAAAGTATTTCAGGAAATACGTTGACGGTTCCGCGGCCTCGAAATCCGAAAAGGGTGAGGTTTATAAAACCTTCAATGCCAAAGCAATTACTCCCGTGGGAAAAATCATCAGGAAAACATCGATTGATGAGCTTCCGCAGATTATCAACGTTCTCATGGGTGAAATGAGTATCGTTGGGCCACGACCATGTATAGATTATGAACTGGAGTACTACACAAGTGAATGGCTTCAGCACCGGTTCACCATAAAACCCGGTCTGACAGGAATATGGCAGATATACGGCAGAAGCAGGCTTGGTTTTGAAAAATCCCAGTTTCTTGATTTTATTTACATTCTGTCCAGGACGGATGGTACGAACATAAGGCTGATTCTCAAGACGTTTCCGGTAATGCTTTTCGGTAAGGGAGGCCTGTGAATTAATCCGTTCCGGAATTCATGACGACTCTTGTATGGTTAAGAACCCATTCAGCAATGGATTCATCATCGGTGGTTTCCGAAACCCATTCAAACATCCGTACCATCTCACGCTTCCGGAAAACCAGTGTCGCTTCATCCAGCTCGACAGCAATCCCGCAGATATCCCATCCGGCAGCTATGCTGTCCACCGTGGTAAAAAACACGCCTCCGTAGTGTTTCAGCAGCGAATCACCTTCGGTCAGTGTGCCTGACATCGAAACTACCAGCATACTGTCCAGCAGCTCAGCGGAAAAGACAGGAACCCCTATTGACTGAAGGTCAGTACTTATATCTCCTGCGGATACTGACGCAATCAGTATGGCAGCGAATATTGCTTTCAATCTGAGACTTTTCTCCTTAACGTGTGAATCAATTGTAATCTACCATCCCCTCTTCTCTCTGAAAAGACCCCCTGACTGTTATTCAATGAATCTCATACTCTTTCAATCACTCCGGATTCAGCGGTTGTTCTCATGGCGCACGATTCTTGTAATTATTCTGATTCCGTTGTGATTCTTGAATCTTCATCTTAAAACTCCTATATTCCATGTATGATGAAAAATGTATTTTTGATGTTCGTGGTTGTTGTCTCCATGACCGTAAGCTACCCTGCTGATGCTCAGGTACCGGATTCACAGACAATGAGCTTTCTGATGGACATGAACAGGGAAATCGAGGCACTGCTTGATGCTTACCTTGAAGCGATACCGGAATGTCCCGTTCATCCTGATACGCCGGTCAGGCTCTGGGTTCTGGATCTTGCGTGGCTGCGTGCAGACGCGGTTATCAGTGAAGCCGTAACACTCAATACCGCTTCTTTGTTTTCTGAAAGTACCATAAAGGCATGGACAGAATATTTGCTTTCTTCAAAGGAATACCTGAATGTGTTCCTCGAAATCCAGCAAGTCTATCATGATGCGGACGTACCGGATTCCGCCCTGTGCATCGAACTTGAGAACAAGCTGCTGAATATCGATTCAATATGGAACATCGATGAAACGAATTTATTCAAATCGTTCGTAGAAGAGGAAGTTCAATGAAAAAAAACGTGGGAACGTGGGATGCCAAAAAAGGACTGGCCCAGATGCTTAAAGGTGGCGTCATAATGGACGTTGTCACTTCGGAACAGGCTTTGATCGCACAGGAAGCGGGAGCGGTGGCCGTTATGGCGCTTGAAAGAGTTCCCGCTGACATTCGTGTCCAGGGTGGTGTTGCGAGAATGTCCGATCCCGATATGATAAAGAGTATACAGGATAAAGTTGATATACCGGTAATGGCAAAATGCAGAATAGGTCATTTCGTCGAAGCTCAGATTCTTCAAGCCATGAATATAGATTACATCGATGAATCCGAAGTTCTGACCCCCGCCGACGAAAACTACCATGTGAACAAGCATGATTTCAGCGTCCCGTTCGTCTGCGGGGCCACCAATCTTGGAGAAGCTCTTCGAAGAATAGGCGAGGGCGCCGCGATGATACGAACAAAAGGTGAAGCCGGAACGGGCAACGTGGTCGAAGCTGTCAGGCATGCCAGAGCCGTGACCGGCGGCATCAACAGACTGAAAGTTACACCCGTGGAAGAATTGATGACCATCGCTAAGGAAATGGGAGCTCCCTATGACCTGGTCCTGTATGTCCATGAAAACGGTTGTCTTCCTGTTGTAAATTTCGCAGCCGGAGGAGTTGCTACCCCCGCTGACGCAGCACTGATGATGCAATTGGGCATGGATGGAGTTTTCGTTGGAAGCGGCATCTTTAAAAGCGGAAATCCTGAAAAACGGGCCCGGGCAATTGTTGAAGCCGTAAGCAGATTCGATTCACCGGAAGTGCTTGCTGAGGTTTCCAGGAATCTTGGCGAAGCAATGGTAGGGATTAACATCTCCACACTCTCCGATGACGAACGAATGGCTGACAGGGGCTGGTAAAACTTGCCTGCAGTTGGAGTTCTCGCCCTTCAGGGCGGAGTAGCCGAACATGTATCGATTCTCAGGAAACTGAACTGCGAAGTTCGGGAGATTCGAACCCCCGGTGAACTTGAATCTGTTTCCGCTCTTTTCATTCCAGGCGGAGAGTCAACTGCACTCATCCTGCTTATGAACAGGTGGAAACTGACTGACCCTGTCATAGAAATGGGCAGGAACGGCTTTCCTATTCTCGGCACATGCGCCGGTGCCATCCTGCTTTCAAAGGAGATCAGTGAAAAGGAACACTTTGTCGAGCAGGAAAGTCTTCATCTTGCTGATGTCCGGGCGGTACGTAATTTCTTCGGCCGTCAGACCAGCAGTTTCGTTGAATCCATTGAAGTTGAAGGTCTCAACAAGCCTTTTAAAGGAATTTTCATAAGAGCTCCTCTTCTCCTGCCCCTTTCCGATAATGTGGATATTCTGAGTCAGGTTGAGGAAGGGCCGGTTCTGCTGCGACAGGGAAACCTGTGGTTGTCATCCTTCCACCCGGAATTAACCGAAGACAGCAGAGTACACAGGCTCTTTCTCGAAAGCCATGGAATTCTGAAAGGAAACACGTGATGCCTATCTATGAATACCTCTGCACAAGATGCAATACGATTTTTCAGTTTCTGGTCAGACATCCCTCGGAAAATACGTCTCCGATCTGTCCAAAATGCAATAAGAACGATAAGATGGAAAAAGTTATGAGTACTTTCTCGGTAAAGAACGTTTCATCTTCAATGGAGAATATGGCTGATGACCCTGACCTGTCGGGGCTTGATACCGAAGATCCGAAAGCCATGGCAAAGGTTATTCGCCGTATGGCTGAAGAGATGGGCGAAGATCTGGGGGAAGAAGTTAATGAAGCCCTTTCAAGGCTCGAATCCGGAGAGGATCCCGAAAAAATAGAACGGGACCTGGAGGAATCGGGAATAGATATGGGCGAAGGAGGTCCCCCTTCCAGGGCACCAGGCCTTTACGAAGCCTGAACAGATTTCAGTATTTCGCTGAATACACCCGAAGTAATCATTTCCGCAACAGCATTAATATCGTCCGCGAACTGCCTGTCCTCATGAAGAGGTTCAACTCTTTCCCGTATGGCTCTGTATACTCTGTCCGTCCCCTTTCCATGCTTTCCGCGATGTATGAACTCCGCAGCCTGAGCCGCGCAAACCAGTTCGGTCGCCAGGACATATATAGAGTTCTCAACAACATCAAGCGCCTTACAGGCGGCAGTTGTACCCATGGAAACATGATCTTCCTGTGAACCGCTTACCGGAATACTGTCAACACTTGCCGGATGCGACAGAACCTTATTTTCACTAACCAGGGAAGCGGCCGTATACTGGGCTATCATGAATCCGGAATTAAGACCGGGGTCAGGTGAAAGAAACGCGGGTAATCCGCTTAGATCAGGGTTCAGAAGTCTTTCAATTCTTCTCTCGGAGATGTTAGCCAGTTCCGCGACGGAAAGCGCCAGGTGATCCGCGGCAAACGCTACCGGCTGGCCATGAAAATTCCCCCCGCTTACGAAAGTCCCATCT
>CAZOQQ010000111.1:4782-7508 GCA_964582075.1 uncultured bacterium | reverse complement strand
CAGGCAAATCCCGAAGAATATTCAGGATAAACGAAAAACATATCATTCGCCCCGCCGGTCTGAAAGTGCGCCTTAGCCGTGTTTACAGGTACATAATTGCGGGTATCATGGATTTCATAAGTTTGAGTTACAGGCCGGATCAGGACTTTCTTCAGGCGGTGGAAATCCGGGGAGAAGAACACATGAAAGCCGCACTGTCTGCGGGAAAGGGTGTAATCGCGATAACTGCGCACTTCTCAGCCTGGGAACTCATACCAAGGGCAATTCGCCTGCAGGGTCATAAAGTGGGTATTATTACGAGGAATCTGTCACAGAAAGAAACATCCAACTATTTCAATACTCTCAGATCGCGGCACGGAATAGAGATGATCGACAGGGCAAGCGGTATCGGGAGACTCATGCGGGTATTGCGGGAAAACACGGCTGTAGGTATTTTGATAGATCAGGATACGCTCGGAGTGGAAAGTGGCTTTGTCGATTTCATGGGACTGGCCGCAAGAACACCTGTCGGCCCGTCACAGCTGGCACTCAGATTTGGAATACCTGTTCTTACCTTGCATATATTAAGAACCGGAAACAGGAAATACGTACTTGAGATCGATAAACCCCTGGATATCTCCGTTTACGAGGGTGACGAAAGCTATTTGGAACTTACAGCCGATCTTACCGGAAGAATTGAGGAGTGGGTTCGTGAAAATCCTGAACAATGGGTATGGATACACGAGCGCTGGGCTCGTCGTCCTGGCTGGGCTCCTGGCCTGCGGTAGCTCAGGTAGCGCTGAACTGGATCCCGACCGGGAGCCATTGCAGACCGTTAAGGATTTTACACTGGTTCAATCCCTTTCTGGTGATCGATCCTGGCGACTCGTAAGTCAGGACGCTGTATACGCAGAAGGTGACAGCCTTCTTATTATTTCGGATGTTGATTTGACTTTTTTCGAAGAGGATATCCCGACAACCGTTCTGAAGGGTGATTCCGGACGGGTTGAACTGCAGTCCGGTCTCATGAGGATATGGGGTAACGTTGAATCTGAAACGAATGACGGAAGACATCTCGAAACGCAGGAGATAATCTGGGATGATGAAATGGAAATTTTCCATAGTGACTGTCTGGTTGTACTAACCATTCCGGATTCAACCGGGGAAACCGTGCTTTCAGGGAGGGGTGTTGATCTGGATACCGGTCTGGGGGCTGTAGAGGGCGTTGACATCGAAGAGGATTTCACTGCTGTATACTCCGGGGAGCTTGAACTTGAATAGTATGTTTGTTTTCATGTTATCGATTCTGGCAGCGGGTAACGGTATTTTCACAACATCTGCCGACAGGGCTGTCAGCAGAGATTCCGATACAACGGAACTTGTGATTGACCTGATAGATAACGTGGTGGTTACGGATGGTTCGGTAACTGTCACTTCGGACAGCGGAACCGTATGGCAGGGATCTGGTAACGCTGTCTTCCACGGTAACGTAACAGTTGAAGCCGATACACTTACCGGAACCTGTCATTACCTTGAGTATCTGAGGGAGACCGGAATGATAACAATGACCGGTGCCGTTGTACTTACCGACGGAGAGACTGTTCTTGAAGCGGGGGAAGTAGTTTATTTCCGGGAATCGGGGAAAGCTACCGCAAAGGAAAACGTGGTCATGACAGGACCGGATATAGGCAGAGTCGAAGGACAGTACGCACTGTACGATCGTGATAGAGGAAGCCTGTTTGTAACTGTTGATCCGATTCTAAGAAGGGTGGATGATGGTGACAGTCTGATTGTTACCGCCGACAGGCTGGAATTCTTTCCCGATGATAACTCAGCGGAAGCTCAGGGAAACGCGTACGTCTCGATGCCGGGGATGAAATTTAACTCGACCTCGGAATATCTGCGATATTTCGGTAACGAAGAGCGCTTTGAACTTTTCGGTTCGCCAGTTCTTGAGTCTGAAGACGGTGAACTCTCCGGGGACTGGATGGAGATACTCCTGGAATCTTCAGGTGATCCCCGTTCGGTGCGAGTGGAGGGAGGGGCTTCCGGACATTTTACTGATACCGGTGTTGATCCTCCCGCCGAAACATGGTTTTCATCGGAGAGGGGTTTCTTCGCCTTCGCAGACAACGACCCCGATTCCGTAATGCTGAGCGGCTCAGCAATACTTCGGATGAAATCGGGAGGTGAAGCCGCGTCGAGAAACGAGTTGAACACCGTAAGCGGGGATGTTCTGAGCATCAGTTTTGAGAATGGCGAGGCGGTGGAAGTCGTCGTATCAGGCAATGTGAACGGAACATACAGTTACCTCGGAGGTAATCCATGACTGCTTTGAAAACCACGGACTGGAAAATCCTGAGAACGGAAAAACTGGTCAAGAAGTACCGTAGGCGGGCAGTTGTCAACGGTATATCTCTTTCCGTAAAAAGGGGGGAGACAGTTGGGCTTCTGGGACCGAACGGAGCCGGTAAAACAACCACTTTCAATCAGATCGTGGGTTTCATAAGACCGGATTCCGGAGATGTTTATATGGATGATATCACTCTAACTCACCTGCCGATGTTCAAAAGATGCAGGCTGGGGATCGGTTATCTGCCACAGGAATCAAGCGTCTTCAGGAAATTGTCCGTTGCCGATAATCTGATGGGTATTCTTGAAACGACGGGATTGAAGAAGAAGGAGAGGAAGAGAAGACAGGCTCAGCTGCTTGAGGATCTGGGAATTGAGAAAGTGGCCGATCAGAA
>CAZOQQ010000111.1:0-4682 GCA_964582075.1 uncultured bacterium | reverse complement strand
GGAAAGATTCTTATATCCGGATCAGCCCAGGAACTTGCGGAAGATCCCGAAGCCCGTTCGATTTACCTGGGAGAAAGGTTCAGGCTGTAGCATGCCCGATTTTAAACTGAATCAGAATCTGCGGATGGTTCAGACACAGAAACTGGCGCTTACACAGAAGATAAGACAGGCCCTTGAAATTCTTCAGGTTCCATCGATGGATCTTGAGAACCTTATAAGGCAGGAGCTTCAGGAAAATCCACTTCTGGAGAAGAGTGATCCTGAGGACGGAAGAATAGACGAGAAAAGTGAGTTGGAAGAAAGCCGCGAAAGTGAAGATTCCTGGGATGACGAACCTTCCAGAAGTGACAGCAGGGAAGACGATACGCTTGATATTCTGAAAAAACTGGATGAGCACTCCGGGGACAATTTCTCGGGACCCTATCGCGGTGATGATGACCCATGGATTCCCGAACCACCAAGTGAGCTAACTCTATACGAGTACCTTCTTGAACAGGTATGGTCACTTATGCTTCCCCGGGAGCTTGAGCAGGCTGTGGTTTATGTTGTTTATTCCCTTAACAGACATGGACTCCTGTCAATTCCTGTTTATGAGCTGCAATCAGCGTGGGAAGGAGACCCGGACATATTCATCAGGGCTCTGGAAATCGTTCGAACCCTTGAACCCACTGGTGTTGGAGCCGTCAGCGCCAGCAGCGCTCTGGAATTACAGCTGAAGAAACTGGGATACGGGCAGGACAGCCTGGAATGCAGGATCGTAACCAGACATTTCAGCGAACTGGCAGAGAGGAGAATCAAGGAAATAGCAGCCGAAGAAGGGGTGTCGCCGCATAAGGTACAGGAGGCAATTGATCGAATATCCGTTCTTAACCCGTGGCCCGGTAACGAATTTTCGTCTGCCGCGAACGCGGCGATAATACCTGATATCATCATTATCAAGGTGGACGATCATTTTGAGGCTGTTCTCAACGATAACAGATTTCCTCACCTTATGATATCAGCGAGGAACAGGCGGATACTTGAATCTCCGAGTACTTCTCCGAATGAAAAGGAGTACGTTAAAAAGAAGTTCCAGAAAGCATCGTGGTTCATCAAAGCGATCAGGCAGCGACAGGAAACCGTTACCAGGATAGGAGAATTCATCGCTGATTATCAGAGGGATTTCTTCGAGCACGGGGTAGAGGGGCTGCGCCCTCTGACTCTTCAGATAGTAGCCGATTCTCTTGGATATAACCAGTCAACCATCAGCAGAGCCATAAACGGGAAATATGTCCAGTCGCCAGGAGGAATCCACGAAATGAGATTCTTCTTCAGCAGATCACTTCCGGGTGACGGGGGAGGAATATCAAGCAGAACAGTCAAGGATGAGTTAAGGAAGATTATAGAATCTGAGGATAAGAACAAACCACTGTCCGATTCAAAACTTGTTCAGGCCCTTGAGGCTGCAGGTATGGAAGTCAAGCGTCGAACGGTGGCGAATTATCGCCTGGAGATGAACATCCCGTCAGCGGGGAAAAGGAAAAGATACTGATTTTCCGGAAAGGCAGTACTATGGATAAACCCGAAATAGAACTTGTAGAAATCGATTTTCCGGAGGGTTGCAATATTATTCTTGGGCAGTCTCATTTCATTAAGACCGTTGAAGATATCTACGAAGCGGTAAACGGTACTGTTCCGGGAGCCCGTTTCGGGCTTGCGTTTGCAGAAGCTTCGGGACCCAGGCTTGTAAGAAGCGAAGGGACGGATCTTGAGCTTAGATCTGTAGCCGAGAAAAACATTTTGAAGCTCGGGTGCGGCCATGTTTTCATAATCGTAATGAACGGAATTTTCCCCGTGCAAATACTTAACCAGGTAAAAAACGTTCCCGAAGTCTGCAGGATATACTGTGCAACTGCCAATCCTCTTCAGGTTATGGTCGGCAGGTCGCGACAGGGCGGCGGCGTAATGGGCGTAATTGATGGCGAATCGCCTCTCGCGGTCGAGATAGAAGAGGATATTGAAAACCGGGTTGAGCTTCTTAAACGGTTAGGATACAAAAGATAGATTACTTATTTACTCTGATCCATTGAACTGTTCTCTTCATGGCTTCCTCAACCGGAAGGGCGGGTTCCCATCCGGTCAGTCGTTTTGTCAGGCCGTCTTCTATTGACCATTCGGCTGCCAGCAGCTCTTTGCATTTGTCCATACTGAAAAAAGGTGTCTTTCCCGCGGAAGATGCCAGGGCTTCCGAGATGAATCCGGCGCTGCGTACAAGAAACGGCGGTATCCTCAGATGCAATATCCGTCTTTCGGCGGCTTCCTCCAGAATACGGTGGAAATCCTTCCAGGAGAATAATCTTCCATAGGATGGTTCAAGAATCCTTCCGGTAACATCAGGGAAATCGGGAAGATCTGCAATCAGTCTTGCCAGGTCTTTTACGTATACCAGGGCAAACCCTCCCCGGTTGATCCGGGGGGAGATGAAGATTCCTTTGACGGCAAGTTTGAAAACGGGCTCGGATGCAGAATCGCGGGGTCCGAAAATCGCGGGCGGGCGTACAATTACCCAGTTATCAGTGTCTCGAACCGCGAATTCACCAAGAAGCTTGCTTCTTCCGTAGCTGGTTATCGGGTGATTTCCTGTAGGTCCTGCCGCGGCCTGGCTGGATATCAGGATGAATAGCGCGTTTGGAGCGTATTTCTTTCTGGCGACGAGCAGATTCCTTGTTACAAGGGCGTTTGCCCTGTCGAATTCCTCCTGGCTTCCTCCGGCCGTTGCGCCGGCTGCATGTACAATCACATTTGAACCCGTAATCGCCCCGGCCATAGAGTCAGGATTCATGAAGTCCACGCGTGAGAAATCACAGCCTTCAGGTATGTTCCTTAAAGATGAGAATTCCCTTAAAAGTGAATGTACAGGGATGCCTTTTTCCAGCAGTCTGTCTATAATATGGCTTCCAAGAAATCCTGATGCGCCGGTAAGAATTATTTTGTTCATATTTTCTGGAATCCGTTGACTTTTGAAAGAGTACTGATTAATTTCTTTGCAATGCTACTTATTGATTAAACGAATGACAAGGTGTTAATATGGCCAACTCATCGAATGATGTATTTCAAAAATGTTATGACTATGAAAGGCTCGATGATGTAGTTAAAACCGGTCTGTATCCATATTTCGTTCCCCTGAGCGGGCATGTCGGAGCGGAAATGGAAATTGAAGGCCACAGTATAGTGATGCTGGGTTCCAACAACTACCTTGGGCTCACGGATCATCCCAGGGTAATGGAAAAAGCAAAGGAAGCTATCGACAAGTACGGCACGGGCTGTACCGGAAGCCGTTTTCTGAATGGTACCCTTGATCTGCACATCGAGCTTGAGGAAAGACTGGCCGGATTCCTTGGAAAGGAAATGGTAATAACATTCAGCACGGGATTCCAGTCCAACCTCGGGGTTATTTCAACTATCGCGGGTCGTAACGACATCATCTATCTGGACAGGCTTGACCACGCTTCGATTATCGATGGTGCCAGAATGAGTTACGGCAGGGTTCTGAAATACAAACACAACGATCACGATCATCTGAGGTACCTGCTTGAAAACAACAGGGAACATCCGGGAGTGATTGTTACTGACGGCGTTTTCAGCATGGAGGGGGATCTGGCCGATATTCCGGGACTGGTGGAGATCAGCAGGGAATTCGGAGTCCGCCTGATAGTCGATGATGCCCACGGAGTAGGCGCTATGGGTCCCAGGGGCAGAGGAACCGCGGAACACTTCGGATGCCATGATGAAGTTGACTTACTGGTTGGAACATTCAGCAAATCTTTTGCATGCGTGGGCGGCTTCGCCGCAGGACCGGCCCGGGTAATGGAGTACATCAAGCATACGGCGAGAACGATGATATTTTCCGCCAGCCTTCCACCGGCTGCTGTTGCAACCGTGATAGCAGCGCTTGATGTCCTGGAGAGTGAGCCGGAACTTATCACAAATTCACACAGAGCCGCCGAGAGGGCCAGGCAGGGACTGGCCTCCCTGGGATTCAATGTTGGCAACTCCGAAGCGCCGATTGTACCTATTATCGTGGGAGATGAATATTTGACTCTTCTTTTCTGGAAAAATCTTTACAAGGAAGGTGTATTCACAAATCCCGTTGTCAGTCCTGCAGTTGCCTTTGGCGGAGAATTGCTTCGTACCAGTTATATGGCTACACATACCGATTCCATGATAGACAGATCGCTGGATATTTTCGAGAAATGCGGCAGGGAACTTGATTTAATTTAATCCTGGAGGTTCAATGCCCTTTTCAATCGAAGTTATAGACGGCAGGAAGCAACTTGGAGAATTTATCGATCTCCCCTTCAGGCTGTACGATAATGATCCTGTCTGGGTTCCTCCCGTCAAGTACTTTCAGAAAGAACTTTTCGATGTTAAAAAGCATCCGTTTCATGAACACAGTGATGTAACTTCGTTTCTGGCGCGGAACGAAGAAGGAAGAGTAGTGGGCCGCATAGTTTCCATCGTGAATCACGCGCACAATGATTACCACAATGAGAAAACGGGATTCTTCGGTTTTCTTGAGGGTGATCGGGATACGGATATTTTCAGGCTGCTTCTTTCCACTGTGGAAGAAAAACTTCGATCGGCCGGTATGGATAGAGTGAGAGGGCCGATGAATTTCTCCACTAATGAAGAGTGCGGGCTGC
>CAZOQQ010000110.1:0-7540 GCA_964582075.1 uncultured bacterium | reverse complement strand
GTATTCCTCGGTCTGGAAATAAAGAAGACTGAGCGGAAATTTAATGGAAAGATTATCCGGATTACTCGAAAGCGCTGTTTCAAAGCTTGCGATTGCCTGGTCAAGCTCTCCCAGCATCTGATACGCCTGAGCCAGTCCGAGATAAGCATCCGCATTCTCAGAATCGAAATTTACAGCATTCTCGAAATAAGTTTTGGCGGTTACTGCGTCATTTTTCGCAAGGTACACTTCTCCCATACCGGTTAAAGCGTCTGTGTTTGTTTCATCTTCAGCCAGAATTCCTTCGTAAATTTCAAGTGCTTTTTCAACGGAATCCACATCGGCTTCAAGATAAACTCCAGCGAGCTGGAACCTGGCTTCAAGAAGAGTCGGATCTACGGAAAGTGCCTGGTTCAGGAACATAATAGCCATCGACCAGTTCTTCATCTGTATGCTGAACTCGGCCTGATCCAGTGCCTGCCGGGTTCTGCCGCCCACAAGTGCGGAAAGATCTGTGACCATATTTCCCGCCAGTTCCCTTACCGGGTTAGAATTCTTCTGAACCATGACAGGATCAGCGTTAATCGTATTCCCCGACGCAGGTATGCAAATATTCCAGAAAACCTGGAATTCATCTCCTGCCGGTGCTACATTCCCGAACAGCATCATTTCGGCCCCCAGGGCGACACCGGCATCGACTACGAAATCAGGCGGAACCCCGTATTCGAAATCTGACGGATTAAAGCCAAGATTCTCGAATGCGTCTTCGAGATCACCTTCTGATATAAAAGAGTATTCGGGACTATCCTCAAGAATGTCTTTAATGCTATCGTAAAGTTTCTCGCTGACCCAGCGCGCGTCCGAACCACTGTATCCGAAAGGCACTATTCCAATTCCTGCAGATTCGTGATCTTCCGAGGCAACTGCGATATTGCAGGCCAGCAGGACAAGACATGCTGTCGAGAAAACTATTTTCATCATTCTATCCTCCGTAGGCAAAGAGCAAAATACACGAATTCAAAGTGGTTTGAAGAGTAGATGGCGAATATTGCACCATAAATTATCTCAGGCAAGCACCTTTATTTCATGTTCGAACCCGTTCATGGTTCCCCCTATGATTTCTCATCAATTATTTCTCGCGCTTGCAGCAGTATCCTCCGTTGATGATACACCTGACACGTCACAGTGTTCCATCACAAAATTCAGAACCCGGTTCTCGGGCACGAACCGGAAAGGAGGAATTGATCGCAGGAATACGCTGCCGTAATTCTTTGAAAGAATTCTTCTGTCCATGATCATTACAACTCCCGTATCATCAAGGGATCTGATCAGCCTGCCGACACCCTGCCTGAGATGAACGGCGGCAAGGGGCAGGGAATATTCACCGAATGAACTCCCGCCATGTTTCTCTATCGCATCCATTCTCGCCTTTATAAGCGGATGACCCGGAGAAGCGAAAGGAAGCCTGTCGATAATAACCGCCTGAAGCATGTTTCCAGGAAGATCGACCCCTTCCCAGAATGAGGATGTTCCAAGAATAATCGCCCTGCTGGATTTTCTGAAATCCCTGAGTATACCGTTTCTTGACATATCCCCCTGAGCGTAAATCCTTATATCCGGGTTCAGCTCCTTTTCCGCTATAGCTTTCACCAGTTTAAGATTCCTGTAACTGGTAAACAGCATCAGGGTTCTTCCATTCAAAATCTCAGAAAGCGTTTTGCCCCATCTCCAGGCCACCGTGCACAGATCTTCATGTGAATCGTGAGGAGGAAGATTATCCGGTACGGACAGGATAGCCTGGGAGGAATAATCAAAAGGGCTTCCAAAACTTTTTGATATGGCATCCCATGCACCGAGTCTGCTGCGAAAGAAATCAAATTCATCGGCGACGGTCAGGGTTGCCGAAGTTAAAATGGTGGTATCGAACCTTGAATAGACCGTATCAATTAAATCGGGACCAATATCCAGCGGAACCGCCTTCAGTACCGGTTGTTTCCTTTCTGTTTCAACGAAACAGCAGTATTCATCGATTTTTAATTCGATAAATTCACCGGCAGTAAACGCTACAGCCATTGCGGTTTTGGATACGGGCAGAAGTTCCTCAATCTTTTCAGTATCGGCACGAAGCTCTTCAGCCGCAATTTTAACATCTTCAAGTTCCTCAAGATGTTCTGCAGGATCCCAGACGGATGTCTCCTTTATTCCCACGGTAAGTTCGGCAATTGCCGCGGAAAGCCGCCTTGATTTTTCCAGCAGTGCAGCCTTTTTTTCCGTATTCATATCACTGAAAGCGATACCGTCGAAAATCGGCAGAAGCATACTCTCGGTCAGTGACAGCCCAAGACATTCACTGGCCGCATCCTCAAGGCGATGACCCTCATCGATTACAAGAACGTCCGCTCCGGGGAGAACTTCATCAGCCATAAGACCGGATACAAGCAGGTGGTGATTCAGAATGAGAATATCCGATTTTCTGGCCATATTCCTCGCTCTGAAAAAGAAGCAGGCTCCTCTGAAACTGCAGGAAGAACCCGTGCAATCCAGATGGTCCGACCTGAAATGCCTCCAGACGGCGGATGGGATTTCCTCCGGACAGGAGGATATATCGCCGTCTTCCGTAGTCTCAGCCCACCTGAAGAGATTTTCATTAACTCTTACGGATACGTTACCGGATTTCCATTTACGCAGACAAAGGTAATTATTCCTGCCTTTCAGTACACTTACGTCAGCGGTAGAATTAAGTGCTGAAAGTACGGCCGGGGCATCTTTCCCCGCAAGCTGATCCTGCAGTGTAATGGTCGCCGTGGATATAAAAATCTTTCTGCCGGAAAGAACAGCGGGAACGATATAGGCAAGACTTTTACCGATCCCGGTACCCGCTTCGAAAAGATGAACTCCACCAGTATCCATGGCCGAAGCAACCGCCATGGCAAATTCTATCTGGAGAGGTCTTGCAGAATACTCCGGGATACTGGAATTCAGGATATTCCCGTTAAATACACTCTCAATCATCTCAGCGGAAGAAGGTTTCAATCTCTGGCCTTCCGATGCCTGCGTATACCTTTCAGAACAAGCTGCAGGCTTCCATCCCCGCGGTACGAATCAAGTTCAAGGACAAACGCTATGTCAACTTTGCCGTTAAAAAGTGATTGACTGTCGGCCATGTTGAAACCTATCGCTTTGTGAACAGCGGAACCAATCCTGAAATTACAGCTGAGATGCTTTGAATTCTTTCCTACTGTTCTCCACTGCACCGGGTACACTCCTCTTGCGAGCCAAATCGGTTTCCTGTTACCTTCACCAAACGGCTCAAGCCTATCGAGAGCTGACATGGTTTCATATCTGTAATCCTTCTCCTCGAGCTTTCCGTCAACGTACATTACCGAACCAAGATGGTTTTTCCATTCATCTCCGGAAAGAATCCTGTTCAATTCATTTCTCAGTACGGAAATGTTTTCTCCTGGAATCCTGAACCCTGCAGCCATGGGATGACCTCCCAGAGTATCCATCAGGCCGTACTCAGCCTGAATCCCGGTAAGAATCGAATGAATTGGAATTCCTGGAACACTTCTCGCGGAACCGTAGCCTTTACCTTTCTCAATGGAGATCATGATCGAAGGTACCCCGAACCGTGAGACAAGCCTCGAGGCGACTATACCTATAACTCCCCTGTGCCATCCTCTGTCAGCCATCACGATACACCTTGGATTATCAAGATCTTTTACCATACGCATAACATGGTTTTCCATCTCTTTGTCCAGTTTTTTACGTATCCTGTTATGTTCACGCACAATTTTCATCAGTTTTCCGGCTTCTTCAGTGTTGCGGGCAAGAAGCAGTTCAACGGCATCGGAAGCGTGACCGATCCTGCCACAGGCGTTCAACCTCGGAGCGAGATAGTACGTGATATCGGTTGAGCGTATTTTTCTGATATTCACTGACGCGGATTCGGCAAGAACGGAAATACCAGGTAAGGGTTTTCTTCGCAGTACTTCAAGCCCCTCGGAAACAAGAATCCTGTTATCTCCCGTGAGTTCAACCACATCAGCCACTGTACCTATCGCCACAAGCTGAAGCAGTTCATGGAGATATTCATCATTCAGATTCATCAATTCATACACGGCCCTGAGAACCATCCAGGCAACACCGGCACCTGCAAGTATCGAATGAGAAGTGTCCAGTGCCGGATCGACTACAGCTTCAGCATCGGGCAGAACATCTCCCGGAAGATGATGATCGGTAACGATAGTATCTATCTTCATATTCCTGAGAGTTTCAACGTACCCGGAAGCGGTTATTCCACAATCAACAGTGATGAGCAGTTTAGTTTCCGATGCTTTGCATGCTTCAATACTTGATTTGCTCAGACCGTATCCGTCTTCGAACCTATCAGGAATGAAATAATCAATCCGGGCTCCCAGTGACCGAAGCGCCAGATAAACTATTGTAGTCGCAGTAATGCCATCCGCGTCGAAATCACCGTGAATAAGAATATTCTCCGAGTTCTTAACAGCGGCGATTATCCGCTCAGCTGCCTTTCTGATTCCTCCCGTATCTTCCCAGGAGGAAAGATATTTCATATCGGGATTAAGAAACCTGTTAAGTTTTTCTTCGGAGAAACCCCGCCTGGCCAGCAGAAGAGAAATAGAATCCGGTAAATCATAAGGATTATCCGCCTCTGCGATATCAAGCATCGGTACGGGTCTGGCTGCCCAGCGTTTCTGCAAATTCCCTCCAGAATGGTTAGCAGGGTCAGGCTGTAAGCCGGGTTCTGTTCCGCCCTGTGGCAGCAGTGGCTATCCATCTGGGATACCAGTTACCTGATACCTCTAGCAGCCAACCCGGAGGTTCAAAGGGAACGGGCAATTCCCCGGTCTCCAGGAGACCTCCCTCCCTATTCGGCCTTGCACCGGACAAGGTTTGCCGTGCGAACGCTGTTACCAGCATCCCGGTGGGCTCTTACCCCACCTTTTCACCCTTACCCCGGTAATTTCAGCATCTGATCGATACTTGTCATCGGGGCGGTTTCGTTTCTGTGGCACGTTCTCTCCGTTACCGGAACCGGGATTTCCCCGGTGTCCCGCCCTGTGGAGCCCGGACTTTCCTCCCCCCGGGGGGGGCAGCCACTCACCTGACCCGTATGCAGAATATAGTTATTTTGCCCCAATCATGGAGCTGTCATCTTTCCATACCACAAATCGCCCGCAGATAGGACATATATAAGTTTTTCCCTGTCTTATTTCTACAGCTGTCTGTGGTGGTATATTTGTAAGACACCCCCCACAGGCTCCCTTCTCCAGACCAACAACCACCAGTCCCCTACCCGCAGAATGCAGCTGTTCGTATTTATCAAGCAGACGCTTACCTACTTCCGAAACTATTTTGCCTCTCTCCGCCAGCAGTTCTTCCATGTTCTCTTTCAGAACTTCAAGCTGACCTTCAAGGATATTCTGCCGTTTTTCAGATCTTTTCCTGTTACGCTCCCATATCTTTCCCGCTTCTTCGAGGTCCTTTTCACCCTGTTCTTCAACGTACAGGTTCTCGATTATCTGAATGTCCAGTTCACTGAGTTTATTCTCAGCGAATTCAATCTGTCCCAGCATTGCTTTGTACGCCTCATTTGTTTTCATTTCCAGGAGCTTTGTCTTGAATTCGGCTATATTGTTCTCGGTTGTCTTCCTGCTCTCGTTTAATTTCCTGCTTGATTCCCTGGTATCCTCCAACTCACTTTTTACCTCATCGTATTTTTTTTTCTGCGAGTTCAGTTCCCGCTCATGAATAAGCTTCTCGCGAGGTATTTCATCTATTTCAGCCGAGAGTCGTTCTATACGGGAATCAACATCCTGCAGCAGGAGTATTCTCTTAAGATCTTCTTCCATCAATTCCCTCTTCCAGGGTTTCGGAATAAAATAAAAGGGGTACCCGAAAGGTACCCCGCGGTCTCAAATGCGATGCGTGCGTCACAGCACATGTTTTATATACCATAGATCCCACCACACGGAATGGTGGGCGGGACAGGATTTGAACCTGCGACCCCAAACGTGTGAAGCTTGTGCTCTAGCCAACTGAGCTACCCGCCCTTCAAGGCCTCGGGAATCTGGTGGGCCCACCTGGACTCGAACCAGGGACCGACCGGTTATGAGCCGGTGGCTCTAGCCAACTGAGCTATGGGCCCGATAAGTGAACAAACTTATCTCAAAAATGCACATTTGTCAAGCTGAAATACGTCTGCCTTCCATGCCCCTTGCATCTTACACTTCAAATGGTTCATATTTCGCCAATCGTTATTTCCGTTTGCCGATATAGCGTTCAATGCCGGAGTGGCGGAATTGGCAGACGCGGCGGACTCAAAATCCGTTGTCCCTTGTGGACTTGAGGGTTCAAGTCCCTCCTCCGGTACCAACAGGGACGGAGGAGTCAACTCTGTCTCCTCAAAGATACCTTTACTCAAATTCAGGTTACTTTTTTTTCCGCGCTGCCTGTTTTCGAGCCAGGCTTATAACCGTTCTGGCCGCGGCATTCCTGATTTCTCTTGAATCGTGCCTCAGCAGTTTTTCAAGATAGGTTTTTGACAGTGCGTATTCTCCGGTCGAAGCCCACCTCAGCATCGAAACGATGTGTCAGTTTCCGCCCCATATTCCCCCACTTGATTGCGGCCAAAGTACCCCACCTGATTTCGCCTGAAGTGTACCGGGTGTTTTCGGCCAAAGGGTACCATTAAGAATCATCTTCTCTATCTTTCAGACTTCACTTTCAAAGAGAGGGGTCTGGATGAGGAGGAAACACATGAATCACATCCTTGATGTACTGCATCGATTGCGTCAGAATCAATCGGTGCGAAGCATCACTCATGATACTGGCATATCGCGGAAGACTCTCAGGAGCTATCGTGATATTGCACGGGCAAAAGGCTGGCTTGATGAAAGATCAAGCCTTCCTACGCGGGAGGAGATGGGAGACTATTTAACGCAGAAGGATCTTATCAGTAATCTCCCTCAGAATATCAGTTCGGTAGAACCATATCGAGCTGAAGTTGAGCGGATGTTGCACCGTAACTACACAATAAAGCGGATCCTTATACTTCTGCGCGAGAACTTTGGATATAGTGGCAGCTATTCCTCAGTATACCGGTTTTGCAATAAGATAAACCCACCTGCTTCCCGGGTTACATGCCGTGTAACGACATCTCCTGGAGAGATGGCTCAGGTAGACTTCGGCACTGTAACCGGGAACTTCGAGGGCAATAATCGCAAACCTCTTTATGTGTTTGTAATGATCTTCTGCTACTCCCGTCACATGTATGTTGAATTTGTAGAAGACCAGAAGGTGACAACATTTATCAGGTGTCATGTAAACGCCTTCAACTTCTTCGGAGGAGTACCGGGAACAATAGTTCCTGATAATCTCAAGGCGGCTGTGATAAAGGCTTCCTTCACAGCGGTCCTTACATGGTCGGCGGAAATGCAAACGGCTTCATGGGAAGCCTTGCCGCTACCTACAGCTTCTAGCCCGGATCCATCACACCTGACTGTTGAAAGAAGCTCCTGATTGTAGTATAATA
>CAZOQQ010000109.1:0-7549 GCA_964582075.1 uncultured bacterium | reverse complement strand
GTTTTATATAATGATATTAGCTAGTAAAGACTTTTCGGACAGGGTCAAGCTAGTTGCTTCTTGGTTAATCTATTCCGGACCATTTCGCCATGCAGTTCCTGAGCATAGATGACAGGATTACGGTATTTCTTGGATTCGGGTCTTACTTTCGATAGATCCGGAAGGCTTACACAGACAGAATAAATGTGTTTTGCGTATGTTCGACTGGACAGAAGTCCGGCGTACCAACCCTTTGTCCAGCAGGGGCTCCTTCTGTTGATGTGTATCAGCAGTATTGCCACTGAGAGGCCTGATCTAATTGATGACGTAAACATTATCGCCCGGGTCGTTGTTCACATACACGTAATCCCCTGTGTCACCGACAGTTTCTGTTCGCCTGATGCGGTGCTTTCAGTGAAATTCTGCAGGAAGGAATGTTTGACCAGGCTTGTTTCGTGCAGTATGGTCAGTTTCGGGTAACGAAACAGGATGATGTTGTATCGAATATACTGTTTTGGTTGATTCTGGTGAAATGATGAAAATCCGGTTTCCTTATATTTTATACATTCAAGCCAACAGGAAATACAATAGTGAAGTCATTAGGATTAAACATGGTATTTTATTCTGTTCTATTTCTTTCCGGCATATCTTGTGAGAATGAAGTTGATCAGATCGAGATGATATCATTAGAGAATGTAATGATGATTGATGGAAGCAACGATCCTTGTAATATATTTACTCCCATTGATATATCTGTGGATGGCAATGGGAATATGTTCATCCTGGATCCGATCAGCATGACAATACTGAAGTTCAGTTCAGCAGGTGAATTCCTGAATTCCTTTGGAGGAATTGGAGAAGCTCCATGGGAATTCGGCCGCGCTGGTTTTAATTTCGATATAGATAATACTGGTAGAGTGTATGTAATTGACCTTCCCAATATCGTTAAGGTATTCTCCAATGAAGGAGAGTTCCTGAATAACATCAAAGTTGATTTGGGTCGAGTATTCGATGTAGCAGTGTTGGATTCAAGTCGGATTTTTGTCAGCGGCCATCCAGGTTCAATTGAATTATCCGAGACAACAGATAATCCTGCCGCATTTCACATCAATACCGACGGAGAAGTACTGAATGAATATGGAAGTCTTCATGCAGAGGTTGAGGATTCAGGGTTGAAAAACATGTTATTTGATTGTGCAATCGATGTTGACCAGGATAATTCCCTGTATTTCACAAGTGTTGGTGAGTACAAAGTACATAAATACAGTTCATCTGGTGATTTGATCTGGGAAACCGAAGGTCCGATGGAATTTGAGCCATATACAATCTCGCATGGAGAGGAAGGATCAGAGCTTGTTCCTGTCGTTATGGATTTGGATTATGCAGATAATCGAGTATTCGTGTTATGGGCTCAAGGTGTAACAGATAATGGATACCGTGTAGATGTATTTGATTCTGATGATGGTAGTCTGGAAGGCTGCTTTTATACTCTTGTACCCTCGCAAGCAAGAAACTGGTCTATTGAGATAAATGCTGATCATTTCTTCGTTGTAGATTACGAAAATGCTTTTATTCATAGATATGATATGATATTTCAATAGTAATGTTCTTTACTAATTAATGATTTGTTTGGGTCCCGTCCGTCAATGTGGTGTATGTCCGCGACAAGCATATCTCTGAGGGCCTGAAATAGGGGTCAAGCGTGACATTACAGATATGGCAATAGCTCAGGACGATCGAATGGAAAAGAATATTTCAGTATTTCGGCGCAGATAATTTCCGAACGCTCAGGGTACTACGATATTCTTGAGAAAATGCAAAAGTGAAACCGCGAAAAGAGATATTGCAGACCTTCTAAAAAAGTGTTCTTCAGAAATATCCCGGTGAAGGCCGTATATCATTTACGATACTGATGGATCAGGATAAGCGTTTATGTCTGTCCGGATAAGTATATCGCCTGACATTTCTGATAGATGTCTCGGCGATGGGAAACCTTGACATCAAAATCCAGTGATTTATTTAAGCCGAAGAGAAAAGCGGGATCATAACTGCATGAATCCCGCGGGGTGACATACAGGAACCAATTCCCAGGGAAGAATAGCCGGAGAGGAGATAGCAGTTACAAGTATTCGTAAACAATCATGGGAATCCTGTGCGCCATCATGAATTTTGTACATACGACAGAAATTTAAGGAGAAGGAAATGCTGTACACTGAACTGAAACACATCGAATCGGATGAAGAATTAAAAACACTGCTGGCTGAAAACGAAAATGTAATGCTGTGCTGTGGCCGAATGGGACCAATGTGCCTGCCGGTTTACGATATAATGTTCGAACTGCAGGACAAGTACAGCCATGTGGCTTTCAGGGATATGGATTTCGATGGCCCTGCAGCCCACAATATCCGTGTTCTTCCGGAAGTCAGAACCTTTGCTGGTTTGCCTTTCACTATATATTACAAAAACGGTGAAGTTGTGGAAGCCACAACCAGTATCCAAAACAAAAAACAGGTGAAAGAAATACTTGATCGCCTGTTTACCGATTAACCTCCCGGGAAGTTTAACCGGTTCAGCATAAAGGAGCAGCTTTATGAAGCAACGTTTCGATGTAATCGTTCTGGGCGGTGGTCCCGCCGGTTTGAGCGCCGGTATTTACCTTGGACGAGGGCGTCTGAAGACACTGATTGTCGATACCGGCACAATTGGAGGTCAGACCGTGTTTTCGTATTCGGTTGCTAACTATCCCGGGGTGGAAGAGACAGCCGGTATGGCGATTTCAAGAATTATGCTGAACCAGGCAAAGCATTTCGGCTGCAAGGTAATATCCCAGGCGGAAATATCGAGCCTGGAACTCGGGACAAAGGAAAAGACCGTAGTGGTTGAAGACGAGGGAACATTCCTGACCCGGGCCATAATCGTAGCGACCGGAGGTATTCCCCGAACCCTTGGACTGGAATCCGAAAACCGGTTCAAGGGAAAGGGAATTTCCTATTGTGCCACCTGTGATGGTGATTTCTTTACGAACATGCCCATAGTTGCCATAGGGGGTGGAAACTCGGCCCTCGAGGAAGCTCTGGCTCTTACACAGTTTGCCAGCAAGGTTACTATAGTACATGAATTCGATCATTTTCAGGCCCAGCCCTGGGTTGTATCGGAGGCGGAAGCCAATCCGAAGATAGATTTTCTGATGGAACAGGATATCCTTGATTTTGAAGGTGATGAAAAACTTGAAAGAGTAATTGTAGCTCATAAGAAAACCGGGGAACGTACCGTAATTCACGCGGACGGATGTTTCATTTTTATTGGTTACGTTCCTAATACTTCGGAATTCAGGGGTTTGCTGGAACTGACTGATTCAGGCGAGATTATTGTGGATGAAGATATGAGAACCGGAGTTCCCGGAGTATTTGCCGCAGGAGATGTACGGAGCAAACGTTACAGGCAGATTACTACAGCAGTGGCCGATGGAACCATAGCAGCTCTTTCCGCGGCAGAATACATTCAGCATCGGGAGTGAGAACTTCAGTTGTTTATTCCGTAGTCGGACCCCAGTATGGTTATTTCATCATCCCCATCATGGTGTTTTACGGTTCTTGCGGTTTTTACGGTAGAAGAAGGTTCGAGTGAAGAATCACCTTCCAGGATACTCTCGGAAAAGTTCAAATTGCGTATGGTGTCCTTTAACTCCTGAACAAGAGATTTTTCAAATTTATTTTTCTTGAAGAAACCTCCTTTTGCTTTATCCAGAAGAGTTTCAAGAACCGGCAGTTCATTCTTGCCCCCGTATCTCCTGATAACGCGCAGAGCACCTTTCATCAGGTCAGTATTATCACACAGCAGACCCGAAGGACCTTTCTTAAGACAACCTGTTATGAAATCAATAACGATCCTGTTGTTGCCAAGAATACTGAAGGATTCCATAATTTCAGGCCTGATGTTCTGGTTCTTCCGATACGCGTCGGTTATTCTGGGGATGAATGCGGGGTTGGACAAGGCTCTTTTTGTAAGAATGTTCAGAGCAATTTCAGCGACTTCCTTTGATTTGTCCATAATAAGTGACATTGAGAGACTTTCCGCTGTTGTAGACGACACTTTGACAAGGGCCAGGATGCATTCCCGCCTGATTCTGGAATCGGGAACCTTGCAAAGCTCCGCCAGAATGTTCTCACTTGATGGAGAACCTATATCGCGAAGAACCTGAACCATGTTTCGGGCTTTGTACCATTCTGTTTCCGGAAGTGAAAAAGCCGCGCCGGATTTATGGGAATTGAAGGCTTCAACCGTTTCGGTAAGCTTCCGGTGGATAGCGGACAGCCCCCTGCTTCCCATCTCAAGAAGCATGCGAAAAGCCTTGGATCTGAGCCTCCTGCTGTCCTCATGAAATATATTCACCAGCTGAGAAACAAGGTTATCCTGTGGTGCTATCAATGCTAGTCGTCGAGCCTCTTTTGAGACGGTCTCATCTTCCGAAAGAATCTTCTGAACAAGTGTTGTCGCCGCGTCCAGAGTATCCATTTTCCTTTTTGCTTCCGCGAGAGATCTTTTTCTTGCGGCTTCAAGCTCCGTTCTTGAAAACTGCATCGATTCGAAGTTCATAAGGATCTTGCCGGCTTCAAGAGCTATAGACATCATTCCTCTGGCAAGAAGTGCTTCCATCAGAGTGGCGACAAGAATTATTCCTTTGTACAGAACGTCCGGATCCTGTTCCCGTTTGAGAAGCCTCGAGATATTCTCGATTATCTGGAGCGTTGAGTTCTCCTTTCCACGTTCAACGGCAAGGAGGGCCATATCGTTCAATTTACTTACAGCCTGGTGCCTCGTATCGGGGTCAGGAGAAGAAAGATTCGCAAGAAGCCTGTCGATAATTTTCCGGATAGCCTTCCAGGCCATACCTCTTTGAATTATCCGGTTTGAAAGAAGACCTCTCTCGAGAAGGGTGGGGTCAAGGGCTGTAACAAATCTGGCTATCATACCCCTCTGTTCTTCCCGGTTGTCCTTGGCGGCAGTAAGAACGGATTTCAGGGCATCACCAATTTTGCTTCCGGGAAGAGAATCTATACTCTCTCCACGTTCAAGCCTGTCTATAAGTTCCGAAAAAATAGCGTCCTCTATCGTAACCTCTCCCCTTGCGAGAGTCTGTTCAGAATCACCGTCTTCCGAAATAAGCTTGTAATGGAAACGGTTAATCGAAATCGAATCAAGGCCTTTCAGTTCCAGGAGTCTGTCGATGCCGCCATGTTCTGAAATGTAAACAGCCGGTCTGTTGAAAATCCTGGCAAAGGTTTTCACGTTTTCAGCGGTAACTCCGGGTTCAAAAGTCAGACTGCTCATATTTCTTTCAACGAAAGACCTGATGAAAGCGATCATCCCGGGACTGCCTCTTTCCACCCTCAAATCGTTTATCATCACGGTATCGCCCATAACGGTAAGAGTTACATTCTCCTTCTCCTTGAAAAATTTGGAAAGTATGCTCAGAAAGGATTCGGTTGAAGGATCTATTGACGGATGCCCGGCCGGGAACATCTGAAGGGCTTTAATAAGAAGTTCAAGCCTCTTTACAAGATTCTCCGCGTTCCTTTGTGCGACAGCCTGGGACATCATTCCGGCTCCCATATGAGAAAGAAGATTTCTACCGGAATAGTAATATTCAAGCGACTTCGGGCTCATGGTGAACTGCCACGTACCCGGGGTATTCTCAATAAAATCAAGTTCGGCGAGAATATCCTTCAGGAATTTTCGTATTCCGACAGGATAGGAACTGAGTTGTATTCTGAAGGTGAGGTTTTCTTTCCCGATACCCTTAAGAACGGTAAGCGCTATATTCGCCCCGGTACAGTCAATATCTGATTCCGGATCCAGCAGATCATCTTCAATCAACAGGTAAAAAACCTCGGTCAGCATGGAAATTTTCGCGATTATATGTTTCTGCGTTCCGGCGGAGATACGGTTAAACAGATTCCATGCTTCTTCAAGTTTGGTTCTTGCGAACCAGTTTTCAAGACCCGCCCAATCCCAGTCGGGGATGATTTTCTTGAGTGGGGGGATGTTAAAAAGGGAAAGAAAAGTTAAGCCGTCTTCCATGCGCCGTGCTGAATTTGCAACTATTGAACCCAGGACAGGACCAATTATATCGGATTCGTATCCTGAAATGAATTTAGCAAGAGTATTGCTGCGATCCTCAGAATTCTCCTGCGAAGAGACCGAGTTTGTCAGTCTTGCAGCAATTCTTTCAGGATCATTCATATTCTTCATGTTGGCTCCTATCCTGTAAACATACCCGAATACGATAAGCAAAATGTAACAAGCCGGTCAATGTTCAAACATACTCTTCGCAGACGGCAACTGGTCCTCTACGAAATTGTTGGAACCAACTCGACGTTCATGGTATGCATATCATTGAAAGACAAGGGAGAATACGGTTTTCCAAATTTGAAAAATCGCTGTCGAAGCTGGAGATGAAGGATCGAAAGCGGTAACCGGAAGGCCTTTTGACATGGATCGGGTAACGGCAGGATCGTAGGGGATCCGTCCAAGCAGAGGGATACCGTCATTTGTGCAGAATTCCTCTATTTCTTCGGTTTTGGCGGGGTTTATATCACTTCTGTTGATGCAGACCGAGGGGGTAATTCCAAAATGCCGCACGGTTGTCAGAATACGCGTAAGGTCGTGAATCGCCGATACACCCGGTTCTGTGGATATTACGGCAAGGTCAGCTCCCGCACAGGCGGCAATTACCGGGCAGCCTATCCCGGGAGGACCGTCTACAAGAAGTATTGAATCCGCTGATTTTTCGCTTTTTTCTATCGCGGCATTCTTGACAGTAGTAACCAGCTTGCCCGAATTTTCCTCTCCAGCCTTCATCTCCGCGTGATAAAGAGGGCCATATACTGAACTCGATACGAACCATGCGCCGGAAACAGTTCGCTCGCTTTTTACAGCATTCTCCGGACACTGATAAACGCACGAATCGCACCCCTCGCAGCTGATTTTATCAATTCTGTAACTGTCTTCTGCAGAATCCGGAGGAATTACCGCGTTGAACCTGCATACGTCATAACATATTCCACAGTTGTTACACTTTTCGCTGTCAATTTCAGCCTTGAATCCACCTGTGAATACGTGTTCCTTTATTTTCTCCGGCCTAAGCAGGATTTCAAGATTAGCCGCGTCAACATCCGCGTCAGCCAGAACCAGTGTATGCTGATCTGCGGCTATATGAGCCAGGGCAGCGGTAAGAGAAGTCTTTCCGGTTCCGCCTTTCCCACTGAGAATAACTATCTGTTTCACTGATTCACCTCTTCCCTGACGGATGACAGAATATCCAGAAACATGTCAGTATATTCGGGAAGACCGCTCAGAAGAGGAATTCCTCTTGACAGCATCTCTGCGATTCTTCGATCCATCGGGATTCTGGCCAGAATAGGAAGGTTGGCGCTGTGACAGTATTTTTCCACATCGCTGTTACCTATTCCGTCACGATTAATAATTACCCCGGCTGGGATTTTCATCTGGTTTACCACAACATCCACAGCCGCTTTAAGATCATGAAGGCCGAAGGGAGTAGGTTCGG
>CAZOQQ010000108.1:0-7616 GCA_964582075.1 uncultured bacterium | reverse complement strand
GACGCGATTCTCAGGAACATCATCAACCTTGTTACAGACCTGGAACAGATGGGACCTGTTCCGCAGGCATGACTAAGCAGGAGGTTCTTCTGCAGGAGATCAAGATTTTCGGAGCTCACGATTGAGTTGGCCAGTCTGCCGAATCCCGTGTTTACACCGTAAACAGCCTTTTCGCTCCGAACTACTTCTTCAGTTTTTATCCGCGCGTTCCTGACCAGGGTTCTCGCGTTTTCGGACAATTCCGCAGAAGCTCCCCCGAGTATTCTGAAAGCCTGGATCAGATCCGTTCCATTTGTTCCGATAATAATACTGTTCATTCCAACTCCATCAGCTGATAGTACACATAAATGATCGGTGTAATATATTGATTTACGTGTTATCCAACCCGCGCGGTTAATGTGCCATTTTGACTCATGAGTACGGAAATCATTTCCTTATCATGTTCAGTCAATCTGTGCGATTGTCATATGATGCTGTGCTATATGTTCTTTTACGGTTAGTATCGGTACGATGTGACGATTGGCATTTACCTTGCTTAATATATGACTGCGAATTTTTAAAAAACAACTAACCGAACCGAATGTAAAAAGGAAGGGAGAATACACATGGGTGACAAACTGATTCGCCCGCTCTTTGACCGTATACTTATTAAGCGGGAAGAGCCGAAAGAAACCGTAAAGGGTGGGATCGTAATTCCTGATACAGCCAAGGAAAAACCCCTGGAAGGTATCGTGGAAGCCGTAGGAGAAGGAAAAAGGAACGCCGAGGGAGATGGCTTTGTAGCTCCTCTTGTCAAAAAAGGTGATCGCGTCCTTATAGGTAAATATACCGGTACGGAAATCAAAGTACTGGATGATGAGTACGTTATTGTACGCGAGGATGATATTCTTGCCGTACTGGAAAAATAATCGGGAGGTAATAAAGTATGCCGGCTAAAGAACTCAAGTTCGATCAGGAAGCAAGGCAGGCTGTTCTTGCGGGGGTCGAGAAACTATCGAGAGCTGTTAAAGTAACTCTTGGTCCCAAGGGTAGAAATGTTCTCCTCGAGAAGAAGTGGGGCAGCCCTACAATAACCAAGGATGGCGTAACAGTCGCGAAAGAGATCGAACTTCCAAACAAATTCGAGAATATCGGCGCTCAGCTGATACGTGAAGTTGCAAGTAAAACAAGTGATATCGCCGGAGACGGAACTACAACCGCTACACTTCTCGCAGAGGTTATCTATCGCGAAGGTCTGAAGAACGTCACGGCAGGCGCAAATCCGATGTCTCTGAAAAGGGGTATCGACGCGGCGGTAGCAGCTGTTATCAAAGAACTCAGAACGCTTTCCCGCGATGTATCGGGTAAGGATGATATCAGGCAGGTAGCTTCGATATCTGCGAACAACGATATGGAAATCGGTGATATCATTGCTGAAGCGATGGACAAAGCGGGGAAAGACGGAACCATATCCGTTGAGGAAGCCAAGTCGATGGACACAACCCTTGATGTTGTAGAGGGAATGCAGTTCGACAGGGGTTACCTTTCTCCATACTTCGTCACCGACGCTGAGAATATGGAGGTTGTTCTTGAAAAACCCTACATTCTCATTCATGAAAAGAAAATATCCAGTATGAAGGATCTTCTTCCGATTCTTGAAAAAGTCGCTCAGCTCAGCAAGCCTCTTCTCATCATAGCCGAGGATATCGAAGGTGAAGCCCTCGCAACGCTCGTAGTAAACAAGATGCGCGGAATGCTCCACGTTGCCGCTGTTAAGGCCCCCGGTTACGGAGACCGCCGCAAGGCAATGCTTGATGACATCGCTGTTCTCACCGGAGGAAGGTCAATCACCGAAGATCTTGGTATCAAACTCGAAAATATCACTCTCGATGATCTCGGATCCTCTACCAGTGTACGCATAGACAAGGACAACACTACTATTATCGATGGCGCGGGTGAGACTGCTGACATCCAGGGAAGGATAGGACAGATCCGCAAGCAGATTGAGGATACCACTTCCGATTACGACAAAGAGAAGCTGCAGGAACGTCTTGCCAAGCTTGCCGGTGGAGTCGCAAGAATCAATGTTGGCGCGGCAACCGAGACGGAAATGAAGGAAAAGAAAGCCAGGGTCGAAGATGCTCTTCACGCTACCCGCGCAGCTGTTGAAGAGGGAATCGTTCCCGGTGGCGGCACCGCTCTTCTCCGTTGCGAGAAAGCACTCGATAATCTCAAACTTACGGATGACGAAGCTGTTGGTGTGGAAATCATAAGAAAGATACTCTCCGAACCATTGAGACAGCTTGCCGTCAATGCCGGATTGGAAGGAGCCATAGTCGTAGAAAAGGTCAGAGGACTGGAAAAAGACAATGGACTGAATATCCGGACAAACGAATATGGAAACATGTTCGATCAGGGCGTTGTTGATCCAACAATGGTTACAAGGTCAGCCCTGCAGAACGCTTCGAGTATATCGAGCCTTCTGCTTACGACCGAGTGCATCATTACCGAAATACCTGAACCTGAAGAACCACCCGCTGCCGCTGCCGGTGGTATGGGTGGAATGGGCGGAATGTACTAGAAACTTCCCGCCATCTCTAAAGAGAAACCCCGGACAGAAGTCCGGGGTTTCTAATTTCTGATATTCCCTTTCCTTTACTCCGGCGGTACCAGATTCAATGTAACACCGGTAGGAATATTATCAATCTGTTCGCTGGAAGGCCCGAAGTTCAGTGATTGCACAGCCGCCTGGACCGAAGCTGAAAGGGATGACAAACTGCCGGGAGCCGAAACACTTACAGCTACAACAGATCCACTGGGCGTGATCGAAAAATTAACACTTATTGTACCGGCCGCAGTTGGATTGTTTCTGAGCAAATCTTCGTAAGCCCTCTTTATCCTCATAATAATCATGTTGGTTTTACGCCGGATATCATTCATGGTTCTACCCTGAACACCAATCTCCGAACTCGAGGAATGTGTGGAAAAGGAAACCTCAGCTTCCCTGTGAACAGCTTCAACTTCGCTTGATGAAACCCCTTCAATGCTGGCGCTTGGGCCGCCGCCTTCTCCAAGAAGACCGCTGATACCCCCCGAACCGCCTCCGCTGGCTCCTGCTATTATGGATTCTCCGCCCCCTCCGGATGCGAGTCCCGCACCTGTGGCGGCTGCGGTCTGCAGATCACTGGCAATACCGGCGGAACCACCTGAACTTCCGGTTCCATACGCGGCAAAACCTATACTTTGAAGCACCGCTTCACCAGCGGCTTCACCGTCGGATACACCGCTGGATTGACTTGCGCCCCCAGCGGCTCCACTCCCTCCGGAACCGACTTCCACGGTTTCCTCGCTAATACTCATGTCACTTACAATCTCTTCGCCTATTCCCTCGGTCTGCTGCCTGGTCTGGCTGGCAAGTGTAGCCACGCGTGCGGTAGGAGCTCTTCGAAGCTGCTGCTCCTTGGTTTCGCGAACAACCGTTACGAACCTGTCAAAGACCGCTCCGGTTAACAGGGCGGCTGCGAGACCAAGCCCCAGTATGATGGCAATTCTGTTGGATTCCTCGCGATCTCCCTTCATTGCCAGCGCGTCATGAGGTCTGGCAGCAAAATTGTTCCAATCGTATTTGGGAGCAACGTACTTCTTTCTGAAAACTTCGGGCTTGGGTAAAGGTTTCTTCTCGACTTTAGGAGGTTCTACGAAACTGAAAAATACTTCGGTACTGCCGAGTGTGAAAACACCGCTGACGTTTTTGTCGAACACCCATGTATACGAATCTCCCGGCTTTTCCCGCTGCATAAGGTTACGCTCAATGAGTGTATCGAAAGGAATAACACTTCCCTTTACTTCCACTCCACCTTTGATCCCGGGTATTAATCTCATCAAATACTTGTTACCTTGGGGTTCAAGAAGAGTATGGATTCTGGGCAGTTTAATATTCCTTGCGCTGACGGTATTGTATTCGGCTTCACCGACCGTCATTAAACCGGCGTTGGGTATAAGCTCGGTTTTACCATCAGGACTTTCAATTATAATTTTGAGAACTCTGTTGTCCGGCTGTTCTTTTTCTTCAACAGGCTCGATTTTCGGTTTCTTCTCCTTCTTCTCGATCGGAACCGCTTTAGGTTTCGGGGGGACAATGAATCCGAAATGAATCAGAAAAGGACCAACATCAACCTGTCCCTGATCGAGATACTTGATACTCAGGAGGTAGAATCCTTCGGGATCAACAGGAAATATGCCGAGATCCCGCAGATCAGCGAATTTGAGAGTTGCCCCGTCTACGGATTGGATTGTAGCATCCATACTATCTGAAAGCCTGAGAATCCAGGTCTCGGAATCTTCACCCGGCAGAATAAAAACCATACTGTCGGGCAGATTTGTTCCCTCAACAACGATATTGTTATTGTACCCCGTACCGATACTGACAGGTTCCTTTCCGGGTATCAGCTTTCCAACAACTTGTCCGTCCCGCATAATGGCAATCGCCAGTACTTTCTTAACATTTTCCTTTTCAGGTGTCATTGTTCTTCCTCACCTCCCACCTTGATTACGGTCAGATTCTGGGTGGCGTAGCCAGCCTGTGCGCAGCTACTCATTACTCTCTGAAGAAGAATGGCCCGTGTCGCAATGTCTCCCTGAATGTTGACCTTCATTTCCTCATCGGTGATACCACGCATCTGCCTGGTATATTCCAAATGGTCGGAAAGTCTGTTCACAAGTGCAGGGATGGGATTGCCTTCACTCAATACGGATTCATCCACGTATACAATAGGTTCTCCATCAACAATAATTGTACTGTTCGTTACTATTATCTCAAGGTTCAACTCGATTTTCTGATCCGATCTGGATTCGGGAAGGGTAAGCGCATCACTTATTGTAACTATCTGACCTTCGGCACTGTAGCTTTTAAGCAGAAAGACCACAAGAATGGTGAACATGTCGATCATGGAAGTCAGATTAAGCGTGACTTTCTTATCCTTGCCCCGGACAAAAGCCTTGCTCTTTTTGTATCCAAGCATAAGTGGAAGATGTCGCTTGGTCGGTGCGCTGCTCATGGGTTACCACCTCCCGCTCCGGCAGTAATAGCTCTCTGAAGTACACTGTACGCGGCAACCTGCAGTCCGGGCTGGTCAAAGCCGTGTTCGGAGCATACATCTATTGCCCTGACAATGTTATCGTAACGCACATCATCGACAGTAAGAATGGTAATTTTATGAACAGGAATGGTCGGAAAAGCAACATCAAGCTCATCTCTGAATCCGTTCAGAGCTTCAGACAAAGCTTCGTAATCGTAACTTATCACCATTTGTCCATCCCTGTCTTCCATGAACGCTCTTCCAATGGATCTGGTTCCGAATACCGTGCCCAGAAACATTTCTTCATCTGTCATGATTACCTTGGGCTGAAGCTGCTGTTCTTCCGATTGTGCCAGACTGGTTGTTCCGGCTCCCGAACTGATACCTTCTGTGGGAGACATCTCTATGATCGAAATCTCCAGAAATGACGCACTTAGAAGCAGGAACGGTATTATCACGCAAAACAGGTTCATCACCGGGAGGAGATCAAGCTCCGGTACATGCCTGACTCTATGACTTCTACCAGTCGCCGCTTGTGCCATCAGCCTTCCTTTCTGGCCTGAGCAAGCATATTGATGACCATGACTGAATACCTGTCTATATCATCCGTCAGAGCATCCGTCTTGGATGTCAGGAAGGAATGCGCTATCAGAAGCGGTATAGCGGACATCAATCCGAACGCGGTCGTATTCATTGCCATTGAAATACCATTCGCAAGCATTATGCTTTTTTCGGCCGGGTCAGCGGCAGCAACCGATGCGAACGCTGCTATTAATCCGAAAATAGTACCCAGAAGACCGACCATGGTCGATACGTTTGCAAGCATCGCAAGATACCCTGTTCTGGCGTTCAGCCGGGGCAATTCCGCCAGCGCCATCTCATCAACGGCGTTCTGTATATCCCTTTCGGTATTTCTGTAATTTCTGAGAGCCGCTTCGATAATTCTGGCAAGCGGAGCGTTTTTATCGGCGCATGAAGCAATCGCACCTTCGATACTGCCTTTTCTGATAAGTTCTGCTATTCTACCCATGAATTTTTCAGGTTTCAGATCGGCAGAACCAAAAAGGAAGATAAACCGTTCCACCGTTATGGCGAGACCTGCCGTAAGAAACACGAGAATAGCCCACATTGCCGGTCCACCGGAACGGAAGAAACGTGCTATATCGGAAAAAATATTACCCTCTTCAAAAGTATCAGTCTGAGACAGTGTATCCTGCGACGGGGGAGCAGTAACTTGCGCCGGTGATACTGCTGCAGTCGAATTTTCCGTTACTGCGGCTGAATCAACAGATGTGGAATCTACTGCTGTTGAATCAGTCAGTGTACTGTCGGCAGAAACATTAACAGGCTGCTGCGCCAGTAATGAACCACCGGTTAAAAGGATTGAAACAATTAGTATCGGAAGTGTTATCCGCTTCATGTATGATCTCCTCTCGAATAACAGTCTGGTTTCAATTTCCGACCAGATCAAGTATAAGATTTCCAATTAAGTCCAGACCGGCAATAACTCCAAAAACCAGCCCCTGCTCACCGTCACCCTGATAATAGCTATATCCTGACAGACCACCAAGTATTGCAACTGAACCGTACCTTATCCAACCAGGTAAAATAACCATTTCACGCCCGGCTCCCAGAGATGGTTCGTCGGAGAAAGCACCAGGATAAACCGGCCTGATTACATCTTCAATGAAGCTCCTCTCGAGAAGTACGTTACTGAGATCCGGTGTGGCTTTTAGCATCATGAACAATGCCTGGGGGGTTCTGAGTTCGCCTCTGATGGTTATCGCTTCAAGAACAAGCCTTCCGCCTTCCCAGCTCGCTCCCGAAGAATCCTGTCCCGCGTTCTGCGCATAAACAACGGAAGTAAATGCCGTAACCAACAGGAAAACAATACTCCAGACAGATCCGGTGTATGCGGATTTAACAGATTTTATCAAAACGGCCACAGGAAGCACCCCCCTCCGCTGTTTTCCTCCTGGATGGTGGTATCGGTTTCAACTGCCGGTATATCACCGGAATCCGGAAGTTCCGAATCGTTCGTGCTTCCGGATTCTCCCGTATCACTTCCTGTTTCCGGGGCAAAACCATCGATTTCCTCCACGCCTGAGCTGTCCGCTGACATGGTTGTATCCTCAACAGCAACCGTTGACGTGGAATAGCCGATATCCGCGCTGCTTCCCGGAAGAAGAAGGTCAAGGTCAGCCGCTATACTATCCGTATACTCCGTCCGGATACCGTTGGATATGGCAAGCTGCAGGCCGCTTTCGTACGTGGACACGGCTCGCTGGATGTACGTATCGTAGGCACTCATAAGTGTATTGTAGAATGCTTCTTCACCTTCCGGAGTAAGCCCGGGAGGAGCATCCATGAAACCAATCGCATTAGCGTAATCCTCCTGGATCTGACCTATCTTCAAAACGGCTCTGAATACGTAATCATCATCAAGGTAGGAGAATGTCCTGTTGTAATTTGCAACCGTTCCGTTGAACAGCTGCGTTTTGTATTCAACATTTTCGGAATTGACCTGCGAAAGCGCATAGTAATCCATTGCCGATATCT
>CAZOQQ010000107.1:0-7642 GCA_964582075.1 uncultured bacterium | reverse complement strand
CGCCGTGAAAGACTTGAAAGAGCTTATGAAATACCCGGGGTATTTGTTCCAGAACTTGGCAGGAAACCGGTAGAGATTCAAAGGATCAGGAATCTCAGAATGGAGTTCGCTCCCGTGAGGCAGCTTGTTCCGACTTCCAGGGTATCTCAGGACAGAGGTGTAACGGAGATAGCCAGAGGCTGCACAAGAGGATGCAGATTCTGTCAGGCATCACAGATATACAGACCCGTAAGGGAAAGACCACCGGATGAAACAGTGGATCTTATGGATAGAATTCTTACATCCACAGGATGGGAAAAATCCGGTCTGCTGACCCTTTCACTTTCCGATTATTCCCGACTGCCCGAACTTCTTAAAGGAATGGATATGCTGGCCGGCAGGCACCACGCTTCCATAGGCAGACCATCCATGAGGCCTGATACAATAAGCCGGCTTGAAGAAGGTTCACGTATCAACGGCAGAATTACCATTGCACCAGAGGCGGGAACGGAAAACCTCAGAAAGAAAATAAACAAACCCATGTCCGATGCGGTTATTCTTGATGCCGCGGACGCGGTTTTCAGAATGGGAGCGAAAGGGATCAAGCTTTATTTCATGGTAGGCCTTCCGGAAGAAACAGAGGATGATGTAAGAGGTATTGCGGAACTTGCGCTTCAGATAGCAGCCATCGCGCGAAGGCATCACCGTAATCCCAGAAAGAGTGTTACCATAGCCCTTTCACCCTTTGTACCCAAAGCCCAGACTCCCCTTCAATGGTCCGCCCAGATGTCTGGAAACGAACTTATGCGGAGAATCCGTACCGTAAGAAAGATGTGTGGAAAGAAGATAACAGTTAGCTGGAACAGTCCCAGAGTAGCTGTAGTGGAAGGTTTGTTGTCTCTGGGCGATGACGGAGATACCGCTGATATGCTTGAAAAAGCGTTCCTGCATGGTGCCAGGTTCGACGCATGGACCGACAGATTCAGATGGGATGTATGGAAAGAGCTTTTAGGTGAGTACAGTCATCTTCTGCGGAGGCTGCAGGAAGGCATAGCCCTTGATGAAGAGCTTCCGTGGAGCTTTATTTCCACCGGTGTTTCCATTGGGTTTCTGAAAGAGGAGCTGAGGAAATACTCCGAATGTCAAAACACTCCCGATTGCAGGGAAGAGGGTTGTCAGGGATGCGGAGCCTGTTCCGGAACGGAAGAGACCGTAAGCTTTGATATCCCCGATTCCATTTCTGAAAACTCCGTGCCCGCCGGTAAATGTACCGCCGTATTGAGGGTACGCTACTCCAAAAAAGACTGTGCGGGATATACTTCCCATCTCGATATGGTAAGGATGTGGGGAAGAGTACTGAGGCGCTCAGATTTGCCTGTATCATGGTCTGATGGTTATGTTATAAGGCCAAGAGTGCGTTTTGGTCCCCCGTTGCCACTTGGTATTGTCAGTATCGCAGAGTATGTTGATATAGAACTGGATACAATACCGCGCAATGGAATTGAAGAGCTTCTTAACCGTTTCATGCCCGCGGGCATCAGGGTTGAGGAAACATGGATGTTACCTACGGATGCTTCGTCACCGGATGATGGGCTGACTTCGGCGGACTACAGGGTTTCTTCGAATTGCGAATTATGGACTTCCGGGGAAATTGAGAGAGTAGTAGCGAGGTTACGCGTGAATCAGTATGTGATTAAGGCGAATGTAATTGATGATTGTGTTATATTAGGTACACGAGTGGATAGCAGAAAATCCCGTCCGGATCTGCTTCTATCCGAAATTCTGGATTACCAGGTTCAAATTGAACGGACGGAAATTTACAAATGCTATGAGAATAGTGACTGGAGATCGATGAGATCTTTAAGTAAAGATTTGGAGAAGATATTCTTTGAAAGTTGATTTTATAATAAACTCCCATCCGGAAGTCATAAGAATCGGAATTCTTGAAGACGGCAGACTTATGGAAATTATCGTTGAGGGAGATAACGAGAAAAGACTGGTTGGTAATATTTACCTTGGAAAAGTGAACGCCGTTCTGCCGGGAATGCAGGCAGCCTTTGTAGATATTGGTCTCGAAAGAAGCGCCTTCCTTCATGTAAGCGATATCCGCTCGGGGGCAATGGACACGGAAAAGTTCGTAAAATCCCTCGCAAGTGGTTCACCTGACAACACAAAAGAGGTTAACGATTCGATCGAAAAAGTACTGAAGAAGGGGCAGGATATTCTTGTGCAGGTTACCAAAGAACCCATCGGAACAAAAGGCGCAAGGGTAACAACAAGGATTTCCATTGCCGGAAGGTACGTTGTCAGCATGCCGGGTGAGTCGGTTACCGGAATTTCCCGGAAGATATCCGATAGAAAAGAGAGGGGACGCCTCAGGAAGATTCTGATGGGTGTCAGGATTCCGGGTTACGGTATTATTGCCAGAACCGCTGGTGTTTCGCAGGATGAAAAAGCTTTCCAGGTTGATATAGATACAATCGTGGAAAGATGGAAGGAAGTCGGACAGCTGGCACAGAAGAGGAAGGCTCCTTCTCTCCTTCACCAGGAGCAGGATATTGTAACAATTACCATGAGGGATCTGGTTACCATAGATACAAATTCCATTGTCACGGATTCCAGAACCGTCGCGAAGGAAGCGAGGAAATACCTGAAGACCTTCGCCGGCAGTATGACCGGTAAAGTGAAGTATTATCGGGGTAAAACTCCGATTTTTGATCACTTCGGAATCGAGCAGGAAATAACAGGTATAATGGACAGGGAAGTATCGCTCAAGAGTGGCGGATCCCTGGTTATCGAGCATACCGAGGCTCTTGTTGCAATTGATGTAAACACGAAAAGATACGTAGGCAGGAAAAAGCAGGAAAACACTATCTTCAAGACCAACATGGAGGCGGCCAGGGAAATCGCGCGGCAGCTGCGGCTGCGGGATCTCGGTGGAATAATCGTAATTGATTTTATCGATATGGATTTTCCCGAGCACAAGGAAAAGTTGCTCAATGCGCTCCGGAGTGAACTCGGGAGGGATCGGTCACCCACTAAAACCTGTCAGGTCAGTTCTCTCGGCCTGGTTGAAATGACCAGGAAAAGAGTTCGGCCCAGTGTATTCCAGGCTCTCTCCGAGCCATGTACTTGTTGCGGAGGAACAGGCAGGGTTATGTCCAGAGTTTCAACAGCGACAAAACTTGAGAGGTTTATTGAAAGGGCTTCACTTAACCGGAAACACCGGAACCTGGTAATTTCAGTGCATCCCGAACTTGCCGAATATCTTCATGAAGAGGAGGGAAAGAGGCTCGATTATATAGCTTCAATCTCCCATCTCAGTATCGAGATTCAGGAAGATCACAGGTTGAGAGTTGATGAATTCAAGGTATTTTCGATAGATATACATGAAGAGATAACAAGTCTCTACAGTCGTTCAGGCAAGTCCTGATTCACAGACTGTCTTGATTAATATGGAGGTGAATACTTGTACGCAATAGTTGAGACCGGTGGATTCCAGTTCAGGATGGAACCCGGAATGAAATTGAATGTGCCCAGAATCAAATCGGGCGAAGGTGATTCGATAAAGCTGGAGAAAGTTCTTTTGTACAGTGATGGTGATGTTGTGGAAGTTGGAGCTCCCCTTGTTGAAAATGCTTCCGTGGAAGCTGAAGTACTTGAGCATGGCAGGGGAAAGAAACTTACCGTTTTCAAACGGAAGAGACGCAAGGGTTACGAGAAAACACAGGGACATCGCCAGGATTACACAAGAATTGAGATCAAATCGATAAGCAGAGGATAGGGGATCTCCTGTGACAACACTGTTGTCCGGTAGAAAGTTCGCGAAAGAAGTCCGCAGTAATCTTGCTGACGAAATAAGGCTTGCAGGCGGCCGTCCTCCCGGACTGGCCGTCGTGATTGCCGGGGATGATCCGGGAAGCCGCGTTTACGTGTCAATGAAGGAAAAAGCATGCATGAAAGCGGGTATACACAGCGCGGTTATCAACCTTCCGAAAAATGTATCCCAGGAAAAACTCCTTGCTGAGATAGACCGCCTGAACAATGATACATCGATTGATGGTATTCTTTGTCAGTTGCCTCTTCCCGATCATATATCACCGGACGTTGTAGCTTCCTCGATAGTTCCCGAAAAAGATGTTGACGGTTTCCATCCGGAGAACGTTGGAAAACTGTGGAGGGGAGAAGACGGTTTCTTCCCGTGTACACCTGTTGGAATCATCGCTCTTATGAAACATAACAGTGTAAATTTCGATGGTGCCGATGCTGTTATCGTTGGACGAAGCAATATAGTAGGTAAACCGCTGGCCGCTCTGATGCTGCGCGTTAACGCTACGGTAACCCTCGCGCATTCACATACTTCCAACCTGAAAGACCTTTGCAGGAATGCCGATATACTTGTGGCCGCCGTGGGACGTCCGCGTTTTATAACAGGAGAATTCGTCAAACCGGGCGCTACCGTTATTGATGTGGGAATAAGTCGAACCGCTGATGGACTGGCAGGTGATGTCGATTTTGATGATGTCGCGGATATCTGCGGGGCGATAACTCCTGTTCCCGGGGGTGTCGGACCTCTGACAATAGCTTTCCTCCTGTCCAACACGGTAAAATCCTGGAAACGGAATGTGTAGCTTTTACTTATAAGACCGACTACCCATAATACTGTCAATTGGAAGCAAACGGCTTAATCACTGCCGGTGAGATCGGTCCTTCTATGTACAAGTAAGCGAAACGGGACAGGTTCCCGGGATGGGTTTACGCTTTGGGAAAATGGCAGTTGATAGAAACCGTTGATCAGGTTGAATCCGTATCCGGGGAATTGTTGTCTGCGAAGGTAATTGCTGTGGATACAGAAACCACAGGTCTTGATCCTCATACGTCCAGGCTCAGATTAATTCAGATGGCCGTTGAAGGTTCCGATACGTTTATCTTTGACTGTTTCGAACTTTTGCCGGATGCCGCGGAGAAGATAACGGAAATTCTTACATCTCCGTCAGTCAAAGTGCTTCAGAACGCGAAGTTTGATTTGCAGTTTTTAAGATCAGAAATGATTTCGGTTTCCGGGTGGATTTTTGATACGATGCTGGCAGCAGGACTGCTCAGAACATCGGGCGGTCCGCGAAAAATCGGATTGGCTTCTCTCGCGGAGCACTATTTACACCGGGTTTTATCCAAAGATCAGCAGAGAAGCGATTTCTCTTCCCGATTGACCGGCAGGCAACTGGATTACGCTGCCGAGGATGCACGGATACTCCTGGAGTTGAGACATCAACTGTTAACTGAAATAAAAAAACATCATCTGGTTGAAGTTGCCCGTCTGGAGTTCGCGTGTGTATATGCGGTAGCTGAAATCGAATACAATGGAATCCACCTGGACAGAAATAAATGGTCAGCCCTGCGCGAGGAAACGGAAAAGATAAAGGCGGATGCTCTGTGCGAACTGTATCCCTTTATTGGTTTTCCCACGGTGCAGCTGAGCATGTTTGATAACCAGCAGAGCTATGGTAACAATTTAAACAGCAGCAGGCAAGTCTTGAAGATGCTGAATGATAATGGTATACATGTTGAAAATACATCGAAACACAGTCTGGCTCAATACGGTAAGCATCCACTTGTCGTTTCATTGATGAAATACAGACGGGCATCCAAGGCTTTATCGAATTTCTTACATTCGATACCCGGGCAGATAAACATATCCACCGGGAGACTGCACCCTCAATACAGTCAGATAGGCGCGTGGAGCGGAAGAATGAGCTGCAGCCGGCCGAACATTCAGCAGATTCCCAGAGAACGTGCTTTCCGCCAGTGTTTCACGGCACCGCCCGGCAGGAAACTGATCATTGCGGATTACTCACAGATTGAGCTTCGTGTGATCGCACAGGTATCGGGTGACAAAAGAATGATAAAGGCGTACAGGAACTGTGAGGATCTTCACAGTTTAACTGCGGCACTGATTCTGGATAAGAAGACAGGAACGATTTCGAAGAAGGAGAGACAGGCCGCGAAGGCAGTGAATTTCGGGCTTGTTTTCGGAATGGGAGCGTCAGGGCTGAGAGCTTATGCCCTGGAAACCTATGGCGTGGAAATGTCTTCGAACGAAGCCGAAGTGTTCAAAAAGAGGTTTTTCACGGCGTACAGAGGGGTTGAGGCCTGGCATAGAGAACTGCAGAGGAAGAAGCCTTTCAGTTCAAGAACTCTGGCGGGCAGAAAACATACGTACGGCAAAAATTCGGGAATGTCAGGTCGTTACAATACGCCGATACAGGGTTCAGCAGCGGATATATTAAAGAACGCGCTTGGTATGCTGTACGTGGCGCTGAAAGGTACCGATACGTTTATCGTGGCTGTTATACACGATGAGGTAGTACTGGAATGCGATAAAACAGAAGCAGGGGAAACGGCGCGGCTTTTAAAAGACATAATGGAAAAGGCAGGTTTAAAATACATGAAAGATGTTCCGGTTGTCGCCGAGGTTTCCATTGCGGATAACTGGGCCGGTAAATAACACCGGTTTTTACCTTATATATTTGCCAATCAGCAGCGGATATAGTATTCTACAGCATAATTAGCTTAGTTTATTCTACTTCATAAATATATGAACAATAAATGATTGCATATGTACTTTCCGGGGTTCGAACATAAATCCAGATGATTAAAAAACATCTTACGTATCTAAGGACAGTGACAATATGACATTCCCGCAAAAATCAAACATCGCAATCCATACTTCAAAGCCTTCAATTCTGGAGCCGGGCAGGGTTCTTTTCCTTGATTCCACTTCGAAGGAGGCTGCGCTGAAATCCCTTATAGCATGCCTGGCTGATTCAGAGGCCATCAATGACGCTAAGGAATTGGAAGAGGGTATATTTCATAGAGAGGAACTGATGAGTACCGGAATCGGTTTCGGGATAGCCGTTCCTCATGTAAGACTGGTGTCGGTGCAGTCGCCCGTGATGAGTGTGGGAATCTGCAGAAACACCCTGCGGGATTACGAATCCATGGACGATAAACCCGTTAATCTGATTTTCATGATAGCGGCTGGAATTCATCAGCATGCTGATTACCTGGGACTTCTATCGAATATCAGCTCGATGGTAAAGGATGATTCAACAAGGAATTCCATTCTGCAGGCTGCTGACTCAGAGCAGGTCTACGGAATAATTAACCGGTACATCTGAGTTGAGGTAATATTATGGCACTTGGAAGCATACTGGTTCTTGGAATAGCTATTTTTGGAGGACTGGTAGGGGCGGGTCTCTTTCGGAAGATTCACATACCGGAAGTCGTGGGTTACATTGTCATAGGGCTTATCCTTGGCCAGAGCGGATTCAATATTGTTTCCGCAAGCGATCTCAAGTCTTTTCAGCCCATAGTTTCACTCGCGCTCGGAGTTATAGGATTTCTGGTGGGAAGCGAACTCAGATCCGATACTTTCAGGAAATACGGGAAAAAGTTCTCCACAATTTTACTTGGCGAGGGACTTACTTCATTTCTGTTCGTTACAGGAATTACTTTCTTTTTATTTTACGCTTACCTGCATGATTTCAACAGCGCGCTTGCCGGAGCAATCGTTCTTGGAGCAATTGCGTCCGCCACCGATCCGGCTTCCACCCTGAGTGTTTTGTGGGAGTACCGAACCCTGGGTATTCTTACCACAACCCTG
>CAZOQQ010000106.1:0-7742 GCA_964582075.1 uncultured bacterium | reverse complement strand
ACGTGCCATTATCGTGTAACCGAAACTCGCTCCGAACGCGACCATCAGAATGGTTATTCCAACGTTGGCGGTTCTTCCCATCATACCTGTATGGGCTTTTGAGAAGAAGAAGTAAACCAGACCGCTGACGACTCCGACAACAAGGACCAGGCTGCTGAAGATGTTCCATGCGGAACCGGAAGCTACAGAAAATATGGTTCCCTTTACCTGGGCCATGGCGTTAGTCTGGAAAAAACTGACCAGATTCAGCCCTGCTCCGGCTCCAACGATCATTCCGAGGGCAAGACGGGACAACCCGGCAATTTTCGGCACCATCCGTGCAAGCATGAACAGTGTGAATATTCCGGGAATTATCCATACCCAGTTGAACCCGCCTTCCACGGGGAACATGTTCTGCCACCAGTTTGGTATAAGAACGTTATCAATATTGTAGATAACCCAGTAACCCGCACTCATGCCGACAAAAAGGTGTTCCGCAAATTTATAGAAAGGGTTGTCTCGGTAAAGAAAGCTGTAAAGAGAAAGTGTAACCAGTGCACCAAGCCATATACCAACTATTTCCCAGTTCATCTCGCTGCACCTTCCTTCTTTCTTTGCGAGAAGTAAGCAACATTTCCAATAATGATGAACAGCATTATCACGATGTGGGCAATAGACTGCGGCGCCATCCCGCGGATTGCCTGGCCGCCGACGATGCCTACCAGAGTTTCGTAATCCGCGGCTCCCTTAAGCCCGCCGAGCAGCCCCACCATCTGACCTGTCTGAAGGTATGTGTACAGAGTTGGAGCGCTGACAGCCGTACAGCCGCCCCCTATAGGAATTCCGAATCTGTCCCCGGCCATCATGACCCAGGCTATGATACCGGGATCGCCTGCTGAAAGTGAGATTACAAGAGAAAAGTTATCCAGGGTGGAAATGTTCCTCAGCATGGGGATTTCGGAAAGTGGAGTGTTATCACGGTCAGTGGGAAATACGGCGCTTATACTGGTACCAAGACGTACTATCATTACGCCGCCTCCCGTTTTGTACCCAAGATTACACCAGTCTTCGTACTGCACCTTCCCGAGGCTGTCCGCCAGAGTTGACATCGCATCCTGACCCAGGCTGGCTCCCTGCGGCCATAGAGCCATACCTACGACTTTCATGTTCCTTTGGAAAAGATGCCTGACCACCGCTTCGGCCATAGGCTGAAGCTCAGGCATGGTAGAGGGATCGTAATCGAAGCTTACAAGCACATTCGAACCCTCCGGCAGGGCCTCAACAAAATCGTACAGATCCCTGCTGGGTTCGGCTCCAACCGGATTGGGGAAAATGATGTTGAAGGATATGGGAATAATTACCGCAAGCGCGATAAGCACGAATATTATCCTTCTATCGAGTTTACCGAGCCTTTCAATTAAGCCAGCCATTATTCAGTACCTCCCAGATAACTCCGCTCGATTCCGAAAATCATGCGAAGCGAGGTAGCCACGACACCCATAGCGGCGCCGATCATGACCGCTCTCTGTCCTGCGGTATTGGGAATCGACATGAGCCATACTTTCGCAAGAGGAATCTTATCCCAGATCATGGCTCCTATCGGAACCTGGCCAAGCATTACCAGGAAAGCCGATGTGAGCAGAAGGGTAGCCCTCCAGTTCGATGCCCGGAAAGCCCGGAACGCCGCGGAAGCAACAAAAAACGCGAGCAGGCTGAACATGGTTGCGCCCATAGGTGCCACCATATTCATGAAAAGGTAATCGAACGGACGGTTTTCGGTAACTCCGTATATCAGTCCGGTTACAAGCATGACCAGAAACCCGATAATTGTTACCGGGCTGTATTTCCAGTTCTTCAGCTTCAGCCTTATCTTCCTGAAATGTACATGCATCAGATTCATCGTGCCAAGGAAAATAGCGCCTGAAGCTACTATCATGTACCATTCCTGAAGATTATCACCCAGAAATTTAAACGGCTGGTGAGGTATGAAGAAGTTCAGGACCATTATCATGCCGGCAGTAAAGGTGATTGCCAGCGGTATTATTAATCTCATTCCAGCCTCCTAATTCACGGTTACGAGTTTGCGGAGAAATTCCGCCACACTCTTCAACGGAGACCAGTAATCTCCAAGCGTAGCGGCTAAAACACCCGCTACTATCAGGATCATGAAGAACAGCTTCGCCGCATCCTGTCCCTTAAGACTTCCAAGAAGCTTGGGTTCCCTGGACAGGTAAGCACTCGCTGCGAACAGTTCTTCACCTATCAAAGTGTAATCACAGGCGGCCACGAAAAATGGTATCTGGCTGGGCATCGCGGTCCCCGCGATCTGGATCGCGCCGACACTTCTACCGGTCTCTGCGAGGATCAGGCTTTCGGCATAAAAAGTCCCAAGGAGAAAAATGGCGGCAGGTTTTTCACGAAGCATTATACCATCAACCCCCGCGGCGTAACCGAACTGATCATCGGTCAGGTACTGTATGTTTTCCCGGTTGTAAGCATCCGGTCTTCCAGCCTTCAGGTAACCTTCTTTCACAACTTCCTGAGCGACGCTCATGACAACGCTCCGGCTGGTTGGAACAAGAAGAGCGGAACCATACTCGGCGGTTTTCTGAGCAACTCTACCCAGAATCACTATGCTCGCTATGGTCTGAATGTCATCCATATCCATGATACCGGGTATGTACAGAACAGGTTTACCCATTTCAGTTGCCCTGCCAACCGCATCATCAACCGCGGCAAGACCGGCTATTTCGCGAATGTAGAGTTTTTTTCCCCGTTTGCCGCTCTCTATGTAAAATATGATCGTGAAAGTCATGAGGAACAGAATTATCAGCATACCCACGCGCCCTTTGTATATCCATTGCGCTGACGGTACAGCGATGTCAATATCGGAACAGGCCTCAACGGAACCACCGGAATAAGAAACCAGCCAGTAGCTGTATTCGGTCCCGTTATCCGCTGTCTCATCGTTGTACATTACGTCGCCGGGGGATAATGTGGCGATAAGCTCTTCGGTTCCGGAAGGATCACTTCTGATTACCCCGATTGAATCGGGAACTATGCCAACGGTTCCCATCTGCCAGGTCAGGTTTACAATTCCGCCTGAATCGTCAGGCTTATCCAGGGCTTCAAAATCCACCGCTCTGCGAACCTCAGATACCTGAGACGTTTCATCGGCAACACTCTCAGGCGGATCGGCATTATCGGCCAGGGCTCCTCCCGCCGCAAATAACAGCAGAATACTCAAAAAGCCCGTAATGTATTTCATATTCCCTCCTTACCTGTAACGATAGAGTGCTCCGGGGGACCCGGAGCACAACTTCTTCTACCTGTTGGTATGTTCAATATTCTATCCTTCAATAAGCTCTACATTTGCCCGTGGAACCGTAACGACCTTTCCATCGGCAAATTTAACATCGAGAACTCTTACACTGGCCTCTGAATCCAGAAGCTTCAACTCCGCCGGGAGTGCTTCAACGGTACCAAGTTTTCCGAAGTAAGGTGCCCGTATGCAACGGACAGGTGAGCCAATATCCATGGCTCCTGCCTGTTTTTCCTTATCCTTGTGAGTATCGGTCTCTTCCACGGGTATCGCGACTTCCGGACGCATAACTCCGGCTCTGATCTGGGTGGCACCGTTCACACTCGCAAGCAACCCCTCCCGTGATTTCAGAAGTTTGAACGTCTCATGAGCCATTGTCATTCTTCCAAATCCTTCGGTAAGGATGAGTGTTATCCCCTTCTTCTCGTGACCGGTTATGGCCACTCCCAGATCGTAGCCGAGAAACTCTTTCAAGTCCTTGTCATCGAATCCACCGACAATTATGGCATTTACCCCGTATTCAGTCGCCCTGTTCAGGGTTTTATAGGATACGAATGAACCCCCTACCAGAATTTTCCCCCTGCATGACTCGTTAATCAGGTCTTCTGTCAGCTCGTCTGCCGGTCCATCGGTAAGTACTTTGAGTTCACCTCTGGTTTCACCGCCGATTCCGAAAATACCCTGAACGTAGGTAGCGCGGGATTCGACAATCACGCCTTCGTTTTCAAGAATTCCGGTAACGGTTCCCTTCAAGTATGCGTCAACTTCCACGGGGATGGGAGGTTCACGAAGAATGGCCTGGCCGGTTATCCTGTTGTAGCTTTCAAAAACACCTTCGATTGGCGATCTTACCGTATTCTTGAACAATCCGAAGAACCCTTTTGACTGCCCTATAGTCTGATTTTCTTCCAGCAGGTCACCTTCTTTCACGAACAGAAGCTCGGGAATATCCGAAGGGGGAAGACCCATAATATTGGCTATATTGAGCATTTTCACATTGCCTGGAAGTTCGGTTTTTGCGACTATGGTTTCCGCGGTAACCGAATCGCCTTCTTTTACGAGTGTTTCTCCTGTTAGAGGTAATCTTCTCTCCTTGCGCACGACAGTATTGTCCGCGACTCTGAGACCCGGTGTGTATGCAAATGCCATTATTCGCCTCCCTCCAGGTTCATAAATCTCTCAGGATAGATATCAAGAGCTTTCGACCATTCCTGCAGCTTTTCTATCCGTGTGGAATCGTCGTTCGGAAGCTCGAAGGGTCTTCTTCCCCTTCCGTCGAAAATAAGCCCCACAACACCACCTTCAAGCTCACCATGCCATTCGGTACCGGGACCGCTGCCGACATCGAGATTCTTTTCGGGTTTGATTGTCGCGGTAACAGTTTCGCCAACACCAAGAGGTTCCACAAGCATTTTTCCTTTTTCTATTTTGATGCTTTTTGAGGAACCGTCTTTTTTCGTGTAAGTAACCTCCGCAAGAACGGAAGTTTTCCTGTTCTGTCCAGCGGGTGCTACACAGGTACCAAGTCGAATGAGACAGTCTTTATCGAAAACCTCGGTTGCGGCTTCTGGAAGTACCTCCGACAGCACACCAAGCTGAGGCATCATGAAGATGGAATCAACCGCGAGCATTGTAATACCTTCAGGAAGAAAAGCGTCGATAACCATCAGTGCGGCCTGGCTTCTTCTTGGCGCGTGAGACAGAACCCCGCCCGATCCTATAAGAAGATTAAGAGTCATCATATTGACAAGGGTAGCGCCGGTCTGAGTCTGTTCGAAAGCGTCACCGATTGTTCTTTCCTGCGCGACCCCCTTCAGACCCGTGGCAAGTTCCTTGTGCTGAACCAGGGCAAGCCTCAAAGCCTCTCTTGCTATTGCCTGCTCCACAATGAGTTCCTTCAGCATCTGCGGAATTGTAGTCGGACGAATCATCTTGTTTCTTATTCTGTTCCTGAGGTCAGCCTCGTCCATATGAAACGGAACCCATCGCATTACATTATCAAAACCGGTACTGGCAAGAACATTGGATACACTGTAGCTCATCCCGAGATTCGCGGACACGGTCCTGTTGAATACGGTTTCATTACCACTCCTGAAAACACTGAATACATCCGTAGTGGCTCCGCCGATATCCACCCCCATAACCTCGATATTTTCATTTTTAGCCACGGTTTCTATAAGTTTGCCAACCGCACCGGGAGTAGGCATTATAGGTATCTGAACCCATTTCCCGTCAACGTAATGCCCCGCCCAATCCATCAGTCTTGGATAACCCGGAGCCTGAGCCATGACATGTTCCATGAAAAGCTCGTGGATAGTATCCCTTGCCGGACCAAGATTCTCTCTCTCAAGAACCGGTCTGAGATTGTCGACAACTTTCAGCGCAACCTGCTCTCCCAGTTCGCCCCTGACCTCTTCTCTGGCATTTTTATTCCCTGCGTATATGACAGGAAGTTTGTATCCTACACCGAACCTCGGCTTCGGGTCAGCGGCTTTGATTATTCCAGCAAGTTCAACCACATGATCGATGGTTCCGCCGTCTATTCCCCCGGAGAGAAGGATCATGTCCGGTCTGAGTCTTCTTATGTCAGCCACTTTCTCATGTGGGAGCCGCCCGTCGTTGGATGCCACAACATCCATAACGATAGCCCCCGCACCAAGTGCCGCGCGCTGTGCGCTTTCACCCGTCATGGATTTTACCACTCCGGCGACGGTCATCTGAAGACCTCCTCCCGCGGAAGAGGTTGACATATAAATATCCACTCCGTCGGTACCGTCCTGTGAAACCAGTACCCCTTCTTCGCCGGACTTGAGAAATACACGTCCCTCAAGATCTTCGATTTCCCCAACGGCATTGAGTACGCCCTTTGTCACGTCTTCAGCGGGAGCTTCAACAGTTGTCGGAGCTTCTCCCCTTCGGACCAAACGGTATTCACCATTCTTCTTTTCAATAAGAATGGCTTTGGTTGTCGTACTGCCGCAGTCAGTCGCCATTATTCTGGTGATTTCTTTGCTGGCCACCGCCATTTACCTCCCTGTCTTTCTTCAGTCGCTCTTTCGTCTGAACATGCTCCAGAAGGATTTTCTGTTTTGCTTCTCCTTCCGGCGAATTTCTTTCAATTCTCTGTTTCGCCTGACCTCAAGAGCGTTTTCTTCCTCTATCGCAACTGTAAGTTTTTCTATATTTTCCCTGTTCTCTATCATACGCACGAACTTGTAGTAATTGCCAGTCCGCACAATAAGAGATACTATCGGATTGGCGAAAATAAGCAGCTGGTTCCCCAGAAATGAAAGGGGCTTAATGGTCTCCAGGAATATTATCGCAGGAACGGTCAGCTGCCGCTGAACTATTTCCTTCGATATTTTCTGCATAAACTCCGAGTAATCCTCGTCACCATTTATATCTATCAGGTCGTGACTACCCGGCGGCATGTGTTCTGATAAATTCAAGAACTTCCTCCCTGTTTCCTGAAAACTGCACCGATAATCCCCGGAATTTCGCCAGCCTTGTCGACTGCGGAAAAGGACTTAGAAGAACACCGTATTTATCCGGTATGATATTCTTCACCTGGTTCCATTTCCTGACCTCCGTACCGAAGAGTGATTTTTTCCTTATCCCATCACCGTTCATACTGAATCGGACTGGCAAAAAATACGTCCAGCCGGACAGAAAAAGAACCGCTGTTCCCAGCATACCCCACCAGGGATTGTTGTCCATGGCAAGTGTCGCCACGATACCTGAAAGCAGGATAATCATAACGTAAACCACGGTCGCCAGCGGTCTTTCTTTAGCCGGATGGGATATCCATTCCAGGGCACTATCCCGGGTTTCAGTTTTCCCTTCTATTGAGTATCCCTCTTTTCCGCGGGTTCCACCAGACACAGTTCCTTAACGGCTTTAACCACTTTCAATTTTGCTGCTCCAGCAGATGTAAGTACTACATCAAATGCCGTCTTTTCTTCTACTTCACCTTCTGCACCGGCTCCACCGGCTACCATTACAGGTGCAGCTGCAGCTGCAGGCTCAATGCCATATTCATCTTTGAGAATATCTGCCAATTCAGATACTTCTTTTACAGTTAAGTTTACCAACTGTTCTGCGAATGCTTTTAAATCTGCCATCTTTTATTCTAGTAATTTAGTTTTTCAATTAATTCCTATTAGTTCTCACGCTCAGAAAGTGTTTTAACAATCCCGGATAATTTGTCCTGACCGGATCTCAATTGACCCAATACAGTTTGAATTGGAGATTGCAAAAGGAGTATAATCTCAGCGACAAGCTCTTCCTTCGATTTAAGGCTGGCAAGCTTATCGAGTTGATCATCGCCAATAAAGAGATCAGTATTGATGGAAGCGCCCTTTAATTGCGGTTTTTTTCCTTTTGAACTTTTTCTGAATTCTTTCAATATTTTACCAGGCAAATTACCAATCTCTTCAGAGAA
>CAZOQQ010000105.1:0-7814 GCA_964582075.1 uncultured bacterium | reverse complement strand
GACTTCGGATCGATTCGAACATGGAAAAGGTGAAAAATGGGTGATGTACCGGAAGCTGAAAATACTGAGCATAGCATGATTGAATTGATTACCGGAATAGGTAAACTTGTTTACAAGCTGAACGAATCTTTGGACAGTATCGACAAACGCGTGGAGAAATTTGAATCTGGTATTTCGTCCCTGCTTGAGGAAAAGTTCGACAGTTTAAGATCGGAACTGGTAAAATCAAATGAACTGCTTGCCGGTTTCGGTAATTCGGTACCAGCTGGCGGCACTGAAAAAGATGAAATTGAGAAACCTGTTCCCGGCGAATCTTCAGATGTTACGGTTAATAATGGTTTGATAGAGAAACTGGACGAACTTAAAGCTGAAATCACCGGAATAAGGGAAGATCTGACCGGTGCTGAAAAGAAATTCCTGAAAACCCTGACTGAAGGGCCGGAAAATTCTGTAAAGAAGAAACTGTTAACCGAGGAATTAACTAAAGTTACCGTGTTAATATCCGAGTCAGCCTCCACTATGCAGAAAACAGTCACGGACGCTATCGGCCAGTCAGATGAGAATCGCAAGCTGCTGTTTTCGGAGGGAATTTCACCTCTTTCCGATGAATTAATTAAAATTTCATCCAAACTCGACAAAGCCAGTGAGAGTGTTGAAAAGAAGCTTGATAAGATACAGTCTTCAACAGTGTCGGAAGTTGGTACGATCAGCGCCAGCGTTAAGGAAAACAGCGAAGCGCAGAAGGAACAGCTTCAGCAGATGAAAGAACTGCTCACTCTTCATTCCGTCGAAGTTCAGGATAACAGGGTGAGAAGTCTCAACCGATCCGCTATAGTTCATTTTAACAACGCGGAATACGACCAGTCACTTTCGGTACTCCGGGAAGCTCTTGAACTAAGCCCGGAAAGTTCAGAGCTTCTTGCCAACATGGCGCACATCGAGGCATCGATGGGGCAGCTGGAAAAAGCGGAAGAGCACTTCAAACAGGCTCTCAAGATCAATCCTGACCTTGACCCGGCAATATCCGGCCTTGGAACAGTAATGCTGATAAGCGGACGAGCCGGTGATACTATTGATTTTCTCCAGAAGTATCTGAAAGAAGGTTCCGATACATCTACAGGTGTCATGATAGCACTGAGCAGAGCTTACGCCGCACAGGATAATCACGCTAAAGCCCTGGAGCTGCTTGAAAAAGCGGAGAAGATTGCTCCGGGACATCCTGAACTGGAACAGGAACTTGCCAAATACAGGGTATAGACGGTTCATTCTGCCTGCTGCGTTCGCGATTATTGCCTGCAGCACTTTTCAATCGGAGATAAATCAACCGGACGGCCTGTCGTGCCGTCAGAGGAGCGAATTCGCTGAAGCTGCCGGAGACTCACTGCTTCGTGCCGGGATGCGGGAAGAGGCAAGGGAAACGTATCTTAGATCTGCCCTTCTCAGGATCCCCGAAGACAGCCTCAGAGGCGTTCTTGTCTGGAAAGCTGCAGGATGTTCGAATTCTCCCAGCGTGCTTACCGCCCAGATGCTTCTTGAACAACCCGATTCTCTGGCTCCCTACAGGGCAGTTGTTCTTGGCGGCGCGGAAATAGGCAGAGAACTTGTTTCCCGAATTTCACGTAACGACTGTGTGATGCCGGAGTACCTTCGGCTTATTCTTGCAGATTCCCTTCTTGAGGCGGGTCAGGGGGAGTTAGCTCTGTCCGTTCTAAGAGGAGTTCCGGGAGATCTGCCCGAAAGGGCCATGAGAAGAAAAACTGTACTCTTCTACAGAGGATTTCTGGAAACCGGTCGACTGTCATCATCGGATTCACTGTTCAAACTTGCTGAAGACGAAGGTGGAGATGAACTTCTATCCCTGCTGTACCATTACAGGGGAATGTGGATGATCGCAGAGGGCATTAACGGATACGGGGAAGTTCTGCTGAAGTCATTCGAACTATGGCCGGCAGCTCCGGTCCATGCTGATGCGTACACCGCGCTTAGGCCGGAGATACTGATGAACAGAAACCTGGCGGGTTCAGTAGCCGATCCTTTCTATTCCGGAGGGCTTTGGAATGAACTATACGATATAGCCTGCAATTGTTCCGTTCCTGATTCGCACCTGTGGTATCTTGCTGCGCGTACAAGGGACAGACTGGGATTCTACGACATATCAATCGATATGCTGGAGGAGTATCTTGAACGGTGGCCGGAAGGAGTGGACTTGCCTAACGCCTTGATTTATCTGGGGCGTAATCTGGGACGTTCAGGCGACTGGCAAAGAGGTATCGGAATCTTGAAACAGTACGGTCATGAATTTCCTGATCATTACAGAATAGGGAATCTTCCCTGGTATATAGGTGACCTTCTGGTGGAGAACAGGCAATGGCAGCAGGCAATTCCCTGGTTTCGAATGACTCTGGAGCAGAATCCAGATAATGTTACAGCCGACGATGCTCATTTTTACCTTTGTTTTTCCCTTCTTAAAACAGGCAGAGTTGCCGATGCCATAACTGAATTAAGGAATTTTGTTTCCAGATGGACAGGAAGTGTATATCTTCCTTCAGCGAAATACTGGCTTGGTAAACTGCTGTATACCGAAGGTAATCCTGAAGGTTCCGTTGTACTTGATGAACTGATCCGGTCGGCTCCTTCGAGTCTGCCTGCTTTCTTCGCCCGGGAACTTATGGAATTACCGGCATGGGAACCTGAATTCACTGAGGAACCACTTGAGCATTGGATGACGAGGCATGGGCATCCGCCCGCCCTGCCCCCTGAAACCGCTTTAAGAGGTTTATTCCTGCAAAAGGCGGGATTCAGAAACTTCGCCGATGGAGAGTTCCGAAAAGCTGAAGAGGAGGTTGGAGGACCTGATTATCTGGCGCCTTTCTACCTGGAAAATGAAGTCTGGGAAAGAAAACCTGTTTCAGGATACAACATGTGGGATTTATCCGAGGACGACAGGCCGAAGGAACTGTGGATGCTGCGATATCAGATGGCATGGCCGGAACTTGTTGTTCCCGCAGGTTTGAAATACGGGCTGGATTCACTCCTGGCATGGGCCATAATAAGGAATGAGAGCATGTTCCAGCCTGCGTGCTATTCTGTTGCGGGAGCAAGAGGACTCATCCAGATGATTCCAAGTACTTCTGAATACGTTGCGATTGAGCGAGGCTGGGACGATTATTCCCCCGATCGGCTATACGATCCCGCGGTTTCCATAGAGTATGGAATCAGCTACATTTCGGGAATAGATAAGGAATTCGGAAGAAATCCTGTTATCACTGCAGCCGCTTACAACGGCGGACCTCATAATGCTGTTCACTGGGGTGCTGAAGATCTGGAAACTGACGAATTTTTCTCTCTGATTACATTCAATGAAACAAAGATGTACACTCAGAACGTTCACCACGCCTATACCATCTACAGGGCGTTATACCTGAAATGATCTTTTTCTCGGGCCGTAAATAACAATTTTACATTCTGGAAAATTCCGTGTTGTTCCTGAAGCAGAAAGTACACGATGAATAATCCGATTATTTGATTAAATTTTATACACCGAAGTTGAAAGATATCATTTACAGAGGAATGATGCTTACGCCTTCGACGTGTGCTGGAATTGTAAATACTTGTACGATAGGATAATAATAATTTGTACCAAAACGGGATGATTTTTGCCGTACAAGCCCCTTGACAAACCATAATTCCATCTCTATTTCTTTGCCATGCTTTTCATCAAACGGGGTAATTTTGATCGTATTATCGAATCCCTGAAAGGGGATTATAACGTTTATGTTCCCCGGAAAATGGGGAACAGCACAGGTTATTCACTTCTTGGTGAATCCGATACGGATTACGTTATCGGTGAAACAAGGTCGTTCGAGCCTCTCAAATCGTTCTATTTCATGAGCAGGGAAAAAGTAGCGGAAGATTTTAAGCCGGATGTTATCCGCGAGGATAAACCGATCTGTATCGTTGGTGCCAAGTCGTGCGATCTGAAGGGTTTTAAAATACTTGATTTTGTTTTCATTGATGAAGAATTCGGCGATCCCACCTACATGAAAACACGAGAACGGGGGCTGATAATATCGGCTGACTGTACTGTAGCCGCCGAAACATGTTTCTGCACCGCGGTAGGCGTTAATCCATGGCCGGATTCCAATTATGATTTGAACCTGTCCCCTGTAGACGGAGGCTTCATTGTAACCACCGGAAGTGACAAAGGTCTTGGAATTGTAAACAGCAACAGAAGTTTGTTCAGCGAGGCCGATGAAGCGTCGGTAAAAGCAATGAAGGAAAACAGAAGCAAGGTTAAGTCCGATGTAATGAAAAGTGCCAGGGAAAAAGGGATTCCCACGGCGGAAAGACTGCGTCGCGTTGTTGAAAAACAGTACGATTCAGATATCTGGAAAGAAGTATCTGAAAAATGCGTTGAGTGCGGATCCTGTAATACGATTTGTCCTACCTGTCACTGCTTCCTCTTGTACGATCAGAAAGCGGATGGCAAACTTGCGAGGTTCAGAGTATGGGATTCGTGTATGATCAACGATTTTGCTTCAGTTGCCGGCGGGGAAAACCCCAGGGACCGGTTATGGAAAAGGTTCAGGAACCGGTACGATAAGAAATTCACTTATTTTCCTGAAGTTGCTCAGGAAATCGGCTGTACCGGGTGCGGAAGGTGTATAGCTTCCTGCCCCGGCAAGATTGACATCAGAGATGTCCTCTCAAGACTGGAAACATGATGAAAAATCCATACAGCTCCATTGAGGCTGAAGTACTGAAAGTTACCAATGAAACCGATACGATAAAAACCTTTCTTCTGAAACCTGAAAAAGAAATCACTTTCAAACCCGGGCAGTTTATGGAATTGTCTGTTCCCGGTGTTGGTGAGGCTCCCTTTACGCCATCGTCTGATTCTCAGATTAAGGATACGATGGAGATAACCATTGTCAGGGTCGGTAAAGTTACAGAAGCAGTTCACGAACTTAAACCCGGCGATACGGCAGGACTGAGGGGGCCACTCGGTAAAGGATATCCACTTACAAAATTCATAGGTCAGGATGTACTGGTCATTGGAGGGGGAGTGGGACTCGCGCCTATCAGGACTCTCATGTATGGTCTGTTTCACATGAGAGATCAGATCTCAACGCTTGTTTACAGAGGTGGATGCAGAAACCCCGAAGAATTTCTCTACCGCCGGGAGCTTGAGGAATGGATGAAGCGGGATGACATCGATATGCGATTGACCGTTGATAAAGGTGATGATTCCTGGAAGGGATCTGTGGGAGTTGTCACAACAATAATGGATGATATTGACGTTAATTTCGCGAGAGCAAAGGCAATTGTCTGCGGTCCACCTGTAATGATGAAATTTGCAACCTTCAAGCTTCAGGAGCTGGGCGTAAAAGACAGAAATATCTATTTATCAATGGAGAAGAACATGTCATGTGGTTTCGGTAAATGCGGTCATTGCAGAATTGGACCATACTACTGCTGCAAGGACGGTCCCGTATTCACGTACGATATGATTCGGGAATACCCCGGAATCTGGGAATAGAGTATCTATGAAGATGAATAAAACTACTGTTGATCAGCTTCATGGTAACATCGGTGCAGTAGAGAAAAGCGGAAAGAAGCTTTTTATAGATCTTGATATATGCACTTCAGACCAGTGCGATAAATGCGTAATTGAATGCAGCTACTTCTATCATCCTGTTAACAACGGAGTGATTTCCCTGATCGAACTGGCTACATACGCGCTTGTATGCAGGCAGTGTGAGGAACCGCATTGCGTTAATTCGTGCCCAAGGGATGCCCTTGAAAAGCTCGATGACGGAACGCTGGTCAGACATACTGCGCTTTGCGTCAGCTGCCGTACATGTTCACATGCCTGTCCTTACGGGACCATATACACTGAAATTGTACCTCATCTTGCAAATATCTGTGATTATTGCCAGGACAGGGGAGACTACACCTGTATACCGACCTGTCCATACGGAGCGCTTGCGATTGCTGATGATAATATCGAGGGTGATGGTGTATTTCAGCTGGGAAATCGTCTTGTTGTGCACTCTACGCATTGGGACAGGAGCAGGGCATGACGTTTATCTACCTTGTTTTTCTTGGATTTATCGCTACAGCCCTGCTTGGCCTGGTTACCAGCTGGATCGATAGAAAAGTAACCGCCAGGGTTCAGTACAGGGTCGGCCCGCAGTTTCTTCAGCCTTTTTACGATATAGTGAAACTTCTCGGAAAGGAAACAGTTATACCCAAAGGTGCTTCAAGAGGTACTTTTCTTGTTGCTCCCGCAATTGGAATCGCCGGAGTGATAACAGTTTCCACGTTGCTATGGGTAAATCAATTTTTCTCTGATAGTTTCATGGGAGATTGGATTGTGGCAATGTATCTGCTCACGGTTCCATCCCTCAGTATCATCCTTGGTGGTTTTGCTTCGGGTAACCCTCTTGCCAGTCTGGGAGCCTCAAGAGAGATGAAACTTGTTATTGCGTATGAATTACCATTCATCCTCGCTGCTCTCGTTCCCGTAATCAGCGCTCACTCCATCCGCCTCGGTGATATCATCACTGCTCAGTCGGAGGGAGTTTTCGCGGGGCATATTTCCGGTGTACTGGCATTGATAGTTGCCGTTCTTTGTGTTCAGGCGAAACTTGCGCTTGTTCCATTTGACATTCCGGAAGCGGAAACTGAAATAGCTGAAGGTCCGCTTGTGGAATACTCGGGTCCCGGACTTGCCATATTCAGACTGATGAAGAACATGCTTATGTTCGTGCTTCCGTTCTTCCTGATTACACTGTTCTTTGGAGGTTTACGGTTCAATGGAATTAACATCCTCTGGACGGTTCTTGAGTACGTAGGAATTGTAGCGATAATAACAGTCATCCGTAATACCAACCCCAGAGTCCGGATAGATCAGGCCATGAGGTTCTTCTGGGGACCGATGGCCCTTGTAGCTGTTATTGCCGTAATATTAGCTCTCAAAGGTTTTTAGAAGGGTAAGGCTTAATGAGCCTGAAACTTAAAGCACTGCTGAAGTCACCATGGGTTTTTCATCTGTCCACGGGAAGTTGTAATAACTGTGATATCGAGATACTGGATTGTCTTACACCCAGGTTCGATATCGAACGGTTTGGAATGCTGCTTACCGGAAGCATAAAGCATGCGGACGTTCTGCTTGTAACCGGTTCGTGCAACAGAATGTCAGTGGAACGATTGAAAGCTCTGTACGAGCAGGCTCCGAAACCATGTCTGGTTGTAGCGGTAGGAACCTGTGCCGCTTCCAGGGGAATATTCAAGGACAGTTACAACTGTCCGCTTCCTCTTGATAAAATAATACCGGTTGATGTCTATATACCCGGCTGCCCGCCAAAACCCGAAGCCATCATCGCAGGTGTGGTAAAGCTGATCGAGAAAGTTGGCAGTGCCAATGACTAGAGAAGAAATACTTCTGGATTTTACCAGCCGTTTTAACGAGGATATCCTTGATTTCGAAGACAAGTCCAGTACCCGCGTGTACGTAAGAATAAAACCCGGAGCGATTGTCAGGGCGGGAACATATCTGTTCCGGAATATAGGTGCCAGATTTAACACAGCTACGGGAATTGACGTACCTCCTGACATGGAAATACTCTACCATTTTACAGTCGAAGATATTAATCTTCTTATTTCTCTTAAGGTTACACTTGATAGAGAGAAACCCGAAATAGAATCACTTGCTAAAGATATTGAAGCCTTCAACTGGATAGAGAGGGAGATGAGCGAACTGCTCGGAATAACTTTTACAGGCCACCCGGATCCCAGAAGGCTTCTTCTGG
>CAZOQQ010000104.1:0-7886 GCA_964582075.1 uncultured bacterium | reverse complement strand
AGACTGGAAACATCCCGTGCCCTTGGCATGGAAATCAGTTCTATTGATGATGCCGTTAAAGCCGGCAATCAGCTGCTTGACAGACTTTCCGCGGAATCAGTTCTTATAACCCTCGGTGAAGATGGTTCCGTGCTTTGCAGGAAAGGTACCGAGGCTTTTTACAGGCCGACAGCCGCAAGACATGTCTTTGATGTTTCAGGCGCGGGTGATACTGTAATTGCTGTCATGACACTTTCACTGGCAGCTGGCCTGTCACTTGAAGATGGCGTCAGGATTTCCGGTTTTGCGGCGGCTGCGACATGTTCTGAACCCGGAGTATACGCGGTGAAGCCCTCGGACATATCCAGGGAGGTGGAACGCTATTCACAAAGGAAGGATACTTTCAAGAGCTGAAGCAATCGAACTAAGCAGGCAGTTTCATTTATCCGGCCTTACCGTTGTTTTTACCAATGGATGTTTTGATATTCTTCACGTCGGTCATGTGAGTTTGCTCAGGACTGCGCGTTCTTTCGGAAACCTGCTGTTTGTCGGGGTAAACACCGATGAATCCGTATCCAGGTTAAAGGGTGCGGAAAGACCTGTCAACAATCTTGATTCACGCATGTCTCTTCTTTCCGAGATGCGTTCAGTGGATTTTATTGTTCCCTTTGATGAGGATACCCCTCTGAAGCTGATAGAAGAGATTAATCCTGATGATCTTGTAAAAGGAGGGGATTACGAAGTGGAATCCGTTGTCGGTTCCGATTACGTTATCTCCGGCGGCGGGAGAGTTGAAATAGTTCCTCTGCTGAAAGGTTTCTCAACCAGCGGAACCATTGATGTTCTCAAAGGTCTTGAGAAAAAGTGACTTGACCTTGGTATTCAACTGGAGTAGAAAAGGCACACTTCAGTAATTTCATAGAGTAATAACATATCAACAATTAAAGGAGTATAAATGACTGCTTCTTTCCGTTACCTCGGATTATTTGTGGCCGTACTGACTGGTCTTGTTGCTTTTCTCCGCTATTCAAGCCTGAAAAAGGAATCACGCGGAAACGACAGGATGATTCATCTGGCTGATCTTATACATTCCGGCGCAATGACTTACTTGAAAACACAGTATCAGATTCTTATGTATTTTGTTGCTCTGGTTACCATTGCGTTGTTTTTCGGTGTCGATCACGGTACCGCGCTGGCATTCGTTTGCGGGGCGGCTTCCAGTATGATTGCGGGCTACATAGGAATGAATGCCGCGACAATTGGTAACGTAAGAACAACCGATGCCGCGAGGAGCAGTCTTTCCAGGGCACTGTCCGTTGCGTTCAAGAGTGGCAGCGTCATGGGACTGTCGGTAGCGATGCTCGGACTGTTCGGCGTATCCATCTTTTACCTTCTTTACAGCAACATTATTCCGGCGAAGGAATTCATAGAGTCGATTATAGGAAGCGTATCACTGGAGAATATCGCTGGTTTCGGTATGGGAGCAAGTTCCATCGCACTGTTCGCCAGGGTCGGCGGAGGAATATTTACAAAAAGTGCCGATGTAGGTGCCGACCTCGTTGGTAAAATTGAAGCGGGTATTCCGGAAGATGATCCGCGTAACCCGGCGGTTATAGCGGACAACGTAGGTGATAATGTCGGAGATGTGGCAGGCATGGGTGCGGACCTGTTCGAATCTTACGTAGGCAGCATTGTGGCATCCATTGTACTGGCATTCGGTTTCACTCTCTCCGGGATTCCGGCAGGACTGGTTCCCGCGGGTTCAAGCGCGACCGTACAGACACTCATAGCACTACCTATTATCCTGGCTGCGCTTGGAACCCTGGCAAGTATAGCGGGAGTACTTTCGGAGAAGCTTCTCAACCGTACCGGAGGACCTGCCACGGTTCTGAGGAATTCAACCTTCATCAGTACCGGTCTGTCGATAGCTTTCGCTTTCGGCGCGATACTTCTTTTCCAGATCGGTATCGGTGTATTCTGGGCTCTGGTAAGCGGTGTTATCGCGGGGACTGTAATAGGCCTCGTCACGGAGTACTACACGAGTGGTGGACCGGTAAGAAAAATCGCCAGGAGTACTAAAACCGGTCCCGCAACCTGCATTATCGAAGGAATCGCTGTTGGAATGGAATCCACAATATTCCCGATTCTGTTCATAGCGGCTGCAATAATGGTAAGTTATCATTTTGCCGGTCTTTATGGAATTGCTCTTGCTGCCCTTGGTATGCTGATGAACGTTGGAATGACAATGTCGGTTGACGCCTACGGTCCGGTGGCGGACAATGCCGGAGGTATAGCCGAAATGGCTGAGCTTCCCGGAGAGGTCAGAGAAAGAACGGATAAACTGGATTCTTTAGGTAACACTACGGCAGCTATGGGTAAAGGTTTCGCGATCGGATCGGCCGCTCTGACAGCCCTTGCGCTTTTCAGCGCCTACGCTGCATCAACGGGGCTTCAGGCTATTGATCTTCTTAAATCCAACGTTGTCGCGGGGCTGCTCTTTGGAGCCCTGCTGCCGTACGTATTCGCTTCCATGACCTTGAGGGCCGTTGGCAGAACAGCGATGAAGATGGTTGAGGAAGTTCGTAGACAATTTCATAACATCAAGGGCCTTATGGAGAAAGAAGCTGAACCGGATACTGCCAGATGCGTGGAGATAGCTACCGAGGGTGCGCTTAAGGAAATGATACTTCCGGGACTCCTGGCTGTTATTATTCCTGTTGCCGTATATTTCGCTTTCGGTAACGCGGGTGCTGAAACCCTGGGTGGGGTACTTGCCGGTGCCATCGCGTCGGGAGTTCTTCTGGCCATCTTCATGTCAAATGCCGGTGGCGCCTGGGACAATGCCAAAAAGTACATTGAGAGCGGCAATCTCGGAGGAAAAGGCTCTAAAGAACATGAGGCGGCAGTTATTGGCGATACGGTTGGTGACCCTTTCAAGGATACAAGCGGACCTTCCCTCAACATCCTTATTAAGCTTATGACAATGGTATCTCTCGTTATTTCTCAGATCAAATAACCCAAGGAGATGGAATGAATGCAACAGCCCTCGAATTCAATGAGGAGAATGTAAAGACGGAGATCGAGAAGATCAGGCCTTTTCTACAGAGTGATGGCGGGGATATCCAGTTCGTTGCTATTGAAGACAATGTAGTAAAAGTCAGGCTTCAGGGCGCGTGTTCCGGCTGTGCCATGGCGACGGTTACGCTTCAGTGGACAGTTGAGAGAAATCTGAAATCGATTTTTCCGGAGATCGAGAAGGTCGAAAACGTCCAGTAACGGGTCTCCGGGAGTAAAATCCCGCAGAGCGGTGATTGATTCCCTTGCTGGAGGAAAAGCGAATTTTGATCTCAATGACAGGGACAGGGCATTCGCTCTGAGACTTCTCAGGGAGACAACCGTATGGAGGGCCAGGCTTGACCGGGCACTGGCCCGTTTCTGCGCGAAACCGCTTGATGAACTTGACAGAATAATCCTTGGCGCTCTCAGGGCGGGAGCTGCTCAGCTTATTATCCTTCATACTCCTCCGCATGCGGCCGTATCGGCCACTGTAAGCGCCCTTTCCGGCCACAAAGCCTCCGGTTTCGTCAACGCTGTTCTAAGAAGGATTGCGGATAACGGTGAGCCGGACATCGCCAGTGCCCCGATGCATGAGAAATGGTCACATCCGGAAACACTTACTGCGAAGTGGATTTCGAGGTTCGGACGGGACCTTACGGAAGAATTACTTCAGTGGAACAACAGCGTGCCGGATATAGGAGGTTGTCTTTCGGGAGAGATCGGTAATAAGGGTAAGTACCTTGAGGATTACAGGATTCTCCGAAGAAGCGGGAAAAATCCTCTTCATTCAACGGGCGAAAAGGTCTACATCCAGGATGAAGCCGCGGCCGTTGTTGCCCGCCTTGCGGCCGAACTTTGCGAAGGAGGCTCCGTACTCGAGATAGGTGCTGCACCGGGGGGTAAGACACACCATCTCCGGGAGACCGCTGATTTTGTTGTTTCTCTGGATTCCTCTTCTTCCAGGATGCTCAGATGGCTTGAGAACAGGTCAAGGCTTGAGTGGCTGAACTGTTATCCAGTTGTTGCCAGCGGGCAGATTCCACCTTTCAATAAAGGATTTGATATGGTCTTTCTTGATGCTCCATGCACTAACACGGGAGTGTACAGAAGGCGCAGCGATGCCAGGTGGAAGTGGTCGGAAAAGTACCTTGAAACTTCCGTGGCACTTCAGAGAGAACTTCTAATATCTGCGGGAGAGCTTGTTCTGCCGGGTGGTATTCTGATATACTCAACATGCAGTCTGGAGGAAGAGGAAAATCAGGAACAGGTTGAATGGTTTGAAAAAAGGAATGATTTATTCCATCGCATGAATCTCTCCGGACCGAATGAGCTTGTCAGGGACGGTATGATTTGCATATTTCCCCCTGAGCATAAAATAGATGGTCTTTTTGCAGCAGCCTGGAGGAGGAATCAGTGAAACCATTTGTCAGATATCTGATTCTGGCCGTATCGGCCGCGATTCTTGCGTTCATAGCCGGCACGATCCTGGCTCCTTCAATTTTCAGAACACCGCGTTTTATTTCCTCGATCGGTGCTGCTTCGGCACCTGTTACCGTTCCCGATGTCATAGGAATGTCAAGACAGGACGCTCAACGTGAGATCGAATCTGCGAACCTTGTTCTTGCCGGCCAGTGGTCGGAATATGGTCCTATGGAAACAATGGGTGGTGTTATAAGGCAGGATCCTCCACCCGGGGCAATGACTCCAGTCGGGGCTCCCGTCAGTATTTTCTGGAATATCGGGCCGCTTTACAGGCATTTTTCTCCGGATTCCCTGCTTGGTCTTTCCGCTGTAGAAGCGGAAGAGCAAATTGCGGACTGGCAGCTGTATTCGATCGGCAGAAGCTGGGCTCCACACCCATCCATTCCGGAAGGAATGGTTATCGCCGTCAGTCCAAGGCAGTACGACAGTCTGTCGGTAGTAACGCCCGTGAGATTGCTGGTGTCAACAGGATGGGAAGGAATTCCAAGATTCGTGGGGTTATCGCTTAACGATGCCGTTGCGATCGCAGAAAGCAATAACATCGTTCCCATCATCGAAGAGAGGGTAATCAGTGATATTCTTCAGGATGGAATGGTGATTGAGCAGTTGCTGCCTGCCGGTACTCATTTTGCTCCCGGTGATTCCATTACACTCGTGGTAGGTCAAACTGATGACGAGTGGGGGACCTGGTGATGGGCCGGGTAATGATAGCTCCCTCGATTCTTGGGTGTGATCAGGGCAATCTCGCGAAAGAGGCTTTTGCCCTTCAGAAAGCGGGTGCTGATATGATTCATCTTGATGTTATGGATGGAGTGTTTGTCCCCGTACTCACTGTCGGAGCCGATATTGCCGCTTCGATCAAGCGGAAGGTTGATATCCCGATTGACGCGCACCTGATGGTTTCGAAACCATCCGGCCTGATAAAGGCTTTTGCTGATGCCGGATGCGATTACATCACGGTTCATGCCGAGGTTACCTCTCATCTTGACAGGCTTCTACGGCAGATAAAAACTGCAGGAGCCAGGGCGGGAGTAGCTGTAAATCCGGCAACACCGGTGGATTTTTTAAAGTGGGTCGCGCCTGTTCTGGACCTGGTACTTATTATGACAGTTAATCCCGGTTACGGTGGACAGGAGCACATGGAATACGTTCAGGCAAAGATTCCGGAATCCAGACGGATACTGAACAGCAACGGCGGGAAGGGCGTACTGATCTCTGTAGACGGCGGAGTAAACGGCTCAAATGCCGGGCAGCTGATATCCGCCGGAGCAGATATCCTGGTTTCCGGCTCTTTCATTACAAAATCCGATGATCCTGCAGCGGCAATGGACAGACTCCGATGAAACCTTTCATTGCAGCGGTAATGACGTTGCTTGTTCTTGCCGGATGCACTTCCAGCAGAACCAGACTCGCTGACCAGAGCGAACTTGACAGAATAAAGAACGAGCTTGGTATACAGGCTTGCCAGGCCAGGATGGATTCCGTCAGTTTCGAGATAAAGGGTATGCTTTACCATGAAAGCCTTACTGAAGGCAACACACCTCTTATGGAATTGCTTCCGGATACTCTTCCTGTATGTCCCGTATCCGGTCTGCAGTACGAAATCGTTGAAACCGCCTCAGATATCATTATCACGTGTCCGTCGGGACACGGATCTGTTACACTGGAAAAATAATCCTGTCATCAGACAAGTGATTGTACTGTTTACTTTTTTTCGAGATTCCGGATTACTCTCAGAACATCGTTCGAAGTATCCGAGTCTCCGGATTCTTCAAGAAGCTTTGAATAGGAATAGAGCATTCCAATGTACTCTTCAAGATCAATATTGAAATCATCCGGGTAACTCCCGGCGGAGAGAATTATCCTGTGCAATTCATCGTTGGAGAGGTTCAGGGTGACATCACGGATGTCATCGAAACACCGCGTTGCCGACTGTATTGATTCCCCTTCGTTTATCAGAGCATCTGCGTGATCAAGACCCGCCTTCAGGAGCAGTATACACATCTCTTTCGCGAAGGGATTGGCACCGGGATACATGACCGACCAGGCCGCGTCGATTACGCTGTTTATGTTACCGGAATCAACCGCGGATCGTATATCATTAAGGGATTCCAGGTAATAATCGTGATCGGCGGCATCGAGGAGGGTAAGATTGCCGGTTTCCTCCAGCCTGTAAGTGGCCAGGAAGTAATCAGCGCTGAAAGGGTACACTGAATATACAGAGAGAATACTGGTATCTTCATCGAATTCGGCGTAAGCCTTGGCGGAATTGAAAGATCCGGGGAACCCGGCATAGTTGCTTATCGGAGATGCGGCACTGTCAGGGGCGAGAGCCAGGGCTATTTCCCAGCCGTCCATTGTTTCCATGTACGTCAGATAAACAGGATTATCGGTACAGGGGAAATCCTGCACCTCGATAGTTACTGAGTAGGCTGTCAGCGCCAGAACCATCAAAACAAAAGCCATAGCATCCTCCAGTCTCAACGTTCGGAGCGGTTCATTCGTCCCGGTTGTCCATAATTCCTGCCGGAATGAATAATACCCGCTTAAAGACTCACAGTCAAAGATATTTTCTATTTTCCTGAAAGCCATTTCCAGCAGAATGGGGAGAGTCCGAACACGAAGACAGCTGCAGAGCCGGGAAGATGTCTTGACCGGGCTGTGTCTGCTGCGCTGAAGGCTGAAGAAACGTGAAGTTCAGGAAGACAATCTTCCGTCAATCAATACTACTGCATGCCTGAAGATGAACGAAGCAGGTAACAGGAGACGCGGAACTGTCCGCTGCTGAAAACTGCGACTGCTTCCAATCTGCTCGAAGCATCGATGTGCTCAATGAAATCACGCATTGCCTTCTCAGTATTGTCACCACCCCATGGAATATCCGGAGGCACAACAATGGAATAATCCTGATCGGGAACAACCTCCTGCATATTCCAGACACCGGTCACGGCAAGAGATGTGTCTGTGTATCCAAGAGCAGGATTGTTGAAATGCATGGCTGCTCCTCCCGTAGCGATAACAGGCAAACCTTCATTCACTGCCCAGGAGCCGGCATCCTTCATCACCATCAGTGGTTTCATATAACCCGCAAGAGAGGAATCAATATAGTTTTCCTCATACCTGACGTGGAAATTGCTTGTTGCGGTTGCCGCAATAAACAGTCCTGCAAGAAACTGTCCCTTCCAGCCCTTTCCCGGGAGCAGATACAGTATTGCAACGGTAAGTGCAGGAAAGGCCGCCAAGAGGTACCTGAAGAGCATGAACTTCATTACTCCGGAAGTCACGAAGAATATAGACGTGAAGAACATCAGCATTAATATGGGAATCAGCACTATAACCAGTGCTGTTCTTTCAAGAGAGGACTTTCT
>CAZOQQ010000103.1:3790-7944 GCA_964582075.1 uncultured bacterium | reverse complement strand
TTTCCCAGCCGGAAGTTACCTGGTACGGTCCCTGAATTCCCTCGTCGGTGTAGAATACTACTCTCCGCCTGGAATCACCGGACGTTCCATACCCCGCACCGATGGTAATTGAATTCGATATTTCCGCCTCGGCATCTATACCGCTTACTTCTCTTCTCCACGACAGTGGACCGACTTCCCCGTTACCGCTTACCCACTCCATATCACCCAGCCTGGTCCGCCATGAACCGCCGTCAACAACGAAAAATATTCTATCGAGTTGCGAAACAAGTTCCGAGGAAGCCGGTCCTGCAGTTAAATTGCGATCGGTTACGCTTCCGGAAACGGTAATTCCTGGAGCTGCCGAACCTTCGATTGAAATTCTCGTTCCCTGATCAAGTCCCCCTCCATCACCAACGGAGAACCCAATCCTTTTCGAACCGGATATGTAAAGACCATGCTCCTGTGCCGGTTCCGAAAACAACCCGGAAACGTGCCCCACAACCTGTCTCTCAACAAAACCCACATCAAGTGAAGAAGATGTGGGAACGCTCAGTTGAAGAACATCAAATTCCAGTGTGACCGAGCTGCCTTCCGGTGGAGGCTGACTGAAAATCACTCCTGTCCTCGCGCCTGAAGTCCCCGAAAGGGCTTCCAGTGTATCACCGTCGGCAATGGCGATTATGCTCCCGGGCGCAATCCATATGGAATCGGGAGTTTCGAAAAAGCAGGAACCGTCACTTTCGAACTCAAGAGTCATCGATGAAATAACAAGTACCAGGGAAGAAAAAAGGCTCACCGCAGCACCAGGATTCTGCCTTCCCCTGATGACCAGAGCAGGCAGTGATTACCGCTTGAGGAACAGGATATGCGGGAAAATTCTCCGTACTCAGGCAGTATAAATTCAATCTCTTCATTTCCATCCCGTACACAGGAATCCTGCAGAACCATCAATTCATCGTTCACAGCGACCCAGGTACCCGAAGCCGGTAGTGGTTCGGGTGGCTCAAAATCAGTTAGAATGAACGATTCGTCTTCGCAGGAGTACACGCTTGTGATCCCCGATGCCGATAACTGACCCTCGCAGGAACCGGTCAACCTCAGGAGAATGTCATCCGGTTCGTAAAGAGAGGATACGGTACCACTGGCCTGAGAAACGTACAGAATATCCATTCCGTATAGACAGATATCTCCCGGCAAACCCCTGGAATCCCGGGAATCGGTGAGTTCCCCGCTGTCGTCGTAGCGATAGATCTTATTGGTGATTTCCCCGGTAACGAACCATCCCCATCTTTCGTCAACGCACATTCCACCTGGAAGAAGAATATCTGACAGATCGTATTCATATACCGGACCTTCACTGGAATACACTCTCAGATGGGGCAATCCCGGCAGGAGCACGTAAATGTTACCGGCTATATCCACTTCGGCATCAATAACCCTGTCCGATAAAGTAATATACTCGTAATCCGAAAACGGCTCGATGATTTCAGAAACCTGTAGAGTACCCAGAACAGCGAACAGAAAAATAAAAAGGTTATCGCACAACTGCGAACGAACCGGTTTCTGTTCTGCTTCCCTGACTGAATCTGAAAAAATACGTGCCAGAAGCAAGATCCGATGCTCCGGGATAAGCCAGAGTCACTTCTCCGCTGTTAAGATTATTGAAGTTCACAGTTTCTACATATCCGCCGGATACGGTGAATACCGAAAGCGAAGCATTCCCTCCGTCAGACCGGAACTGGAAGAAAAGTGTGCCATGACAGGGCTGCGGATAGAATGTAAAAGTATCCGCCTGGGACAAAACCGACCCTGATGAAACATCAAGATCAAGACCCGGGAATGAACTGCACAGAAGCAGTATGTCACTCTCTTCCGGAAGTGATATTGCCACATCGTTCGCAGAGCCGGTATCAACTTCCTTAAGAGATTCAGAGGTTTCATCGTAAATGTACGCCCTCATGCTGCCAAGACCTGCAGCAGAAGCCCGGAAACTTCCAGTCAACCCTTCATCAACACTGAAATATCTGCCCTGGTAGGAAGACATACGATCAGCTGATTCCGAGAAAGGATCAACGGATATCTCGGCAGTGTAGTCAAGTCCCGGTCTGTTTCCGGGGGACACAGTGTCGTAATCAGCAATCCTGAAAGATTTCCATCCGTATTTTCCATCACCCACGTCCGGGTTGTCTATCCAGCACGCAAGCATCCAGTCAAGGAGAATCCGGTTCATATCGGGAACCGCGCCCGTTACTGCATGTATAGCTTCGCTTATGCCAGCAATACCACGTTCTGAAGTTCTAAGGGACTTATACAGGAAATCCGCGCCTCCGAAATTCTCGTACAGGTACGCGAAGTAGAGGTAACCAGCTCCGTAACCAGCAACATATTCTATTATATCATCGATGCTCGTCCATTTGACAGGCGTTATCCCTCCAACCTCGATGAATGTTGAAACCTGAAATGCCGGATAACCGCAAACGAACGTTCCCGACTGAGCCTGATTCTCAATCACCCATAGCTCTTCGGAACTGAAAGGTGCTATTCCCCACTGAATAAGGTGCACAAATTCGTGCGATGCGGTGTATGCCGCATCATAGCCGTGGTTACTTGGGAAACAATCTATATAAAGCATCTCAACTTCGTTGGAATGCCCTCCGTAGTAAAGGTAAGCTTCGGTTTCAGTGAACTGGTTATAGGGACTGAAAAAACCGGCGATGTAAGCTCCACCCTGCTTAGGATCAAAACCATCCCTTATGTCCAGCACAAGGAAATAAATCTTCGGATCACCGTCAATTGCATCCGGCGGCTGCCCGAAAACGCTTATATCGGTTTCGATAATTCCTCCCTGTCCGGACGGAGTAGTATCCTCAAGCGCTTCCGAAAACGTGTTCACATCTCCCTGGTTGTAATGAACCCCCCATTGACTGTCTTCCACGAAAATATAGGTATTATCCCCCACGTACCTGCAGGTCGCCGAAGTAAGGTAAAATTTCGGATGTGCGGTGCTCTCGTCGATACACCAGAAATTAATTCTATCTCCGACGGTGTGACCTCTACCGATAGCAAGTGGACCGGTTGGCTCAAACGATGAATCGTGCTGCCTGTTAATCTCCATTATACCCGGAACCAGTGGAGTTCCGTCAACCCACCACGCGGGACCAGCACCCTGAAGAACAAGCGAAAATATCAGCAGTATCATCAGAACCTTGCTCCAATCGAGAATTTAAACGATGAAAAGTCGCGGCGCTCAGGAAATACGAGTGAAGTGTAGACGCCCGGATGGCTCTCATCCAGTAATGACGCATCTATTACGCTGACTACCCTGTTTACCAGTGCGAAAGCGGCAATGTAAAGACTTCTTCTGAACCATTCCTTACTCTTTCTGAGTCCGTCGGCAAACTGGTCTCTTGCAGCATCGGATGACCAGCTCCAGCCATCCTCACCGTACCTGGCATGGGATTCGTAGTATTGCCTCTGGGCATCGGGATCATCCGGATAGTAGTACCTGGCAAGTCTGTGAATGTAATCGTTGAATTCAGCGCTCGATGGGAAATTCGACAGGTCGTTCAGAAAATCGTTTGATCTTCCGGAAACGTGAATACCGGCTTCTGATGCCGCCAGCCAGGTGTAATCATCTCTGTTGAAAGTACCTTCCAGGTAAGATAAACCAACACCAGCCCAGGTAAGGGCATCAAAACTCATGAAGATAATACCCCTGGTGGAATGGCCAAGATGCATCTGCCCCCATCCGGGAAGCAGGGCGGATCTCAGCATGGCTCCTTTTCTGGATGTCGTATCCGCACCGGATATACTGACAAGGATTACCAGCATTACAATTGAAACAGTTAATTTTCTCATCAGTTTATCACCGCCGCGTCGAACAGGGCATCTGTTGAACCCATATTCGAGGATATATGCAGACTTACAAAGTAGACACCGGGAGCAAGCTCTTCGGTATTCCAGGGTACCTCCCATGGTGATCCACCTGGAGCGGTTCCATTCTGCAGGAAAACCAGGTCACCTCCCATATTGAATATTCTTATCTCCCAGGAGCAGTCATCTCCGGGCTGAAAACGAATGATTCCGTTTCCCTGCTGTACGGGATTGGGATATACGTAAAAGGATCCTTCACGCAGAATTGAACCGGCGGATCTGATCGCCGGGAGATCTTC
>CAZOQQ010000103.1:0-3780 GCA_964582075.1 uncultured bacterium | reverse complement strand
CTGGTATATTGATGTATTTTTATAGTGTAGGTATGTTCTTTTGGATAGTTTTATTATCTATAATTTTAAATAGAATTATTTTTCATCATCAGTTAGCTGTGAAATTTATGCCAACTATGTTTATACTTATTGCTCCACCAGCAGTTGGATCCGGACATGTCCAGACCGGTAAACCATCCATCCGGTACCATTGAAGTGTTCCAGCAGCAAATGTTGCCGTCCCGGTCAGCTGCGACCACCCTCCAGTTTCCTGTATTCTCCGGGTCCCACAGCAGTGGACGCCCGATCGGCCTGTCTCCTATCGACACTGGAAACATCCCAGTCTGGACACCTTCTGAATTGAAAAGACATATTCTGCCATCATCCGTTGAAACCAGTAAGAACCCTCTGCCACCGATACCCCTCCTGTTTCCGCTGTATTCTGAAACCAGGCTGTCCTGCCCCAGCAGAACGGGCCAGTTCTCGAGGGTGGCTCCGGAAGCACACACAGCTTCCACACTATTATCCGTCAGGGTAACAATTTCCAGTCTTCCATCCATATCCGGATCACCCAGACAAGGGGAAGATAAAGGAGAACCGGCAAGCAAAGAAGGAAATCCCGGAAGCAGTTTGCCCTTTCGGTCGTAAGCATATGTGTAATTACCACTGACCGCGATAATATCAGGTGAACCGTCGCGGTCTATATCCGCAGCGAGAGGAATCCCGATTTTCTCGTCACCGGGAGTGACAGGCCAGCCTTCGGCAACGCTTCCATCTCGATTCCATAGGTAAACCCTGCCGTCAATCGTCGAAGCGATTACTCCGGGATTTTCAATATCGGGATACACGGCCATACCGATCACCCGCGCCTGCGTCGAGCGGGGCCATCCGCCGAGCCGTTCACCCGCGGCGTTGAAAAGATGAATTCTCCTGTTATCGTCCGCTATGGCTACAAAACCAAGCCTTGAACTTATCAGCGAGGCTGTGGCCATTCCGCCACCGGAAAGAGTTACCGGCCAGCCATCCGGTTCGTTCCATTCAATATCCCTCAGATGAATCCGACCATCGCTCTCGCATGCCAGGAGAAGCGGAGAAGCTCCAGAAGGATTACCGACAACAGGAGGCGCTGTAACTCTGATTCCCATTGGTTCAGGCCCCGAACCGTTGCTTCCATACGTGCTGATATGTCCGGTACTGGTTGTCACGACAAGACGGTCCTCCCCGGAAGCGTCAGCACCCTTCCAGATTACCGGTCCCCACTTTATGCGGGACGCGGAGATGGGCCATCCATCACATACCGTCGTTCTGGAAACGCTAACATCCATATTACCAGCCGGTTCATCAAGAACCTTAACTGTAACAAAGGTTTCCCCGCCCCAGCTGGCATCGCTCGAGGGCTCGGACACAGGCGAAAATTCCCATGCGTAACCGCCCTGAAACCATGGATCGAATTCGCTGCCATTGTATCCGTAAATATCGGGCAGTGAGTAATCAAAATCCTGTATGCCATCAGCTTCCTCAAGATCAACACCTTTATGGTCAGGATCGACATTGACCATATTCGCGGAAAGATAGCTGCCCAGACGGGTCTCATCGATGTGCCAGATAAGGACACCCGATCCGGGAAGACCAAAATCATGTTCGTGTATTCCACACATGCCGTCTCCGTCCGGGTCTCGCTGTCTGTTCTCCAGGAGAAGATACTCCGAACCGTTGAGCGGAACCTTTAGAATGGAATCACACGTAGCAAGCGTGAAGGTTCCCGAAGATACTCTTTTCGGTGAAACCCACCCCAGAAATACCCTGGACCACGCGCTGAGTGAGGATGGCCAGAAACCGCTCATTATCCATTGGCCATAACCCATAAGGTCCCAGCCGCCAACACCAACATGACCGGTATTCGTATCGTACAGATCCGGTAATCCCAGCTGATGAGCAAATTCGTGACACATGGTTCCCAGTACACCGAGTCCAAGACCATCCTGTGATTCCTGTTCCGGGGCAATGACACCTTCTCTAACGTAGACTCCATCGTCTGTTGGAATTCCATGATAGTTAAACCCGGCTCCCGGAAGGTAATAGATCATATCCGTAAGTGTCAGAAATACAGACCCGATATCGCCGGGACTGTTCCTGAGTATATCGGTCTCCTGCCCGGCACCGGCATGAACGATGATTACGGCATCGTACAGGCTGAAATCAATATCCGCATCGGCAGCGAGCACAGCGTCCCGAAGAAGCTGACAGGAGCCCCTCATATGGTTTTCGTTATTACCGTAGTACATCATCTGGTGCTCCATGGTGTAAGCTCCACTATCAGACAGCGGATAAACGTCGAGTGTCAGAATTAACTTCCCACCGCTTATATCCTCGTAATACGAGGCAAGATTGTCCGCAATTTCCTGGAAGTAAGCCCTGTTATGGGGTGGATCTGCCCGAAGATCAATCTGACCGTTTCCGGAGGTTTCATCCGTAAAATCCTCCAGAAATTGTGTTCTTATAACGCAGACTCGCATGGTTTCATCGGGATTGTCTATTTTACCGGGCCCGGCAACGGCAGCACCTTCAGATGGTCTTTCATTCAAAGGAGGCATGATGCCGTGAATAATCGGTGCCGCGGCTGTAGCAACTCCGAACGAAAGCGACAGAAGTAACGCCAGTTCTCTCATCAAGATACTAGAATCTTACCGAAAGAGAATACTTGGAATTATATTTCCCCGATCCCTGAAGGTTCTTTTCAACAGGTATGAAGGCTATATCAAGCTGAAAACCCGCATACTGAAGTCCAGCTCCGAAAGTAGGTCCCTGAATGGTCGAAATGCCCTCGGTATCATGGATATATCCGGCTCTCAGTGCCAGAAGATCGTAATACCAGTACTCTGCTCCCGCTCCCCACTTGTTTTCATTGAACTCCGTTGACATTCCTTCGTCAACATTCGTTAGAAGTTTGCTGTAATCAGCGGTACAGCGAAGACGGGAAAGATGAGAATCGAAGGGAATGTAAGCAATTCCAATTCTCAAGGTTCTTGGAAGTGGGTTGTTCTCGGAATTGCCACCGTAACTCATATTCGGTCCGAGGTTCGAAAGACTTGCTCCTATATTCACGCTGCCGATGCTCTCAAGACCGATTTCTTTCATTGGAATATGGTAGAGTACACCCAGGTCAGCACCGAAGGAAGTACCCTTGCCGGAATCCTGGTAGTAGAGGTGATCGTAAATGAACTTAAGTCCGAGTCCCACGGATATACCCGGCGCCACTTCGGTACCAAATGAACCGGTCAGGGCGACACCATAGGAATAAAACGCTCCCAGTTCCTGTCCCTGCTCGGTGGTTTCCTGCTGTTCTCCCATTGACATGAAAGTGATGTTACCTCCGACACCGCCCCAGCCGTCAATCTGGGTAGCGTAGCCCAGGAACTCGTAATACAGGTCATTAGCAAGCTGGGGAAGCCAGTTACTGTGCTGTAACGTTATTTCATTTCCCGTCGTATCCACGAATGCAAGTCCGGCAGGGTTCCAGTACGATGCGGTGGCATCATTGGCGAGAGCAGTGAATGCTTCTCCCATACCGTTCGGACGCGCTCCTGGAGTTATTGTCATCCAGATGACACTGGCTGTAGAAGCGTACGTTACGGAAACCATCGCAAAAATCGCAGCAACCATAAGAAAACCTTTTCTCATTATTCCTCCCGCTTGAAATCGAAATTGATTTTTAAGCCTTTTTATTTCGTTCGGATGATTTGCCGCAACCTGATATCAGGGAACAGCGCTTACAGTCAAGAGTTACGTACAACAGCTACT
>CAZOQQ010000102.1:0-8023 GCA_964582075.1 uncultured bacterium | reverse complement strand
TACCTATTCCTGTAATCAATTCAATCATGCTATGCTTAGTGTTTTCAGTTTCCGGTACATCACCCATTTTTCACCTTTTCCATGTTCGAATCGATCCGAAGTCCAGATATTAATTCAATCCGGTCCGGATCATCAATAGAAGCTCCGTGAGAAACCGCTTCCGCCAGTTCCGGAAATCTTCCGGCAATAAACCTTCGTAACGCAGTTCTTTCCATCACGGCTCCAGCCTGCTTCAGAGCCCAGAATAGTCGTTTCAATGGGGCCGGTTGTCCGGTTTTTCTGTACTCATCAGTCCAGGTTAAAATAGCCTGATCCCGGAATCCAAGATTCCATAACGCAAGAGCTTTAGTGTCCATTACTTCGGAGGATTCTCCATCTTCATCTTCCAGCATCGCCAGGGCTTCACTGTAATTTCCCGATTCAATCAGGTTTCGCGCTTTCCCTATACCGGCTGTTCTCATTTTCATTTTCGATGAAGCAAGTCCCTCCCTCAACCTGGAGAGTATTTCATTGGATCCGTTCTCCCTGGCAACCGAGACCGCTTCGGCAAGCATCCCCGCAGAGAAAAGAACCTGCATGAGTTTAAGCGTTTCCGCAGTGGATAGTGTATCCTCTTCAGGCATTTCATTCAGGCTTTCAATACAGGCTTCCGCCAGTTTCTTTCTTAACGGCACATCATCAGACGGAAAGAACATCTTATCGTCCGCAAGTTGAAACAGCCTTCTGATACCCTGACCTGATTTTAGAACAACGGGCGCTATGACCCGCGCTTCTTCACCGCTTATCTCTTTGTATCCGTCGGGAAGAAGTCTTTCCAGGGCTTCGGCCAATACATTACCGGATTCAACGGATTTCCAGAACCTTACCCTGTCAGCATTCCCGGCCTCAACCAGATCAAGCAGCTTCCTTGAAGCCCGGGTATTCCAGGGTTCCTCACTTCTTTGCGAAATATCGCAGAGTATATTCTCTGCTTCCTCTGAAAATCCCCCGTTCATAAATTGTCCGGCAAGATTGTAGAGTGCTTCCGCGTGTTTTTCCGGTGTCCATTGCTTGTCAGCTATATTGAATATCTTATCGTTCAAAGGTACAATTATACCCGGATTATTCCCGCATATACTGCTGAATCGCAGCGCGTTTCCTGCAGCTGCAGCACACAGTGCTCCGGGAACTGCCCCCATTGTATGAAATTCCTCGGTTAACCCTTCACCGCACAGTTCGGGGAGAAGCAGCAGAGCCCTGGTAAGCAAATCATCGATATCGGTATCAATTCCGTATCGAGACGCTACTCTCGCAGCGTAAATGTACGCTCTCGCTGAAGAGCTTTCATCAGCCATGGAAACAGCCATGTTCACTATGCTGCCGGCTGCACTGGAATCAAGATCAAGTAGTACAGCGGAGTATTCATGAAATCTCTTGAAATCCGCAAGGATGGATGCTGCGCGAGTCAGGGAATCGGTCAGGGCATATTCACCTGGATGTTCCTCCACCATTCTCTCAAGTAACTCAAGTACACCCTCTTCACTTAATACGGGATTCAAAATAACCGATACATCATCAAATCTTCTGTCGGTCTTATAGGATTCAGCTATCAGTTTTCTTATCTCAACACCAAGTGCCGGAGCCCTGGGCAGGATGAATTCAAGGACCGTTCTTGAAATTGAACTCGACCACGGTCTTTCGACCGACTTTCTCAGAAGATCAACAGCTTCCCGGAATCTGTCTTTTACGGTCTCGGAGCACGCCTGGGCAACATCCTCGATCAGAGGTTCGCCGATACTGCCTTTCACGAAGGATGATCCCGCAAGAATTACCCTGTTATGAGCCAGCAGGTACTTGAATTTGAATTGAGCTTCCTCCGCTGGATTTCCCCACTTCAGCTCTGTAGTCAGGGCAATTTTCCAGTCTTCGTCACCTCCAAGCCTCGCCAGTAACAATGATACTCCCTCTGCAGCTATTCCCGGGGATACTCTGGTAAGTATATTTCTCAAATTCAGCCGGTTACGCAAATCTTCAGTCAATTTTCCGATCCTGTTGATTACGCCTTCCTGAAGTTCAGCGTTATCCATCGCCTGTGCCAGATATTCTCCAGCCTTTTCCATGCTGTTTTCCCGTAGATATATTTGCGCCACTACCAATGCCTGCCAGGGAGATGCGGGAATGAAACCTGATTCGATAATCTCCTCAACCGAACCGACTGCAGTCTCAGGCTTTGCCAGCAGATGCTGTCCTTCAGATGAGGGCATCCTTCCCTTAAGCAAAAGTTTGAACCAGTCGTCGGCGGCATCCTGTACTCTCTCGGATCGCAGTCTGAAAAGAGCCCTTGCTTCCCTCAATTCAGGGTATTTCTCAATCTGATTCTCAAGCAGATCCAGGATGGCAGCCGTATCGCCGCAAAATTTCTTATCCACTCTCCTGGACAGGTGTTCCAGGGTCGCTGAAGCTTTATCCTTCTTCCCCGTCTCGAATAACACCGCAGCAAGCAGAGCAAGTACCGAAGCGTTGTTTCTATCCCTGGATATCAGTCTTTCTATCTGTTCAAAAACCCAGTTCGCGTCTGTGTTGACTATCGGTATTAAAGAGAAAACCGCATCGTTCACATCACCCTTTTCAACCAGGTAACGTGCCAGGTCCACCGCGACAGCACCGGTGCTGTCTCCGGTTTCTTCAAGAATATCCTTGCATATACGGATAAGTTTTGCACTGTCGGCATCTTCTTCCTTGAAAGCCTTCTGCAGGGCTTCAATAGCTTCAGGGATCCTGCCTTTTTCAAAATTCATCTGCGCTGAAAGAAGAAGCGGAGCCGCCCCGCTATCCGGATGGGCAACCAGATCCTCAATTGCTGTCTCCAGCTCTTCCCTGTCCAGGCTTTTATTGTAAATATCCTCCAGGGTTTTAGATGCGGCTTCCGTTTTACCCGCTGCGGTTAACATCTCTGCCAGAATCGCGGCTGACTTCCCCGAACGGTCGGCTGGTACCATCCATTTCTCAATAACATTTGCGGCATCCATTGCTTCATCGGGTGAAGGTTCACTTTCGGAGATTTTGTTCGCGAACTGTAACGCACGGTCCATTTTGTCCGACAGGGCGGCAATACCCATAAGAGATATTAAATAACCACTGTCGAGCCCTTTTATCTGATTCCCTATCCAGAAAGCCAGAAGTGATACATCACGATGTGGAAATTCCACTTCCCTGCATATTTTCCAGAGGAAATCGATAGCTTCTCCGGATCTCTGATCACGATACAGGCATAATGCCCATTCCACGAGCGAAGACTGATCTGCTTCGGGGTGAATACTTCCGTCAAACCGTAATGAACTCTGCATTTTATCCCTGATAATATCGAAGAGACTGGAGACGGTAATTTCATCCACCTGTCGCAGAACGTTAATGGCTCTTTTATAATCATGCATATTGATGAAGCTTTTCCAGGTGACTCTGAGCAGATCGGTGGATCTGGAAAATTCGTTCAACCTGCCTATAAATAACTCGCGTACATCCTTCGCGATCTGCCTGTGACGCCGCATTACTTCCTCACCGACACTTGCAGCGAGGTTAGGATGTCCTATTTCGAGAAGCAGCTCAAGTAATTCAAGTGCGACACCACTTTCCTCAAGAAGAACACTTTTTTCTTCCTTTACCGTAGAGGAAACACGGTTAACACTTCCTTCGCTGGCAAATTTCCTGATCTTTTTCAGTATTTTTCTGGAACCTGATTCAAACAATGCCATTATTACTCACCTATTCAGGTATGATTACCAGTACTTCTCCAAGCGATAGTATATTACTCTCAAGAGAATTAAGGTACATTATCTGCTCGATTGAAACATCGTATTCATTCGCGATATCCCAGAGAGTATCTCCTTCAACAACAGTATGCTCAACTCTTCCTCCACCCGATACTATATTTATTTCTTCATTATCGGAAAGTGGGGGCGAGCTTCTCTGTTGTTCATAGGCAGACGATCTGTCGGAGCGGCGAAGAAGAAGAATATCTCCCGGAAATATGGTATCATCGGGTGACATATCGTTCCATTGTGCCACATCTCTGGAACTCACTCCAACACCGGCCGCGATCTCACTCATCGTATCACCCATTCGTACTGTGTACCTGATAAACCGGGGGTTTTCGACATAACAGGCATTTACAGGTTCCCTCTGACTCTCCGGAATGTTCAGGTACATTCCAGCCTGAAGGGAACCAGCGGGATTCAACCCCATCAGGACATCGGATGATACCCCCAGTTCGGAAGCAATTCCACTCCAGGAATCTCCATTCTTTACAAGGTACTTATCGGGATTAATAGTCCAGGCAGCATTGAATACCGTACCCGTATATTCAACAGGAACGATTATTTCCCACGCATCACCCTCAACCGGTGTCTTTTCCAGCAGATACGATCTGTTAAGATTCATAAGCGTATCGATGTCCAGACCCGATTCGGCAGCGAGCAGTCTTAGATCCAAACCGGCTGGAATCCACACAACTGCAAGTTTATCCGATTCAATGTCAAGTTGAACGTAAGCTTCTGCTGCGGAGGCAAACCGCGGAACAAAGGCATCGGTTTCCCCTGGAAGATCTATTTCTCCGAAAGTGCTGCCTCCGTGTTGAAGACCGGCCTGAACCCTTCCGGGTCCACAATTGTAAGCCGCTATAGCCAGTACCCAATCATTAAAAATATCGTGCAGACTCTTCAGGTACCTTGCCGCGGCTCTTGTAGAAGCAACCCATGAGTATCTCTCATCAACACAATCATCAATCGACAGGCCAAGTTCCCGTCCCGTGCCCGGCATCAGCTGCCAGGGTCCTGCAGCGCCCATTCTTGAATAGCAGCCCACACTGAAATCGCTTTCTATCCATACGAGCGCGGCAACTTCCAGCGGAACACCTTCACTTCGAAGTATCTGCTCCACCAGTTCCTTGACATCTCCCCTCCCGGGAAAACGTTCAGGTGTGTAGCGAATATCACTGATGGCCGCAAGGGAAGCGGGTATGTCCGTTGTGTGGATATTACTGCATCCGGCGGCTCCTCCCTGCAGAACAGGAAGAACCATTCTGCTTGAAGACATTTGCGGTGTTGAATCCGCGTTCCTATGATCGATGGTAGCAATACGTGTACCTGAACATGAAACAAGGGTTGACCAGATGACTGCCGCAAATATGTATCGGTAGTTGAATATGGAGGTATAATGCTGTTTAAAGTCGGTGTCGTCGGAGCAACAGGTCTTGTTGGCGAAACAATGATTAAGGTGCTTCAGGATCGCTCCTTTCCCTGCGAATCGTTTCATCCCTTTGCCTCAAGCAAATCGAAAGGTAAAACCGTTCGATACGGAACCTCAGAATATCCACTTGAAATAATAACATCCGATACAATTTGCAAGGGAATGATACTCTTCGGCGCCACTTCCGCAAATATAGCAAAAAAGTGGATACCCATGTGCGTTGAATCCGGAGCACTCGTAATTGACAATTCCTCCGCTTATAGAATGGATCCGGATACTCTGCTTGTGGTACCCGAGGTAAACGGACGCCTGATAAGCGGCAGTGAAAATCTCATCGCAAATCCTAACTGCTCGACAATTCAGCTGGCTGTAGCCCTTTCTCCGCTGCGACAACTGGGAAGCATGGAATGGGTTTCGGTAACCACCTATCAGGCTGTATCAGGTGCGGGTAAACCGGCTCTTGAAGCTCTTGAAATGCAGCAGTCCGGAATACTGCCCGACAATCCATCAGACAGAATCCATGAAAATGTGATCACAAGCATCGGCACTCCTGACGCTGGAGCATTTTGCAGCGAAGAAATCAAGCTGATGAACGAAACCAGAAAAATACTTGGATTGAATTTCCATGTATTCGCTTCGACGGCAAGAGTACCTGTCAGAACGGGTCATACGGAAGCCGTCGTTGTGAAATTTAACAAACCGGTGCGAAGCGAAGAAGCGTTTACGATTCTCGGGAATGCCCCTGGAATCAAAGTTACAGAATCCGGTTCTTCACCTGCCGATGCAGAAGGTACTGACATCGTAATTGTGGACAGAATTCGCAATCATCCCATGGATAAATCGGTTCTTCAGTTCTGGGTGATTGCAGATAACCTTAGAAAAGGTGCTGCTCTTAACGCGGTACAGATAGCCGAAGAGTACCTGAAAGTTAAATAACGAAGGCTGCCGGTTGAACCGGCAGCCTTCGTAATCCATCCGGGGTCAGATATCAACATCCATATCGTCGAAGTCGAATTCATCGTCAAGATCCTGGCTTAAATCTTCAAGTTCAGCGTTGCATTCTTCACATACAACAAGATGAGGAGGATTAACGTGTCCGCAGACCGGGCATTTGTTCAGTTGGGAATCGTCTGTAATTTCTTCAACATCAAGTGCCTCTACTTCTTCAAGGAGATCATCATCATCCAGTTCAATGACATCTCTGTCATCTTTTATTCCGGTTCCGGATTTAATAGACATGTCTACACCCGGAACACCTGCTGAGGTCGCATGATCCACATCACTCAGTACGCCATTCAAGTCATTCAGTTCTTTTCTGATCTTATCGAGTTCCCCTGATGTTCTGTCACGTTCTGACTCGGCCTGGTTGAGTTCATTTTTAAAATCATCATTGTCATGATTGAACTCACCGAGTTTTGCCCTAATCTGAAGTTCATCGACCTGGTCGGATTGATCGGTATATACAGTTTCCTTATTACTTATCTGAGTTGCAAGTTCCTTAGCCTTTTTCTCCAGAGAACCCCGCTGCTCGTTTATTTTCTCGAGAACTATCTGAAGTTTCGTACTGTAATCCTCGCGAATCTTCTTGTAAACTCTGGCGTTTGTATCCGGTTTCATGGTTTCCAGATTGTTCAAGCGGCCGACGAGTTCTTCCCTGCGGTCAAGCAGATCAAGAATCTTCTTTTCAAGTACCTCTGCCATGATCTCCTCCTAGGATTGATTAGCTATTGGTTATCGCTCAATTTAATATAAGCACAATTGTCGTTTATGAACGACCATTTGTCAAGGCGAAGATTAGCCGGGCAAAAATTACAAGTGAATCCGCACCTGTTTTGATTCCGTAATCAGCTTCCGCGAACGCTTCCGCAGCCACGGTTACATCAACCCTGTATGCGGTTCTTGAGAATTTCATGAGTTTATCAATAAGCGGATATCTTGCCCCGGTTTTTTCCGATACCCGTCTGCTGCTTCCGCCATCGGTAATAATTTCGATTGCCATAGTTACTTGCCGCCATAAGCCAAAAAGGTAAGAAATAATACGCAACGGCTCTTCGCCGCATCTTAAAAGAGACCATGCCGCATTCAGAGCTTCACTTCTCCTGTCGGAGAATATCATATCACCAAGATGGAATATGTCCGTTCCACCCTTTCCTGAAATAACTTCTATCATTCCATCTCTATCCACAACAGAACCGGGACCGTGGTAGATAGCCAGCTTCGTTACGGCGTCAGCAAGTCTCCTCAGGTTTCTTCCAGAGTATTCTATCAAAAGTTGCACAGTATCCTGCTTCAGCCTGATCTGCTCTTCATCAGCCAGTTTATTCGCCCAGTTGAACATATCTTTGTAGTAAGGTTCGTAACACGTATAAACCGGAACTTCCTTTTCCAGCTGTTTCAATACCGTTGATTCCCTGGAAACTTTCTCCGATGATAAGAACAGAGCCGAATCCCTGAGTCCTTCTTCAACGGCTTCAAATAGCTCCTTCCTGGAATGCTTACCCAGCTTATGAATTCTCGATATAATCAGAAGCCTGCCGCTGGAGAAAAGGGAATTCTCAAGGAGGTGCCCCTTAAGATCACCTTCCTTAAGACTATCACCCTCAAACCGGTAAATTTCGTATCCAAGCGTTTCTCTGAATCTTTTTACAACCAGTTTCCTGAGACGTCCGGACTGGTACAGGTCAGGCCCTGCGACAACCAGGACTGCTCCGTTCGAAGAATTCCCGATCAAATCTTCCATCTTACCGTATTTTCCGATCTTCATAATACTTTGTAATCCTCTGATTCCTTTGGAGACCTT
>CAZOQQ010000101.1:4108-8032 GCA_964582075.1 uncultured bacterium | reverse complement strand
ATGTAACTCCGACTTTCCTCTATATCATCCTGCATGACAAGAAATGTATCAAGGCGAAGTCCGTTTTCCCAATCTTCAACAGTACTCCTGAAATGCTCCATGATTAACTGTCCAGTCTTTTAAAATTCGGTTTTCAGTGGTGACAATGTATCAGGTGAAAATACCGCAAATAGATTCTGAGTCATCAGGAACCTCCATATATCAGCATACTTTTCCGTAATCTCTGCAGTAATAATGCCGGTTGACATTCGGGATTTTGGTCATATCCATACACAGTATATAATACGATACTTTTGTAACGTTCCGTTATGGTTATCGAAAGGAGTCTATAAGTGAACAGGCAGGATTACTTTTCGGACAGAGCACTGGGAATGAAAAGATCGGTTATCCGAGAACTGCTCAAACTGACCGCAAAACCAGGTATAATCTCGTTTGCCGGGGGATTACCCGCGGCTGTTACTTTTCCGGTAAAATTCGTTGAAGCTGCTGTTGATGAAGTAATCGAGAACGAATACGCCACCGCGCTGCAGTACGGTCCCACCGAAGGTGACGCAAGACTCCGGGAGGATCTTGCCATCATCATGCGCACAGACGGAATTAAGACCACTTCCGATCATATTCTTGTTACAACCGCATCGCAGCAGGGACTGGATCTTGTGGGTAAAGTATTTTTCAATCCCGGTGATACCTGTATTACCGGTTCACCAACTTATCTTGGCGGCCTCCAGGCCTTCAACAGTTATCAGGGCGTTTCTGTCGGAGTGGATCTGGACGATCATGGCATGATACCCGAAAAGCTGCAGGAGACCATAACGAGGCTCGAAGGCGAAGGCCGCAGGCCGAGGTTCATTTACATCATACCGGATTTTCAGAATCCCGCGGGAGTCACCATACCTGAAGCCAGAAGAAGAGAGATCCTTGAAATCGCCAGAAAGGGAGAATATCTGATAATTGAGGACACTCCATACAGACAACTGAGGTACAGCGGCGAGCACCAGCAGACATTCCAGTCCATGGCACCGGAAATGGTCCTTTCGCTCTACACATTCTCTAAAATAATGCTGCCGGGTTTCCGGCTTGGATGGGCGTGTGGACCTGACTGGATTATTGATAAACTGGTTATGGCAAAGCAGGCTGTAGATTTGTGCACTCCACCTTTCACCCAGGCTATTACTCATTCAATGCTGGTTAACGGAGCGCTGGAGATCGGTCTTGAGAAAACAATCAGCCTTTACAGTAACCGAAAAGACCTTATGCTGGAAAGACTCAAGATAGAGTTCAGTGATATGCCGGAAGTCAAATGGACCAAACCCGAAGGTGGACTGTTCCTCTGGCTTACCCTGCCCGAGGGAATGAGCACGGACGACCTGTTCAAGAAAGCCGTTGACGAAAAGGTTGCATACGTTCCGGGAAGTGCTTTCTTCCCTGATAATGATCATGTCCGCAGTATGCGTCTGAACTTCAGTTACGCGGACGAGGAACAGATTGTGGAAGGAATAAAACGCCTGGCGAATGTTGTCCGCTATACGGGGACGTAGCACACTTCTTCAACTTACAGGTGAAATTAAAATGCCCTTTTTGCTATAAATAGGAATCCACTCCAGCAAATTTGGGTACAATTCGATGATATTGATGCATCATACAAATACCGGACGATTAACTGATGGGATGGGACCGGGCTTCATGCCCGGTCCTTTTTTGTTGGAATACTCTAGAATACGGATTTGATGGAACCCCAGGTTGAGTTATCGAGTGCTGATGGTGAAATGACTCCGAATTGAGCATTCGCGAAAAGTTCTCCGTTGTCCACTTGCTCGACAAATTTGATACTTGTAATTTCAACATCAGAATATACTCCCCAGAATACACCGGAAAGGTCACCTGTTGAAGATGTGGTTCCCAAAGAACCACTTGCTCCGAATACTTCGATATCAATAGTTCCAGAAGCCGTGGGCATTACAATATCTATAGCGAAAGCGTTAATTGGAGTTGAAAAGGAAAACTCAGAATCATCAGCGTATTGATTGGGACCAATAACTACACTGGTTACTCCCATAAATGGAGGAGTGAGGACGACATTATGGTTACTATTAAGGTTATCAAAAGAAATACCTTCAACTATAGCGCCGGGGGTAAAGCACAGATTATTGGTGGTGCTGTTAAATGCACCTAAGTCGGACTCAACACTGTTTGCTGGAACAATTGTTCCCGAGTAGTCTTCTGTCGTAAGACCAGGATACAGGGATTCGAACACAGTCTGATCCGTATAGAAGGTTACAGTCGCGTTTGCCACGAAAGCTCCCAGGAAAAGAACCGAAAGCAACAAAACAGATTTTTCCATGAATATCCTCCTTGTTAAGTACGTTATTCTCTATAGAAAATAACGTTTTAATACGGGATATGAACCCGCAAACAGACCCGTAAACGGATCAATACTTTCTGCACAATTTTACATGCTTAATTATTCTAATAGAATAAGGAAGATATTGCAAGATATATAAGGATATCAAATAAGAGCTTTCTTCCCCTGACCTGCCGCCGCACAGGTGAAACCGGATTGGATGGAAAATGAGGAAATATCTGAGATTTCGGGGTTGACAGTTATTCAGACTAAGGTGCATTATCCAGACCGTGAAAAACATTGAATAACATACCGGAGGAACAAGCAACTCCGAAGTCGCAGGAACAGGAATCCTCCCTCCTGTGATTCTAACCAGAAACAAGGTATAACCGGATGAAAAATGATCCTCTGGTACTTTTCTATCTGATCGATGGCGCCAGGCCTGATGTTATGAAACGCCTTATGGATGAAGGGCGTCTCCCGAATATTAAAAGAGAAATCGTTCAACCTGGTGTCTTCAGAACGGCATCTTCATGTTTCACATCAACAACCGGTCCAGCCTACATACCATTCCTTCTCGGCTGTTTTCCCGGAACGGTCGATATCCCGGGTATCAGGTGGCTCGATAAGAAGGAATTCGCCAGCAGGAAAATCGGGAAATATCGTCTGAGAAGCTACAATGGTATCGAAGGACCATGGTTCAACAGTGATCTCCCGCCCGACAGGAAAACACTTCACGAGATTTTTGATAATTCACGCAGTATTTATTCCATGATAACAAGAAGCCTGGGGGCCGACAGAGACCTCACGAGAAACAGTAAACTGTTTCGCTACCTGACAGCTCATTTGAACGACAAGTGGCACAAAGTCGATGCCGAAGGTCAAAAAAAACTTATGAAATCTCTCGAACACAGGCCGGACTTCATATTCGCCGTATTTCCCGCTGTCGACAGTTTCTCGCACATCCATGATCCTTTCGATGATGATACCATCAAGGCATATATCAATGTTGACGGATACATCGGCGAAGCGGTGGCAAAACTGAAAAAACAGGGCAGGTGGCAGGATACTCTCCTGATTATCTCTTCTGACCACGGACTGACTTCCACAAATACACATTTTGACCTTGCTGATTTCTTCAGTGAACGAGGGCGCAGAACTCTGAAACACCCCTTAATATTCAAAAGCAGGCCGGATGTATCGGTAATGATATCCGGTAACGCGATGGGACATGTGTATCTGCACGATATCGACAGACCTCTCTACGGAACTGAAATAAACGATTCCATGGGTTCACTTCTTCCGGAACTTCTTGAAAGAAAGGAAGTTGATTTTCTGGCGTGGAGGGAATCGGACACTGTATTTACAGTCGCTTCATCATCCGGTGAGGCCAGGGTGAGCAGAACACCCGACGGTTATACTTATATTCCCAAAACCGGAGATCCCCTGAAACTTGGAGAAATATCGAAACCATTGGGTTTTATGGAATCACTTGAAGCCACAATCAATTCGCAATACCCCGATGCCCTTGTTCAGATAGCACAGATATTCCTGTCATCGCGCACAGGTGATATCCTGGTGAC
>CAZOQQ010000101.1:0-4098 GCA_964582075.1 uncultured bacterium | reverse complement strand
TCGGTAAATGGTTCTGATCTCAGGGACAGGTGGGAATGGCCTGAGCATCATGGAACTCACGGTTCACTCTGCCGCGAACATATGACAGTCCCGTTTATCCTGAACAGAAATGACTGGACAGAAAGAGCTGTCAGGACAGTCGATCTATACCCTTCCATTCTCAGATGGGCGGGCCTGGAAGTACCGGGTGGAATTGACGGGGTTTCGCTTGTCTGAAGAGAAAATATCAAAGAAGAGTACTACTCCTGAAGAATCATCGGAATTGAAGGGGTTTGACAGATCCAAAATCCGTAAAGGCCTTATAATCTTTGTTATCCTGACCGTCAGCGCACTTACCTTCATATTTCTGAAAACAAATACTTCGAACACGATGAAAGCATTCGGAAATTTCAATTTCAGTTATCTTGCCATAGTAATAATTCTGTCGTTCGGAGACATGTCCATGGGAGCTCTCAGGAATCACATATACTTCAGAAAGCTGTATCCGGGGATACGTTTCATGGTAAGTTTCCGCGCCAACCTCGCGAATATATTCATGGGAGCGGTTACCCCTTCCCAGAGTGGCGGAGGCCCTGCGCAGCTGTATATCTACTTCAAAGCAGGTGTTTCAATTGGGAAATCCATCTCGGTAAGCGTTTTAAATTACCTGGCGACACTTATCTTCTTCATCGTCGCAGCCGGTTTTTCAATCACTGTACTCAACGACTCTTTCAGCAAAACGATGCATGACCTTGTTGTTTTCTGTTTTGTTGTATTCGCTGTTCAACTCGTCATTTTCATTCTGATAGTGCTTAAACCCACCCTGGTATTGAAACTCGCTACCCGCCTTGCCGGAAAGCTCTCTTCATGGTTTCCCAGGTTCGAAAACAGGATAAACAGGGTTACGAACAAACTCATCATCGAAGTTACCGCGTACAAGGAATCATGCAAACTGTTTATCAGCGAACATCCGCTTATTCTGCTCCTGTCTGTTTTCCTGACATGTGTGCTTTATCTGAACAAGTTCTTTCTTGCATATTTTATAATGCTTGGACTCGGGTCATCGGGGCATCTGCTTGAAGTACTCTGCATCCAGGCTCTGGTTCTGTTCATATGCTATTTTTCACCAAGTCCCGGTGCAAGCGGAGTAGCCGAATTGAGTATCGCCGCGCTCATGGCATCGGTAATGAGCCAGGATACACTCGGAGTATTCACAATACTCCAGCGTTTCTTCATACTTTACATACCGGTAATACTGGGAGCTTTCGTCGTCTTTCGGGAAGCTGGATCATCTCTTCAGAAACAAAGCACTGTCAGTTCATCATACCAGTCAGAAGGTTAAATACCCCTCCCCTTCTTAAGGTAAAGAAATAGTTACCGCTAACCTTCCAATTGGATATTGCTACAGTTGTTCCGCCATCTCCATCAACCGTCCGGAAAGATACCTGAGCGAAATATCTTCTCCGCTGATCCGCCTGTAGAGTTCCGGAAACGGGTACCTTCCGGAAACGCTGATAACCTCATCCATAATGAATTTTCCAAACTGTTCCGGTTTATCCACGATATCAGATACGTCTTCTCTTTCCATGAAGACCTGCTTCAGCATATCACACATCAAATCACCAAGAAGATAATTGTGGAAATAGATCGGGTGAGTAGTGTAGTGAATTGTACTGGCCCATACCGGTTCATCATCGCGTGGCTGCTCATCAAGAACTTCAAGGCTGGTCTTCCAGAACAGCTGGTGTATATCATCGATATTCTCAATCCTGTTGCGATAAAGAGCCTGATCGAAGAGAATTCTCGACACCGATCTCAGGTTGTTTACACGATTCCAGAGCCTCAGTCGTTTGAAATTTCCCTCCGCCTCATCCGGATTTTCGTTGAAGAATTGAGAGTAGAATGCGGGATGATTCCTGAAACCACCGAACAGATTCGCGATACCCTCGGAAACGATTCCACTGATGCCCATATTCAGGATAATTTCGCCGGGATCTGTTGTGAAACTGTGAACCGCGTGACCGGTCTCATGCAGCAGAACACCGAATTCATAGAACCTGTCCCTGACGTTGGCCAGAATTCTGGAATCAACACCTGTATCAATCGGAAAGTTGTATCCCCATTCGGATTTGTTTTTCCTTGGGAAAATGTCGTATGTAATGTTCATATCTGTTATGTCGAAACCGAACATGTTGAACAATTTACTGACCGGATTATGGAAATCCGCCATATTCACCTGATGGTTCAGCTCCGGAGCTATCTTCCCTGAGATGTATGTAACGTCCCATGGCATAACCGTGGATTCAAGGATTATTTTCTCACTGAAACCGGAACGAATTTCGTTCATAAGTGGAAGAACCGATTTTATTTCTTCCCTCCATGAATCAAAAACAGCCGGACTCAGCTCCTGCTGTTCAAGCTGGTAATGGACAAAATCAGGTGCTCCGTACGCGCTCGCTAGTTCCTTCCTGAGATCAAGAAGCTGCAGAAATCCCGCTTCAACAAGTGGAACATTAACCTGGGTTCTTGCCTGATACGCGATCTTCCTCAGGTTTCTATCGGGTTCAGATAACAGAATTCGTGATATCTCAGGTGAAGTCATCTGTCTTCCGGAAACTGAAAAGCGAAAAGTATTCAGAACGGATGAGAGTTCGTTTGTTTTTTCAGTGATCGCGAGTATCAGATCGTTGAGTTCCCCGGAAAGGTGGTACGGCCTGAAGGTCATTTCCATTATTTCAGCGCGTCTGCGGTCAAGAGGTGAGATATCCCGACTGAGAAGATCCTGTATTACGTTCCAGCTTTCCTGGTTCTTCAGTTTCTTCTGAATTCTCCGCTGCGCATCCATGATGCCGAAATCGTAGCCTGTTGTGTACTTAGTCCAGCTCAACCTGTCAGCCTGCACGTTCAGCTGTTTCAGTTCCTCCGCTATCGATAACAGTCTGGTCACTCCGACCTCATTAAAAAAGAAATCCAGGTTACTTACTCTGTCCTCAGTATGAGATGATAACCGAAAGGGGTTTCAGCAATATTCGAGCATACTGCCCGAAACAACCCATCGTCAATGAAAAATACAATCTACAACCTCTGAATGCTCCAACAACCTAAACCTGCTAAAGCCTGTCTAAAGGGCTTTTTACGGCTCCACGAAAATTCCTGGCAATGTGAATGTAAACTCTTGTTGTCTCCAGGTTCTTATGCCCGAGTAACTCCTGTATCTCGCACAACTCGACTCCGGACATCAATAGATGGGTTGCGAAGCTGTGTCTGAGGGTATGCACGCCCACCCTTTTATCTATACCGGAAAGTTTTACAGCTCGCTGCATCTCCCGCTGCACCGCGGAGGGATGCATATGATGAATTAAAGGTTTTCCGCTATATGGACACAGCGAAGGCCCTCTGGCAGGAAATACATACCTCCATTCCGCTGAATAGCCAGCCCTTGGATACTTTCTTGAGAGTGCCCCTGGAAGAGATACCGGTGCAAGGGAAAATATCTCTGAGACTTTCACCGATTCAATCTGTCGTGCAAGTTCCTCAACAAGGCCTTTACCCATAATACCTGTTCTGTCCTTGTTCCCCTTACCTCCCCGTACCATGAGTGTGCATTCCTTCAGCCTGACATCCTTTATTCTCAGTGAAACAGCTTCATTAAGCCTCATTCCCGAAGAATAGATCAAGCGAATTACCAACCCGGGAACTCCGTGAACGCAATCAAGAACACCTCGAACCTCGGCCGGTGAAAGCACTTCCGGCAATCTAATGGGCTTTCTGGCCCGAACAGCGTCAATTCCTTCCGGTTCAATGTTCCAGACATTCCGATAAAGAAAGAGAAGTGAGTTGAATGCCTGATTCTGCGTTGATGCAGCAGCATTTTTCACAAGCGCAAGGTACGTAAGGTAATCACGAAATGAATCCGATGCCTTCGCATCCAGGTTTTTTTCTGAACAAAACGCAAGATACTTCCCGCTCCAGTGCATATAGCACTTCTCTGTTTTAAGTGCGTAGTGTCTTACCCGAAGAACTTTCCTCATAGTGCTGAGAGGATCCGAACCAGCAACTTGTTCACCCCGGGATTCTCCCGACCACATGGTATAAAGCTTAATCGCATCCATTGCCTGC
>CAZOQQ010000100.1:0-8122 GCA_964582075.1 uncultured bacterium | reverse complement strand
GGGGAGATTCCATAAAGGTTCAAGCCATGAAATTCGTTGCTTACACCACCGCTGATCCGGATACATCAAGGGTAGAGATTTTCTTTTCTCATCCCATGAGGTTCCCCAGTCGATCTGACGGTGCAGCACCAGGAGACAATGACAAGGTTTCGGTGATCAAGTACTGGGATCGTTCAGAATTCGGAACTCTACAGATTGATCAGCGTGATGTAGACCTGCTGGATGAATCCACCTGGGACTACCTGGTGTCCAAATTCGCGCAAGAGTGACACTGCATAAACGGATAACAACAAACGCGGATCGTTTCAGGAACTCTATTCATTCTACGGGGTACAGGTACAATATATGTAAATTACTCTTTGTAATTATCCGGAGGTATTGATGCCAGACGAGTACAAAAATATAGACATTATGGGGGAAAAGACGAGTAACCAGTATATACTGGTTCTGGCCATAGCAAAACGTGTTAGAAAGGTCAGATCGGGGGCTCCCGCTCTGGTCGACATTGAAAATCCCAGAAGGAAACCTTTTCAGACAGCAATGCAGGAAATCGCGGAAAAGAAAATACTTTTCTCACTGTCTGATACTGAATAACAGTACTGTTCAAACTCCACGGAAAGGAAATTGTATTCATGAGGATTGTAATATTCCTTGCAGCAACCATGATTCTCACCACAGGCGCGTGCGGCACGCAGGATAGTGTCAACGGAACCGCTGATGCGGACACTTCCATGGTCGTTGCAACTATCGGTGACGTACAGATAACTGAGGATATGCTGAACAAAGAACTTGATCTGATACCTCCGTATCAGAGGACTTCCTTTGAAACTCCCGAGGGTAAAAGAATTCTTCTGAACCATATTATCGAGAAGGAACTGCTTCTGCTGGACGCACAGAATCTTGGTATGGAAAATGATTCTTTTGTCGTTGCTCAGGTTGAGCTTGCGATGCGCCAGGTTGATGAGGCAAGGGAAAGAGCACTCATACAGACGTACTACCAGCAGGAAGTGGTTGACGCGGTTCAGATCCCGGATGCGGATATAGAGGCTTACTACAACGACCACATCGATGATATCTATCATCAGGAGCCACAGGTTAAAGTATCCCAGATACTGGTTTTATCATCGGAGGATACGACGGCTGTGCAGGAAGCTCTTAATGCCGGTGAATCGTTTGAATCCGTGGTAGAAACTTTCAGTCAGCATGATCCCACAAAATCAGCTGGCGGCGATCTGGGCTGGATTTCCATTAACGCCCCAATGCCTTACCTGGGCGAACAGGCCGAGATTTCCCGGGCTCTTTTCGATGCTGAAATCGGTGACATTCTCGGTCCTGATTCAACAGCCATGGGTTACCATTTCTTCACGGTTACCGATAAAAAGGAAGAGGGCACACGCCCTCTCGACGAAGTCAGGGAGTCAATCGAGAACACGTTAAAGCCTACTCTGGTGAATTCATATTTCGAGGATACCCTGATTCCCAGGCTGAAGGAAAGCTATACGGTATCAATCAATGAGGATATCTTCCTTCCCGATGAAAACATATCAGCCGATTCACTTTTCCAGTTAGCGCAGAACATGATGGAATCCAATCCGGAAACGGCGGTTGAATACTTCAAACTGTACATACAGCGTTTCCCTGACAACGAAAATGCCAACCAGGCCCAGTTCCTTGTGGGATTCACTCTTTCAGAGTACCTCGAAGATTACGACGGAGCGGCTGAAGCATTTCAGCAGCTGATAGACAACTACCCTGAATCCGATTTTGTTGATGACGCCCAGTGGATGATCGAAAACATGGATACTCCGCCGGAAAGCCTTTTCGTCGAAACAAACACCGATACAAATGAAGAAGTGGATACTGAATCTCAGTAGAACAGTAATTCTCATCCCGTAGAACCCGGAGATTTCTCTCCGGGTTCTGCTTTTCCGGGTTCACTGTGTAACTCATATTTCCGCTGTATATTCAGTGAATACGGGAGGTATCGATTGAAAAACCATTTTTTATCGCTTACTGTAATGATTCTGTTGCTGCTTGCGTTCATGCAGGGATGCGGGCCTGTCAAAGACGATAATTCTCCGGAGGGTTTAAGTGCTCTGGCTGCAAACGCTTTCAATTCGGGAAAATTCTCTGAAGCACTGGTATTCTACGCCAGAGCAATCGAGAACTTCCCGGATGACCCTCTGTATTCATCCTGGGAACTTGGAAGGGGTAAGTCACTTCTTTCTCTCGGTCGATACGAGGAAGCCGCGGAAGCCGCTTCCATTGCCCTGGAATCAGCACTGGATTCTCACAGCAAAGCCCTCGCCATGCTGCTTACATCTCAGGTGGAAATAAAAAGCGGAGCGTACAGAAACGCCATCGAAACACTCTCGAACATGCGGCAGGAGCATCTGAACCGGGAAGAATCGGAATCGGCAATATCGATGTTACGGTCCACCCTGGAAAAAGTGGAGATGACTTTTCTGACTGCTGAACCCGCTGCGGGATGGGTAGAGGTCTTCTTTCTCCTTGAGCTGGAAAACAGATACGCCAGCGAGGGAAATACCGAGAAAGCGGTTCTTACCGGAATGGAGATAGATCGTCTTTTTCCGGATGCTCACGACAGGTATGGAAGACCGGAGATACTGACAGGTAAAGAAGGCTTCGTTGCCCTGGTTCTCCCTCTCACGGGAGAAGCGTCCACATACGCCGAAAGGGTGCAGTCCGGCGTTGATCTTGCTTTTGAAAAGGCTTCAGGACTTTTCAATTCTGTTCCCGACCTGCTTGTCTTTGATTGTGGAAGCGACAGCGCTGATATTGTCGAAATCATGAACTCACTGGGTTCAAATCCTTTATGCCTCGCGGTTATAGGTCCGCTTACCAGCAGAAAAGCTGAACTGGCAGCTCCTCTGGCGCAGCAGTGGTCGCTGCCTATGATAACGCCGGCGGCGACTTCATCAAGTCTCGATGATTACGGTGAGTACGTTCACAGGCTTGTTGTGTCGCAGGGAAACGATGCCGCAGCGGTTGCTGAATACGCGGTACGGGTTGCAGACTGCCGCAGCTTCGCAATTATCCACGAATTCACATCGGAATCTGTCGCGAACGCGGAACAGTTCAGTTCAGTCGTGCACGAACTCGGCGGGGAAATTGTGGGAATGAAAGGTTACGAAACCGGATCAACAGACTTCAAAGACCAGATAAACGCCATAAAGTACCAGCACCCTGATGGAGTATTTCTCCCTGTTGAAGCATGGGACGCTATCCAACTTGCTCCCCAGCTGCGATTCTATCGAGTTGAGGCCCGTTTGTTCGGAACTTCGGGCTGGGACGATGAAATACTGCTTGAACAGGGCGGAGAGTATGTCGAGGGCGCGGTCTTCCCCGTTTCTTTCGGTTCCGGGTCAATGAATCCGTCAACAGCCAGGTTTTCGTATTATTATGAACGGAAATACGATTCAATACCCACAATGCTGGCGGCACAGGGATACGATACTGCCGAAATTGTACTGACCGCGTGGGAAGGAACTGTACCTTCCAGATCCTCGCTTGAAAACCATCTTGAGAATCTGAACATTTACTTCGGTGCTACAGGTATGTGTACGCTGGGAAATGTTTCCATACCCCGTTCCGCGTTTCCACTTGTCAAGGTTATCGATGGCGAGATCGTCAACATTGACTAATCGCAGCGGGAAACGATGGGGAATTGATATCGGCGGCACTACTACCATACTGGGATTCCTGAAATCGAATGGATTTGAAAAAGTGAAAATTATCGACACAAATCCATCCGAGGGCCCCGGATCACTGCTGGAGAACATCAAAAATACCATTAATGATACGGATGAAATACCGGTATCCGTTGGCGTTGGTATCGCGGGTCTCGTTAATCGAAATGAAGGGTTACTGGTTTCGTCACCGAACCTGTCCGGATGGAAGAATTACCCGCTGCGGGAAAATCTTTCGAAAATTCTGAAGTGCCGGGTTGTAATTGACAACGACTGCAACGTCTTCGCGTTGCAGGCTATAGAGTCATCGACAATACCATCCAAAGGACTGTGGCTTATGATTACAGCGGGTACCGGCATAGGTGGAACTATCGTACAGAACGGCACTATCCTATACGGAACCGGCTACGCGGGTGAATTCGGCCACATGACGGTTGAGGCATCGGGGATAAAATGCCCCTGCGGGTCAACGGGGTGCTGGGAAAGATACGCGGCATCGTCAGCACTGATAAATTATTACAGGAAGTATTCAGATGAAAGCACGGATCGTTCTCCTGTGGAGATCGCGCATCTGGCTTCGTTGAAACGGCACGCGGCACAGAAAGCCTTTGAGGAATTCGGGAAATGGCTCGGTATCGGCCTCGTTAATCTTTACCACTGCTTCAGCCCTCACGGTGTTTTCCTTGCCGGGGGTCTGATGGGAGCATCTGAATTCTTTCTGCACCATGCTGAATCGGAATTTCACAGAAGGTGCGGCTGTGAGTGGAATGTGAATATACTGCCCTCCAGTTCATTCGCAGGCGCGGAGGGAGCTGCTATTATGGGAAAAATCGGAATATGATAACTTCCATTGCTGTTCTCGCGCTGCTCTTCGCGGGTGATACCCATTCGGATGCCGACAGCACTTCACGTGACTCTACTCTTATCACCGGCAGACTTGAAACCATCGCTTACTCCGCTGATTCAATGGTTTTCTACCCGGACAACGGTGATCTGATACTGATAGGATCAACAACTCTTGATTACCGCGACATGACACTGAAATCCGACACTGTAAATTACTCCGCTGACGATGACATTATTACCGCGACAGGCGAATCCGAACTGTTCGACAGGGGCGAATCGATTACCGGCAACGGGATGATTTACAACATTCCAACGCGCAGGGGACGCATACTGAACGCCGCTTCGCAGTACGAATTCGGGTTTTATACCGGAACCACCATTACAAGAGTCGGGGCAAACGAATTCAATATAGTGGACGCACGGTTCACAACATGCGATGAAGACAGTATTCATTACTTCTTCTACTGTCCCGTCATGAAGGTTTTTCCCAATGATAAAGCTGTCGCGAGACCCGTGTACCTGTACGTTGAAAACACTCCCGTATTCTACTTTCCGTGGTGGATTTTTCCTATAAGACGGGGACGCCACTCTGGTTTTACCATGCCTAAATTCGGGCAGACCGCCAGAGACGGAAGGTATCTTCGGGAAATAGGGTACTATTTTGCTTTTTCCGATTACCTGGATCTATGGATACACGGTGACATTATGGAGAAAACCAGATTCGTGCTTGCAGCGGATGAAAGGCACAGGTTAAGGTATGTCCACAACGGTAACCTGAGGACGGAATGGAGAAGAGAATTTCAGCATCACCGCGACAGATGGATGATATTCGGTAACCATATGCATGATTTTCCCGATGGAACAGCTCTCAGAGTTCAGGGAGAGTTCCTCAGTGATAATTCTTACCTTGAAGAAACCCAGCAGAATCCAGATGACCGTATGACCGGAGAACTGCATTCATGGATAAGCCTTAACAGGTATTTCGGCAGAATGAGCTTCCAGGCTGCAATGGACAGAACAAGCTATCTGAATACGAACCCTGATAGTATTCCCGGAGAGGTCGAGTCCGATCAGGAACTTCCGGACATAAGGCTGTCTCTTCCATCGGCACCTCTTTTCAGAACGCCTTCCGATCCTTCACTTATCCGTCCGTGGCATTCAATCTACTGGAACGCGAACGCACATTACCTTTCCAGGGACAGGAGAATGGAAGAATCGAGGGCAACGAACTCGGCTTTTAAAACAGCTGCAGGGTTGACCGGTTCCAGCAGACTATGGGGATGGCTTTCTTTCGCTCCTTCAATAAAGGTCATCGGAACAGTATATGACCGAGACAGAAACAACGATCGTTTGCCATGGTGGTTTCAGGGAATCGCAAGTCTTTCTCTCTCCACAGACATTTACGGTATTCTCAGTACCCATATCTTCGGTCTGAACGCGCTCAGACACACTATAACCCCGGGTATATCCCTGCAGTGGGCTCCCGACAGGTACCTCGGCGGCAATGGTATATTGAACTCCGACTCAGCCGAGTCAAAGTACTACTACTTCTCCGATTTCAACCTTCCTTCATCCAGGCGTACGTTATCTTTCAGTCTGTTGAACACTCTTGAAGGAAAAATATCACATCGAAACAGAATTACGCGCTTCAATATAGCATCCCTGAACCTTACTACTTCCGCAAATCTTGAAAACAGGGATACTCCTTTCGCGCCGCTTTCCGCCAGCCTTGATATATCACCTTCCGCAAACTTCAGCGTTACCGGCAACGGAAGCTGGAACATGTACGAGAACGAACTGACGAACCTGTCCGTTTCCACAACACTAAGATTGTCAGGATACGATAGAACCCTTCTTCTGGATTCAGGAACCGTGATGCCCGGTCTTCCGCTTAGGATAGTTCTTTCCCATTACTACAGGTTCGGCCTTAGCGGCAGCAGATCCATCAGTAAATTCCGTCTTTCAACCTCCCTGGATCTGACGCCGGGATGGTCTTTTGAGTACAGTACCTATTACGACGCGATGAACTCCGATTTCATCAGCCAGAGTTATACTCTTCGTCGAAACCTTCATTGCTGGGAAGCGGTTTTCGTAAGAAATATATCCGATATGGACAGCGGATTCTACTTCAAGATCAACATTGTCGATGTTCCCGACATAAAAATTGAACAGCACGTTAGTAACTTCTGATATATACTAGTAATAATATATAAAGGTACCATCAATGTGCATTATAAATCTTAATTCCTATTCCAGACATTCAACAATCATCGGTATAGATTCAAATATTGTCATTTTTATTTTCTTTCAAGGGGTTGACATTCATTTTTTCACCGTATAGCTTTGACAAACAGTAATTGAGAGGGGGTGAACAAGTGACTAAAAAAGATCTCGTAGCACACGTCGCTGAAAACGCTGATATCACCAAGAAACAGGCGGGGATAGCGGTGGATGCCGTACTCGACGGAATCAAGAATACTCTCAGTAAAGGCGATAAGGTCAGTCTTGTAGGTTTCGGAACTTTTTCCGTGAAACACCGCAAGAGCAGAACCGGTGTAAATCCGCATACAAAAGAGAAGATGGAATATCCAGCAAAGAGCGTACCTAAATTCAAGGCCGGTAAAGGTCTTAAAGACGCTGTTCTTTAGGAAATCAATATTCTGGGGGAGGTGGTACAGTACCACCTCCCTTTTTTTTTTAGGATATTCAGTAATACTTTTGAAAGGACACAGCCGCTGAGGATATTTGACCTGGCCTGGGTACTGCTGCGAATTCTTGCTTTATGGACAGCCGTATACGGTTACGGGAACCTGTTCAGAATAATCGTGAATAAATCCGAATTTCGCACGCCACTGCTTTTCTCGGGTATCCTGATGCTTCTGGCTGTCTCCCCCCTGCTCAGCCTTCTGAATATTTTCAGAAGAGAAGCTCTGTCCGCAGTTATTATCTTCGGTGCTACAGCCGGTTTCTACTTCTTTTCGCGGAATATGAGACGGTTCACTAAAAGAATAAAATTCTCCGGAGCAACAACAGTTGTTCTTTTTCTGATAACAGGTTTTCTGCTTGCAGGCAATCTGCTGAAAGCTTCAATCCCGGATACGAATCCTGATGCCCTGACCGCTTACGCCGTAACACCTGACAGATGGCTGGACAACGGGAAAATCACTTATCCTGAGGATTCAATATTCTCCGGCTTTCCATGGACGGGCGAGATAATCTCCTCATGGCCGGCATCTCTGTCCACCGGTCCCATGGACCAGCTTTCCGTTCTGCAGATATTCCAGATGACAATGCTGCTTGCGGCCGCTGCCACGGCCTGGAAGCTTCTCAGCGGAGGTCTGAACAGTCTGCTGCTGACCGTAAGCGCGTGCATGGGTACTTCGATGCTTGTGCGATGGGCATCTTTGCCGAAGTTCGAGATGACCGTACTGTTTTTCACGACAGTCGCTTTCGGCGTATTACTTAAGCAGTTCCTGACCAAAGGAAGAGTGTTTTCACTGATTCCTTTCCTCGCAATGGGATTTGCTCTCGCAACGAAAGTAACATCGTACATTCTTCTGCCTTCC
>CAZOQQ010000099.1:0-8133 GCA_964582075.1 uncultured bacterium | reverse complement strand
GGTTTCATCACTATGTTCAAATGCCTTCTCAAGCGATGGAAAACTGTGTCCCTCCGTGACTATTACATCCCATCCGAACGCGAGCCATTTGTCAACAAGAGGTTCAATCTCCATTACTTCGGATACATCCCCGTCAAGCTGAACTCGATTCCTGTCAACTATTGCGGTGAGATGTTTTAAATTGTAATGAGATGCGGTCATGGCGGCTTCCCAGATACTTCCTTCCTGTAATTCTCCATCACCCAGAAGGCAGTAAACACGGCTTTTCTTCTTATTCAGTCTGATTCCGTGCGCGATTCCGCATGCTATTGAAAGACCATGCCCAAGGCTGCCTGTCGACGCGTCAAGTCCAGGAAGATCCAGCATACTTGGATGGCCCTGCAGTCTGGAACCGAGTTTTCTAAGGGTTAAAAGTTCTTCAGGATCGAAATATCCCCGTCTTGCAAGAACGGAATACAGAGCGGGACAGGCATGACCTTTGGAGAGAATGAATCTGTCCCTGTCTGACCAACCGGGTTCTTCAGGACGGATATTCAATTCGTTCCAGTAAAGCTCAACCATAATCTCAACCGCTGAAAAAGACCCGCCCAGATGACCGCTTCCGGCAGCCTTCACCATTTCAAGCACATCCAGTCTAACCTGTGAACTCAGGCTCTTCATATGAACATTATCTATCATTTACATTTAACTCCATGTACTATCCAATTGTCTGTTAATACCCGAGAATGAGGTTTTACGAGTTTTACTCCGGTCAATCAAGATCCACCATCGAACCTTTCTGCTTCAGAATGGGAATAGGTACATATCCAGTTACCAGAGTTTTGGCTTCGTCAAATCCGAAATCAACCGTTATTCTCCATTCCTGCCCTGTTCTGACAGCTTTCCTGACAAGACCTTTACCGTATCTGGGATGATTAATCAGATTGCCAGTGGTGTAAACCGTAGCAGTCACATCAACATCTGTGGCTTCTTTTCTTTTCTTTGGAAATACGTTTCCCGGAGGTTGTATCCTGTTCTCTCCGCCTGCTATCTCGGTAATAAACCTGGACGGCCCGGATTGCGTGACACCGGCCCTTTTTCGGTTTATCGCGCAGGTCAGCACAAGCCTTTCCCTTGCTCGCGTCATTCCTACATACAGTAATCTTCTTTCTTCCTCTATATCTGAGGGAACGAACTCTCCCGGTCTTACGAAAGGCAACATGCCCTCTTCCAGACCCGCTATAAAAACCGTGATAAATTCAAGTCCTTTCGCGCAATGAAGAGTCATGAGAGCAATTTTACCGCTGTTCTCCCCTTCGTATTCGTCAACAGTGGAAGAAAGACTGATTTCGGCAATGAAACCCGGCAGACCTCCCCCTGGAACAGCATTGTCGTATTCAGAAACACTTTTCCTGAACTCCGTGATATTCTCAAGACGAGATTGATCTGTAATGTCTTCCGTATCGTACTGCCTTGCAAGACCAGTGCTATCGAGAAGACTGTCAAGTATCTCTGAAGCTGTTCTACCCTCCGCTACATATTCTCCGGCCAATCTGAACCATTCTCCAAGGCTTTTCAGATGCCTGGATGCTCTGGAAGTAATGCCTTTGACAGATTCGGAAACGAGCATGGCATCCACGGGATCAAGTCCCTCCGAATCCACAAAACCAAAGAAGGCGGCTTTTCCTTTTGTGCCCAGTCCCCTTGCGGGTTTGTTGATTATCCTCTCGAGGCTGAGACGGTCATCATGGTTCATAAGAACCCTCAGATAAGCGATTATATCCTTGATTTCCATTCTTTCGTAAAATCTCTGGGATCCTACAACCTCGTAATTAATTCCATGTTTTCTGCAGGCCGTCTCGAACAGACGTGACTGGGCATTTGTCCTGTACAGCACTGCAATGGATTCATGCCGGAGTGCATTGTCTTCCAGAAGTTCTTCTATTTCTCCGAGTATCCATTCCGCTTCCTCTGTTTCATTGTATAACGCTCTGACCTTTATCGGAAGTCCTGCATTCTGCCTTGTCCAGAGTGTTTTACCGTGCCTTTTCGTGTTATGGTTCACCAGTGCCGATGCTCCGCGAAGGATATTTCCGGTAGATCTGTAGTTTTCCTCCAGCCTGATAATCCTTGTTCCGGGAAAATCTTTGGAAAACTCCAGAATATTCTCTACACGGGCCCCTCTCCATGCATAAATGGACTGATCGTCATCACCAACAACACATACTATCGCTCCATCTCTGGAAAGTTCTTTCAGCAGTTCATGCTGAACCCTGTTAGTATCCTGATACTCATCCACCAGAATGTATGAGAACATCATGGAGTATATTTTCCTGGTGTTAACATTCTGACGAAATACCCTTAGTACACCTGTCAATAAATCGTCAAAATCGAACGCTCCGGATGCTTTCAGTCTTTCCTCATAACTCAGATACACTCCTGCAAGGTCAATTTCCCTCTGATTATCCGCATCACGCACAGCTTCCTCTGCGGAAATAAAATTATTCTTATTTTTCGAGATATAGCCCTTCGCGAGACCGGGAGTAATTTTCGTTGTTGAATTAACCGTCTTGATAAGCTTTCGAATAAGAGTTTTCTGATCATCCGCATCGTAGATTGTGTAGTTTTCATTGTAGCCAAGATGGTGAGCTTCACGCCTTAAAATCCAGGCACAGATTGAGTGGAATGTCCCCATACGAATCCTCGAACTTCTGCCGGGAAGGATTTTGTTTACCCTTTCCCTCATCTCCTGTGCGGCTTTGTTCGTAAAAGTCATCGCGAGAATCTTCCACGGTTCAGCATGACCTTTTTCAATAATATCAGCTATTTTCGCGATAAGAACTCTTGTTTTGCCGCTACCGGCTCCTGCAAGCACCAGAAGAGGGCCGTCTTCGTATTCTACCGCTTCCCGCTGTCTTGGATTCAGTTGTTCCATACTATAAATGATTTCTAGTTGGAAAGAATATTGCTTCTACCATTGTTAGTGTTTAAGAAAATACAAAAGAACAAGGAGATTTTCAAATGCAAAAACCTGGATGGAGAAACTGGCTGATTATTTCCATGGGAGTAATAATCCTGTCGGCTTTCGCTCTTGGAAATTTGCCAATCTGACCCCCTCCCTGATTGGTTTCAAAGAGTTAATAATCCAGGACATTGGCAGGCAACTGGTTGACCCCTCCAGTTGCCTGCACTAACATATTATCAGTAATTGCATCGCTAAACATCTAACGACTTTACTATTTCCACACTTCTGCTGCAGCCCAGCCTCCGGGCACCTGCGCTTATCATTGAGAGAGAATCTTCAAGAGTCCTGATTCCGCCTGAAGCCTTTACACCAATCTTATCGCCCACGGCACGCTTCATAAGGATAATATCGGCTGTTGTTGCCCCGCCGGTACCGAAACCGGTAGATGTTTTTACCCAGGATGCACCACTGTCAAGAGAGATCCTGCATGCAAGGGTTTTCTCTTCATCCGTAAGAAGGCAGGTTTCAAGAATCACTTTTACAGGTACCCCTGAAGAGGCGTGGATTACATCCGAAATAAAATCTGCTGTTTTTTTCGTATACCCGCTTTTCAGATATCCCACCGGAAGCACCATGTCCAGTTCGGATGCACCATTATTTACAGCCTTCGCAGCTTCAAAAGCCATTGAGTTTGTCGCCCCGAGAGGAAATCCGATTACTGAGCAGACAAAGGGTTCAGACTCTTCAAGAATTACCGAAGCCGTCTTCACCCATATAGGGTTAACACAAACAGATGCGAATCCATATTGGACAGCTTCTCCGCACAGCTTTTCAATATCACCGGATACTGCTTCCGGTTTAAGAAGTGTGTGATCGATGAACACCGCAAGCTCTGATCTCTTCAAATGGCTATCCCTCCCGCAGAAACAGCAGGTTTATTCCGCCCGGATCAATATTCATGGATTCATCACTGAAAACAGTTCGCCCATCCACTGTAACGATCACGGGGTGTTCCCCGGCGGGGAGTTGGAGACGAAGAACATATATTCGTGAAGGCAGAGTCAGCCATGCCCTGAGGTCAGCCTGCTCGGTAGCAGCACCTATAAGACTAAGCAGGAAACCAGTCAGCCGGGATACATCGCTATTTTCTTCCGTGAGATTCTCGACGATACTTTCACCTGCTTCGGCAACACCGGCTTTCAGGGCCAATCGAGCGACAGCTCTCGCAATATTGCGTCCGGCCTGATCCTCAAGATTTTTTCTTGCGATGCCCGCAAGGTCTTCGGCAAGAAATCCAGCCGTACTCATTCCTCCGGAAGAAAGCAGTACAGACCTGTATTCACGCCCTGTATATGCGACATCGGGAAGAGACACTTTGTAAACTCTGTCATCCACCACGAAAGTGTAGGATTTCTCTATTCTTGGAGGTATCATTCCCGCCTCCAGAATAACCACTACTTCGCCATTATCAGAATCAGCACCTTCACCTTCCCAGCTTACATCAGGCCATTGCAAAGAGTATTCCTGAAATACGGATTGCATTCCAAGTTCACTTGAAAGTCTCAGAATGTCCGATTTCACCCTTGCAGGTATTGAAATTCCATAATCGACAGCATAGGAAGAATCGTATACTTCCGCACTGTTCCTGTAGGCTATAAGAGCATTATTGATATCTCCGGCCTTTTCGAAGAGGATACCCATCAGGTACCTGATAAACGCGTCATCACTGTACCTGTTCTTGTTCTCTTCGTATCTCAGATTGAGCACTCGCAGCTTGTCGTTCACCCTTCTGCATTCAACAAGAGCATCCTGCATATTATTCTCTGAGGCATAACACACCGCAAGACAATAATTTATGAATACTATTTCGTAGTCGGCACCACGGAATTCAAGCGCCAGGTCACTGCTTAAAAATGCTTCAATTTCCTGACCCGGTTTAATACCCCGCTGCTGATCGCTAAGCCTGTCCGCAGAAAGCAACAGATTCTCCGCAACGGAAAATCTACCGGAAAGCCGCATCAGGTTACCCAGTTCCATAAGGTAAAGAAGCCTGTTCACACCGGTGGAATCGGTGAAATTCTTCCTGAACTCCTCGACAGCAGCCCCGGGCCTGTTCCTGCTGAGATCCGCGGTCACCGATCGCATTTTATTTGTATAATTGGTTGCACAACCTGATACCAGGACAGTAAATATAATCGCAACAATTATGCATGAATGCCTTAGTCTGATCATAAATCCGCTATCTCCATAATTGAACATTGATTCGGATCTCACGGGTGTTCGAGGGATGCCGCTACCACTCAATTATCTTTTTTATCTCAAGGTTTCCAATCCAGGCTTTAAGTGATGTCTGAACATCAATAAGCTCCAGGCTTATCTGATAGTAGATGCTCCTGGTATTTCCCTCTTCATCAACTATTGATCCGACACTGCCTGTCATCACGAAGTCTGCACCGATCTCATGACCGAATTCAGCTGCGGTTTCGGGTGATGCGAAAATCGTTTGATCTTCTCTCTCAGACCTGACTTCCCCTCTGCTCGCGCCTCCAGCGGCAATCTGAATTTCACCTGAATTAAGAAAAGCACGTTCGATAGCGTTCATAAAAATATCCGTGTTAATATGCTCCGAACTTTCGTTGTAAATACCCCCGACAACGATTACAGGTTCAGATCTTCTTGTGCTTGTTCCACTCCTGGACCCTGCCGCGAAATCCGTCAACCATCTGCCGCCAAGACACTGTGATATCATGGAATCGGCTACCATCTGCGCATCGGTTTCGTTCCAGTAACCACTGAGATCGGTTACCGTATCAGGATTGGTACGAGTAACCTCACGTCCTCCACAACCGGCAATAAAGGCGATCACAGCAACACTTACAATGATCTTGAAAACAGTGAACATATCAGCATTCCTTTCTTTTTCAGTTTCCATTCTGTTCGAACCAGGGTAAAGGTACTACTCCCCGGAAAATAACGTTGTAATAGCCGCTTTTCCTCAGTCCAGCCCCCTCGACAGGTGGATCAAGCGGCTTGAAGATCACTGCGTAAGGGGATCGTAAATCTGCGATTGAATCCGGGGACTGATTCCAGGCATCCCTTGTCCATTCCCACATAACTCTTTCATCGGGTGTAACACTAGCGGAGAACATGGCCAGAGATCCCGGGGATAATCCGATTATGCCTGACAGAGTCATGGAAATAAAATCCGAGTAAGCACTCATAACTTCCCATGTATCCTCAAATCCGATGACTCCCGCTGAGGCGGCCGCGGTGATTTCAGCTCTTGTCGGCAGCCTTTCGCCACGGCTGTTCAGATAGAGCCTGGCGGCATCGAATGTAACCGACGTGGCTGGGATATCAAAACAACCTGTTTGAACGGTTACACCCGTCACCTCACCCTGCGCTGTCTTGTAAATTACCCAGGGAGTATATCTTACGAAGACAACATCCTTGAAGTCCTCGCCAATGCCTTCACCTGGCATAATCAGTGCTTCCTGGCCTGTCAGATAAACCGGAATCTGGTTAACCCCGGTTATCTCCCCATCAAGCCAGTCCAGCATATCCCTGCAATTGACAGGTTCCGAATCAATAAAAAACGGTCCTACAGAAATATCTTCACCATCAATTGTTACAACCGAAGGAGCTACGTATTCCATACCTTCAGGGGGTCGGGGCAGGTTGCACTGCGTGCAGAAATCAGAATCATTCTCCGTTCCGCATACAGGACATATCCACGCGGAAGCAGCTGATACCAGAATAAACATGAAATAAATAATTTTCAAACGCGTATTCCTCCGTTTCAAATCATGAAGCTATTGTCAACCAAACAGAATATACCTTATTTCCGTCAGAACTCAGCCCCGATGGTAATATTCTGTTCAGGTTTGCGGGAAATACCTTGAAGATCGGTACGCCATGCAATATCATGCTTCAGTAAAAAGAAACCCAGGTTAAATCTGTACCCTATTCCCAGTCCCATCTTAAGATCGTCCAGATGAAAACCTCCCTCCGTGGAAGCCCCGCGAAAAGCAGATAAATCATCAAAGGCACATCCCAGGTCAAAGAACATCACGCCTCTGCCGTTCCTGAAAACAAGAGGAAGCGGAGCATCGAGAGCAAGCGTGTTCACGAAAGGAACTCGTAATTCCGCTGAGAACAGACCGTACCTTTGACCGTGAATACTCGCATAATCGTACCCTCTAAGCAGATCGCCATAGTTCATGTAGAAACCGAAGAGTTCATCGATAGTATCAACTTTACCCCATAGCAATCTTTCAGGTATTGACCCGCCCAGGTAAAAATTCTGTCCGTCAGGACCCCAGCTTGTTCCGCCAGCCAGCCTTGTGACGAAAGTAACATTCCGGGAAACCCAAAGGTAATTTCTCAGGTCAAACAGTACCGTACTGTAACTCGCCGATCCTGAAATCGACGGCGCATACTCTCCGGAAATACTGAACCTGCTGCCAACACGCGGACCAACGTTACCCCATAATGCGTTATCAAAAACAGCTCCAGCCTGCACAGCAATTATATTCTCATCAAGATCGGTGGTTGAATTCCAGGTTCCCGTGCGGCTCAGCTGACGGTATTCCAGTGAACCGCTGATTCTGAAAGATGGACTGAACGGATATCTCGCAAGTGTAAAACCGCCCATGTCAACATCTCTGACTTCTTCATAATGACCGTCTTCAAACTTGAAAAGGTATCTGTAAGATTCCCTTTTAAGGCCGAAGATATAATCAATCCTGTGCGGCAGATAACCGTAGAATACGGCTACATCCACATCGCTGAGGCTGCCTCCGTTCAGATTCGTGTTAACTGCAACCTGATGATGAGCCAGAACATCGCTGAGAATAAACCGTATATACCCGGCGATGCCAAGATAGGAATCATACGCGGCAATGGCATTGGCATAATCAACGGTCAGCCTCGGTGTGTACGGTGATATGCTGCAATTGTTATCGATGGTAGAGTCCCGATCTGAAACCGCAACATCGATGAGTTCCGCTGACGCGACAAGCTGAAGCGAGTCCGGTTGAAACGAACGCTCCGACGTTTCCACCGCATCGATAATCGGATGGGATTCCTGCGTACTCCCGTTTTTCCCCGTTTCGGTCGTTATTTCAAGATCTCCATGTTCACACCGGATAACCCTTCTGTCCGTAATACCGTAGGCAAGAAATACTCCT
>CAZOQQ010000098.1:0-8256 GCA_964582075.1 uncultured bacterium | reverse complement strand
CTGGATTAATATAGCCCTAAATATCAAATTGACAAAATCAGAGTTTTCTGTCATGAAGAACAAACATAATTCTCCCACTCGCTGAACCCCAGTTCATCAAGAAATCCTTTAATCGATTCCCTGGCTCCATGGAGTCTTGAAGCTACTATTACAGGAACATCAGTGCTGCCTGTTAACTCATCCGGACCCATGACCGGTCTCCCTTTAAGCGTTTTTCCCTGTCTGCCTTCAGATGGATCGATAAAAGCCTGAATGTGGAATCCGTTATCCAAAAGACATTTACCCAGTCTTCTTGCTGTCTGACCACTTCCAGCGATAATGATGGTCTTACCGACCAGGCATGGAACACGTTCGAGGTACCTCGCCTTGAGTCTGTAAAAACTCGTTAGTGAGTACGCGCTGCCGGTGCGGGAAAGCCTGTCCGGCCTGTCCCTCCAGTGCAGTAGTACTTCGGGTACACGCGAAAATCTGTACCCCCTGCTCCACAGTCTCAGCCATAATTCATAATCCTCCGGCAATTCCTTTTCCATGTATCCCCCTTCATCAATAACACTGCGTCTGTGGTAAAAAGCGGTGGGATGTGGCACAGGGCTTTCAATGAAAAGATTCTTCTCGATTTCCTCAGGTTCAGTAAGACCGTTCAACCAGGTTTCGTATAATCTGTAGCCAGTGGTAATTATCCTGTCCGGGAAGCTGTGAACCTGGCAGGATACAACGGTCCGATGCCCCATTAGAAGAGCCAGTTTCATCTGCTTTTCAATTCTGGAAGGCATCGAGATATCGTCCGCGTCCATTCTGGCGATCCAGGTTCCCCGGCATTCTTCAAGCCCTCTGTTCAAAGCATCAACCAGTCCTGTCCCCGGCGATTTTACAAGTACGAAGCGGGAATCTTCGGAACACCATTTCCTCGCGATCAGGGCAGAAGAATCCGATGAACTGTCATCTACAAGTACTGCTTCGATATCTTCCAGTGTCTGGCCGGCAATTGACGCGAGCGCGTCGTCCAGATAATCCTCTGCGTTTTTGAAAGGCAGAAGGACTGAAACGGCAGGTACGTTCAATCCGACAGGTTCGTGACAACCCGCAGAAGCTCTTCCGGGGTTCCTGCAGGTCGACCACAGGCAGTACCTATGCAGGGTTGAGCGTAAGGAAATCCGGAAACCGGAAGGTACAGCTCGCGAATGGCAAGGCTGTCCAATGATGGATCGTAGAAATCAACGCTCTCCTCACCGGCAAGCTCTACGGCTTCGGCAAGCAGAGCCTGTGTAAGGCTGTCCGCGGAAAACCCCACAACGTTAATATGCAGCACCTGATCAGTATCATGTTCGATCGAATCCGGAGCCGGGGTTACCGTAACAGCATTCCTGAAAAAGTCTATATCCCTTACCCCGGCCACCCTGGTAATCTCGTTACCATCCGAATCGAATACTATGGTCATGGGAAGAACATCCGAAAGGTTCCATTCATCTTTAAGCGTTCTCGCGTCGTTCTCACTCAGCCAGATTACCGGCATGGAAAGAACGAAATTTTCGCGGAATTTAAGCAACGTCTCCAGTTCGGGATCACCCATATCAACAGCAACGGCCGCGATTTCACCATCCATAGACCTCAGAACCTCATCAATATGTGGAAGCTCACCCACGCACGGGCTGCACCAGGTGGCCCAGAAATTAACTATTACCGGTTTTCCCCTGTTCATAGAAATGAGGCTGTCCAGTGCCTCTCTGCCGGTTACAAGCGGCCCCTGGATTACCCTGAAGTCGTCAACTGCCGTATGACTGCCGCTGTACCGGATAACCGGATACAGGAATATCAGGAGCAGCGGAATCCACAGAAAATCTGTTAGCTTCCTGTACACAGCCATCAGTTCTTTTCACGTTTTCGAGTATCATGATGGATGGCATTCACGGGACACACGTCAATACACCTGCCGCATCTGATACATTCCGCAGAGTTTGGTTCCCTGTAAATAGCGATATCCACGGGACAGACAGATCTGCATTTATCACATTGAATACAGGTTGAATCCACCCTCATCCTGAATACCGAGACTTTTCCGGCCAGCCCCCAGAAAGCACCCAGCGGGCAAAGTACCCGGCAGAACGGATGTTTTGATATTATCGACCACAAAAGGATAAAAACAAGCACGACGATCTTCCACGAGAAAAGAAAACCGGTCCGAAGGGTCTCGCCACCGTCATGCAGAACAAGGGGTATTCCGGCTGTAAGGGTTCCGGATGGACAGATAGCCTTGCAGAACCACGGATCACCGCCTGCTCCGGGTACCGTTCTGATGGTAAGTGGCAGCAGGATTACAAAAATTATAAGTACCGCGTACTTGGCGTGTCTCCATGAAGCCGGGATACCGAATTTTGGTGAAGGAATTTTGTAAAGCAGGTTCTGAAGAAGCCCGAAAGGACATATCCAGCCACAGGCTACCCTACCGGCAACAAACCCGAAAATCAGCAGAAATCCGATTACTCCAAGCAGAATCAGTGCATCAGGTCGTCCGGTAGCCATGCCTCCCAGGAAACCATCCGACGCCAGGATATTCTGAACCGAACCCACAGGGCATGACAGAACACTTGAAGGGCACGAGTAACAGTGCAGGCCGGGGATGCAGAATATCTTCGATTTTCCGGTATAGATGGTTCCACTGATCCAGCCCTGAAAGTATAGATTGGTAAGAAACAGCGATGAATACTGAACTGTCCGGCGGATTTTTTCCCTTACCACTAGCCGATTCCAATACACTCGAGGCAGATATTCGCCGCTTTCTGCCAGATGACTACAGGGTTTCCCCAGATATAACCCGATACCACCATCAGTACCGCGATAATCAGTAAAGAAATTCTGATCGATATATGGATGTTTCTCATTTCCACCAATCGATATAAACGATGGAGGCGGCGATCGGATTTGAACCGATGCATAGTGGATTTGCAGTCCACTGCCTTACCACTTGGCTACGCCGCCTTACAATGGGGGTCAATAATACAAGTTCCCGATAGAACGGGCAAGACTCGAGCGGTCAATCAACCCAGTCAAGACTGATGTTAAGCGAACCGGAATAGGACATCGGCCCGAAAGGTGTCGTGATAGTAGGTACGGCTGTAACCAGCATCCTTCCAATATGATCTCCATCCCTGAGATTGGAATTAATACCGCCTATGGCCAGGGCCAGGTCAATAAACCTGATCGCACCAATCTCACTCATAAGAGCCACCGCGTCGAAACTGATTTCAAGTGGTAACAGTACCGTTTCACCGGAACCGGGAACTTCAAACGGTTTTGACATCGTTCCCGATGCAACCCACGTGGTATCGAAGGCTGCCCCGGAATCTCCGTCAAGGTAAAGATCCCAGACAAGTGATGACAAGGTAACCGGAATTATATTGGGTCCCGCGGAACCATCGTTGGGATTGTATATCCCTATATTGAGGGTAAAATTCACCGGACAGCTGCCGGAAGCCCATACGGATACCACCTGGGCTACCTGAGCAACCGAAAGGTTTGAAAGACTGTCAAGAACGATTCCCGTGACAGCGAAATCCTCCGTATTCTCTATTCTGAACTTGCATCTTAGAAGAGTCAGGGGATCTCCGGGGCTGCACGCGATGAACAGTACACTGATAATCAGAATTCCGGACAGGATAATCGACTTTTTCATATCTATCCTCCTCTATATGACCGAAGTCACTTTTCACATCCAAAAGGCTGTCGGCAATTTTCAGACTGCTGCTTCAATATAGATTATCTAATCAATTCTGTTCCCGAAAGCAGCTTTGAAGATTCCGGTGAATACCTGTTTGAAACTCTGAAGTTAAGGTGACATCCCATTTCGGAGGTAATATATATTCCAGGTAATAAGCATCCCCTGAAATGAAAGGTTGAATACATGTCCCTGATTATTATCGTGATGTTATTCATTGGTGCCGGTTTCAGTAATGCAGTGGCCGATGTGTGCTACAGCGGTCATCCGGTAAACGAAACGGCAACTGTAATAAGCACTGACGGAAATTCCGTAACAGTCGAATTCAACCTGGAAACGCTGGAAAATAAACGGGTTCTCAGCGAGTGTTTCGAACCTGGAACGATCTTCAGGATTCCGGGATATGGTCTTGCTGCCGACATCGGGTTTCCCGACCTCCCCGCCATTCGAAGAACGGTTGAAGTTTCAAACCGCGGAGAAGTCGAAGTGGAAATCCTCGGCAGCGAAACGATCTCTCTTGGAATCTTCAATGTTCCACCGTTCCAGCCGCTTCGGACAAGAGGCATGTCTGCTCTGCCTTTCAGGATCAACGATGAATTTTACAACGGTTCCGATCCCTGGCCTTCAAGCCCGGTAAGACTTGAATCCGTTGAAATCCTCAGGGATATAAGAGTGGCATGGATCAGCTTCCTTCCGGTCAGCTGGAATCCAGCCACGGGAGAAGTAACATTAACCACTAAAGTTACAGCCAGGATTTCAACAACGGAAAATCCCGGTTCGAATGAGCTGACACGTGTTTCTTCCGGAATAACCCGAAGTTTTCTCCCTTTTTACGACGAGGTACTGGGATTTAAAGATAGAGAACGAGTTGTTAACGGCAGTTACCTTGTGATTTCCTCGGCTGAAGGCATTAATCTTGTCCGGGATCTCATCAACTGGAAAATGAGAAAAGGGTTTCAAGTCGAAACAGCCGTCGTTCCCACCATAGGATCTACCCCCGCAGAAATAGATACCTGGATTGAGAATGCTTACAATACATGGTCGAATCCGCCGGAATACATTCTGCTGGTGGGCGATGAATATGTAGTCCCCTCACCCCAATACAACAACCATTCCGCTGATAATATCTACGGAGTCATAGGCAGTGGATGCGTGCCGTCCATACATGTAGGACGTCTATCGGGAAACGACATGGATGATCTTGCGTACGAGGCCTGGAAAATTACCGAGCATGAAATGCACCCTTACCAGCCTGCCCGGAGCTGGTTCAACAAGGGAATGAGTATCGGACATACGGAGTTTACGGAAAATTCGCGGGATTACGTTGAATACATGGCGGCAGCGGGACTTGACGTAACCTGGTTCTGCGAAAACGTAGGGATTACTCCAACAATCCCTGTTCTTACCGATTCAATAAACAGCGGATATTCCATAATAGGTCTCTGCGGTCACGGTGACATTACACACATATATCCTCCCGGTTTCGACAACTCGGATGTCGCTAATCTCAGCAACGGGAGAAAACTTCCGTGGCTGGCGCTTGTAGCCTGTCAGGTCGGAATGTTCGACGGACATTACTGCCTGAGTGAAGCTTTCATGGGCGAAGGTGAAATCAGTGATCCCAAAGGAGCAATCGGAGTAATGGGTCCTACAACGAACAGCCCGTACGGTGCCGCGGATTCTCTTGTCAAATGGATATTCAAAGGTTACTTCCAGGAAAACGTGCATCATATGGGAGCCGTAACGGACTGGTCAAAGAACGAGGTATTCCAGCACTTTGGCTCTTCGGCCGTTGACAACAATCATATGCACATGCTATTCGGCTGTCCGGAAATGGATATCTATTACGACACATCTCCCCTGACGTTTATTAACTGTGAACATCCCGTTCCTGTTGTTCCCGGAACCCATTCTTTTACGGTAACAACTAATGGATTGCCAGCCGAAGGGATTCTTGTAGCCGTAATGATAAACGATTCTGTATCCGGTTCCTGGATGGAATCGGATTATTCTGACGCGTCGGGTAACGTAACCTTCAACATTCCGACTTCCCCGGAATCATCAGAAATTTACGTGACGGCTACCGGCTTCAACCTTGCCCCGTACCTTTACGGCGGGTTAACCGGCCTGGAGAAAAATCCCGGCCCGGTGAACGCTGTTTCACTTGATATCGCACCTTCACCCTGCTTCGGCACTCTCTCAATTTCCTGTACCGTACCCCCGGGACAGGGCGGTGTCGAAATTTACGATATAACGGGTAGAATGGTACGCAGGCTGGAACTTGAACCGGCTGGAGGCGCGATGGAACTTACCTGGAACGGACAGGATGCAACAGGATACCCTGTTTCTCCCGGTATTTATTATTGCAGGCTTGCAGTTCCCGGGCATAACCTGGTTCAACCGGTTGTAATGATACGAAGGTAAACAGCTCCGACCCTGTAAGTTCCGGGAAGCACGGCATTAACTGTTCATATGAACATCCAGCTGAGGATAGGGTATGGATATCTTTTCCGCATCGAATGTTTTCTTGATACTTTCGTTCGTATCAAAGAATACCCCCCAGTAGTCACTCGATTTCACCCATGCCCGAACAGTAAAGTTAACACTGCTGTCGGCCAGTTCAAGAAGTCCGACGAACGGGGCGGGATCCTTGAGAATCCTGTTATCCCCGGAAAGTATTTTAAGAAGCACGGTCTTTACTCTCTCAACATCATCATCGTAACTTACGCCGGCAACTATATCAACACGTCTGGTCTCTTCCGCGGAAAAGTTCGTTATAGTGCCGCCCATTATCATGGAATTGGGAACTATTATCTTTTTATTGTCTACGGTCATGATACTTGTCGTGAATATTCCCACCTCACTGATAACCCCTTCGCTGCCTCCCGCGCTTACGTAATCCCCGATTTTAAAAGGCTTGAAGATTATCATGAGAACGCCTGACGCGAAATTGGACAAAGACCCCTGAAGCGCGAGACCTATCGCCAGTCCGGCTGCTCCCAGTATAGCTACAAAAGACGCAGTCTGAATACCAAGCTTCGACAGAGCCGCGATAATGACAAACGCGATTACACCGGCGTAAACAATACTGCTGACAAAACCTGTAAGGGTTTCATCAACTTCCTTCCTGCGCATGATCTTACGGATCAATCCCCTTATTCCCGCCGCTGCGAACTTACCTGCTATAAAAATGGCAACAGCCGCCAGGACATTCAACCCGTACATCGCCACTATTTCTTTAATTTGAGCCCAGATACCTGCCATCTCAATTCCTTTCAGTGTTTTCCCGCAATTCGGGAAAAACCGTTATGATCTCCGCTCGAAACGTGAATTTTACTTTCAGTAGCATATCAGATCTGTTCCTTCACTGTCAACTTCATTCGAATGTTACCGCTACCCTCCCGGACACAGGGTTGTCTGTCAGTCACAGAATAACCCTGTCGGTCTTACGGGGCAGGCGACGAACGATGAAAAAAGTCATGATTGCCACAAGCCCCGCGAACGCGAAAACGGCCCACGGAGCAACTGCAACCCAGAGGATTCCACCTATCAGAGGAACAACCATTGAAACCGCGTGATCAAGAGTACCTCCGAGTCCCATGGTTGGAATCATTTCATTTCTGTCATGTACGATGCTTGAAAGGTAAGTGGTTCTTGCCATGGCAAGGCTGAAAAGAAGTTCATCCATTACGAAAAAAGAGTACAGAAATATTAACGCTGTTCCGGGCTGAAACAGGTTCGGAACCACGGCATATCCCAAACATAACAACAGAATAAGAACAGCATCGGCCATCAGTATGGTTCTTTCTCCGAGCCTGTCGATCAAATTGCCGAACCATGGTTTAACGAATAGTCCCAGCAGCGCGCTTACTCCCATGACCAGGGCAATGTCAGGCGCAGTCTGAGAGTACAGACTCACAAGCATCCACGGGGCAAATGTCAGGAATATCTGTTTTCTTGATCCGAAAAGCATACAGAGTACATAGTATAGTCTGTACTCTTTTCTATACAGGAATCGCTTTGCCTTCACCTGTGATGTTTTCTTTTTCTCCGGAAGTGTAAAGGATAATATCGCGCCGAGCAGCATGATCCCGGCGGCAAACAACCAGGTCGTCGTGAAATCCGCTTTGAAATACTTCATCAGCAGCCACACGGAACCGGAACCCACTATCAGGCCTCCGGATCTGAACGCACCTGTTCTGCCAAGTACCCACCCTCTGCGTGCCACTCCGGCGATATCGATCGCCTCGGCATCGCGGAGAGGCATGAACGCGTGGGCGGCAGTTGACCATAGAACCATGAAAATAACGAACGCAGGAAGTTCAGTCGCAATAAACGCCAACCCTATGAAGGCGGCTGTTCCGATAAGAAAAACCCCTCCGAAGGCGTTACGCCTCCGCATGGAAACAAGGATTCCGGTAATGAATACGAGCAAAAACCCCGGAAGCTCGCGCGGCACTTCAAGCCCACCCCGAACGTCGCCTTCAATTCCGATATAGTTCTTAAGATAATCGGGCATTACAGACGAGAAGATTGCTCCTGCG
>CAZOQQ010000097.1:0-8353 GCA_964582075.1 uncultured bacterium | reverse complement strand
GAGGGATCTCCATGCGAGCAGGATGATAGCGCTTGAGGACTTCTGGCAGAAATCAGCTGAAACTCACAATATGTTGAACCTTATCATAAAAGCGGACGTTCAGGGAACCGCGGAAGCGATTGTGGATTCGCTGACAAATCTCGGTAATGAAGAAGTATCGGTTAACATCATAAGGAGCAGCGCGGGCGGTATTTCAGGAAACGATGTAAATCTCGCAGCAGCTTCAAACGCCGTGATTATCGGTTTCAGGGTCAGGCCAGATGTAAGGGCCCGTGAGGAAGCAATTCTTCACGATGTTGAAATAGTTACTTTCAGTGTTATTCATCAGGTTGAGGAAACCGTTAAGAAAGCTCTTTCCGGTATGCTGATGCCCGAGAAGAAGGAAGAATTCCTGGGTTCTGCGGAAGTCAGGGATGTATTCAAGGTCCCCAGGATCGGAGCCATAGCCGGAGCGTACGTTATAAGCGGTGTTATCAGGAGAAACGCCAGGATACGGCTGGTTCGCAACGGAGTCGATGTATGGTCAGGCACGGTAAGTTCTCTGAAGCGTTTCAAAGAGGATAGAAAAGAAGTCAAATCAGGCTTTGAGTGCGGAATAGGTCTTTCGGACTTCAACGATATAAAAATAGGCGATGTAATCGAGAGCTTCGAGATAGTTTCGGTTGCCAGGGAACTCTGAGACGGAAGGATTCCTGTGGACGAGAGAAGAAGACAGAGACTGGAAGGCGATATCCGGGAAGCAGTAGGGGAAATTCTCTCAAGGGATGTATCTGATGAAAGATTGCGCAGTTTGAGAATAACGAGGGTCAAACTCTCCCGTGACGCTTCCAACGCCACATTGTTCTTCGAAACAACCGGAACAGAGGAAGAGAATGAGGATGCTTTCGAAGCAATGGAATCCGCGAAAAGATTCATCAGGAGAAAGCTGGCATCCAGAGTGACATTGCGTACCGTCCCCGTCCTCTCTTTTGTAAGGGATGATTCGGGGATAAAGGGTGACAGTGTTCTTGGTATCATCAGGGAACTGGGTATCGATTGACAGTATCCCGGATGGATGGTGCAGCATATCTTCTTGATAAATCGGCAGGTATATCTTCACGAAGAATAGCGTCAGAAGTAGCGAAGTACTGGGGCTACAGGAAATTCGGGCATGCAGGAACACTTGACCCTGACGCCACAGGACTTCTTATAATCATGATGGGAAAAGCAACACGACTTTCCAGGTTTATCTTATCCAGTCGCAAGACATACAGTTTCGGTATTGAATTTGGCATCAGAACCGATACTGATGATACGGCGGGAACCATCCTCGAGAGAAAACCTGTTTCGAATATCACCGAAGAGGATATTCTCAGAACGATCGGTAATTTTACGGGTTACATTAAGCAGAAAGTTCCCAGTTATTCGGCGGTGAAGATCAACGGAAGAAGGGCTTATTCGCTTGCGAGGATGGGCATGAAGCCGTCTACGCCTGTCAGAGAGGCTCATACTGAAAACTGGGAAATGAAGGGATTCGACGGTAAAAAAGCATATTTTTCCGTCACTGTAAGTTCGGGGACTTATGTCAGAGCTCTTGCCAGAGACATAGGGAACGCGCTGAAGACGGGCGGAGCGGCATTTGATATCAGAAGGACTTCCATAGGAGCATTCAGTCTTGATGAAGCTTCGAGTAAGAGCAACGATGTTACGTCCAGGATCGGCATGACCGATATCCTCCGGGAATACGAGAGGATTGTACTGGATGGTGAACAGAGCAGAATCGTTTCTCACGGTGGAGAACTTAGAAGCGACAGAACAGGTATACTGGCTTTGCTGGATGAAAATGATAATCTGCTGGCGGTCGCGGAGGGGAATGGAAGTGTGCTTAAACCGCTCTGTGTTCTCGTGGGGAATTAGTATGAATACGGTAACGATAGGCAATTTTGACGGAATACACAAAGGACATCTGAAAGTAATCGAAAAAGCCAGGTCATTCGGTGATATGGGCCTGGTCTGTTTTGAGCCGGTCTCAAGGCAGTACTTCGCTGATAATTCATGGAGAAAACGACTCACAACGGTTGCGGAGAGACTGGATATTCTTGGAGAACTGGGAGTAGAGAATATCAAAATTCTTCCCTTTGACACTGAAACCGCAGAGAAATCACCGGACAGGTTCTTAACAGAACTTCATGAATGGGGAAATTTCAGCAGAATTGTTGTTGGATACGATTTCCATTTCGGCAGGAACAGGTCGGGTACAGTTGAATATCTCAGACGATGGTGTACTTCGAGGGAAATAGATACTATTATTGTACCTCCGCTGGAATGTGACGATGAACCTGTTAAAAGCGAAAGAATCCGATCGCTTCTTGAAATCGGGGAACTCAGGTCAGCCGGGAAGTATCTCGGCAGACACTATTTTGTAACAGGAGTGGTTTCAAGGGGCAAGGGTCTGGGGAAAATTATCGGGTTTCCCACATTGAACGTCAGGGTTCCGGGATGCAAACTGCTTCCTGAACCCGGCAGTTACGCGGGTTATGTAGATTCCAGCGATGGGATTATGCCTGCCGCCGTATTCGTACCGGACAGCGCTACCGGGCCGGTAGAGGCACATCTTGTCGATTACAGGGCAGGGGATGTTTACGGCAGTATCATGAAGGTGAGTTTCGTTAGGAAACTCAGAAATACGGCATCTTCATCAAGTATTGAAGAGCTGAAAAGGCTTATTGCCGGCGATGTGGAATCGGTCAGGCAGCACGCTGTTACGAAAGAACGAACGGAGGATCTGGAAAGATGAGCATTACAGCCGATAAAAAGGCGGAGTTGATCGGAAAATACGGAGATGGAAAAAATGACACGGGGAAATCTGAAGTACAGATTGCCATAATTACGGAGAGAATAAGAAACCTGACCGAACACAGCAAACTTCATAAGAAGGATCATAACAGCAGAAGGGGATTGCTTCAGCTGGTAGGCCAGAGAAGAAAATTGCTTAACTATTTAAGCAGTAAAGATATAGAACGCTACAGGAGTATAGTGAAAGAACTGGGACTCAGAAGGTAGCTTCTTCATGCACCACACTACAGAATCCGGTAATTCAATTGAATTAGTGCTTGCAGTGTGAAAAATCCTGGCATGGTGCCGGGTAGAAAAAGGAAAAGTCGAGAAAAATGATAAAAGTTGTTGAAAAAGAGATAGCAGGTCGAACACTGTCAATTGAGACCGGTAGAATGGCGAAACAGGCTGATGGTGCTGTTTACGTAACGTATGGAGGCTCATCCGTACTGGTTGCCGCTACATCGGGTGGTTTGAGGGATCTTCCCTTTTTCCCGCTCACGATTGAATACCGCGAACGAACATACGCTGCGGGTAAAATTCCGGGAGGTTTCTTTAAAAGGGAGGGCAGACCCCAGGAGAACGAAGTACTTACGGCAAGGCTTATAGACAGGCCCCTCAGGCCTCTCTTCCCCTCGGACTATATGGAAGAAACACAGGTTTACATCCTTGTACTAAGTTCAGACAATCAGAACGATCCAAGCCTTCTTGCCATGCTCGGGGCTTCGGCATCACTGATGATTTCAGATATTCCATGGGATGGTCCCGTATCTTCAGTGAAGATAGGAAGACTGAACGGTGAATTCATAGTAAACCCCACGGTTGATCAGCAGGTGGACAGCGATATAGACCTTGTGGTAGCGGTTAAGGGTAACGATGTCGTGATGCTGGAAGGTTCATCCGAACAGCTTTCGGAAGCCGAAATAATGGAAGCCATAAGGCTGGCCGCTTCCGAAGCTGCGAAAATCAACGCTCTGCAGATGGAATTAAAGGAAATCGCTGGTAAGGAGAAACGTCAGCCTGAGAAGAAAGTTGAAGTACCTGACGGTTTACAGGAAGCGGTAAACGATGTCGCTTTCTCCGAATTTGAAAAGGTTTATGGAAACGGTATTAAAAACGCTCTTTCAGAAGCGGGTAAAATCGCTCAGGAGACATCCCTTGAACTGCTGGACGGAAAATATCCTGACATTGATGAACAGCAGTTTGAAAGTTTTATTTCCAACGCTGTGAAAGAATCGGAAAGGATTTTCGCAAGGCGTAAGCTTCTTGAGGAACGCAGGCGACCGGATGGCCGTGACGAAAGCGATGTAAGAAAAATAACCTGTGAAGTGGGTGTACTACCGCGGCCACACGGCTCGGCACTGTTTACGAGGGGTGAGACACAGGCACTTGTAGCGGTTACGCTTGGCGGAGCCAGGGATGAGCAGAGAATAGACGCGCTTATGGGAGAATACACGAAGGATTTCATGCTTCATTACAATTTCCCGTCTTTCAGCGTTGGAGAAGTCAGACCCGCCCGGGGACCGGGCAGAAGAGAAATAGGGCATGGACATCTTGCCGAAATCGCGCTTTCTCATGTAATGCCTAAGGAAAAAACGGATTTCAACTACACTGTCAGAATAGTCTCCGATATTCTCGAGTCCAACGGTTCATCAAGTCAGGCGACAATATGCGGAGGTTCCCTTAGCCTGATGGACGCAGGAGTGCCCATTACCGATGCTGTGGCGGGAGTAGCCCTCGGTCTTGTGACCGATGGAAAGGACTACATAATTCTTTCCGATATAGCGGGAGTTGAGGATCACCTTGGCGATATGGATCTGAAAGTGGCGGGAACTACAAGGGGAATCACTGCGATTCAGATGGATCTTAAGGTTGCCGGAATATCCCTTGATATTCTCAGCGAGGCTATGGACAGGGCGAAGATGAACAGGGAATACATCCTCAAAGAGATGAACACTGTTATAAGCGCCCCCCGTAACGAACTGAGTGAATATGCGCCAAGAGTTTACACGGTTCAGATTGAAAAAGACATGATTGGAAAGCTTATAGGTCCCGGAGGCAAAAACATAAGAGCCATTACCGAGGAGACAGGCGCGGACATTAACATAGATGACGATGGTACGGTGGTTGTTCTCTCGGATGACGCGGAAGCCGCCAACAGAACACTCGAACTTATCGAGTTGTCCACGGGAAAACCAAAACTCGGACAGATTTACGATGGTGTTGTTGCTAATATCATGAATTTCGGAGCATTCGTTGAAATAATGCCCGGAATCGATGGCCTTGTGCATATAAGCCAGATCAGCAAAGAACGGGTAGAAAAAGTGGAGGATGTCCTGAAACGCGGACAGCATGTCCGGGTGAAGGTTAAAGCGGTAAAGAATGATGGAAAGATCGACCTTACGATGAAGGATGTCGATCAGGAGCCGCTGTAAAGATACAGAGAACAGGTTGAGGAGATATGGAACTGGATGTACTGCTTGAAGTACTTGAGCACGCGGGTGATCTTCCTGTTCCAGCAAGAGCCACAACAGGTTCGAGTGGTGTGGATTTGCGTGCAGCATTGGGATCGGATGTAATCCTTGAGCCCGGTTCAATCGGGCTCATTCCAACAGGTCTTAAGGTTTCCATACCCATGGGTTACGAATGGCAGATACGACCCAGAAGCGGCAACGCTTTGAAGCACGGTATCACCGTGTTGAATTCACCGGGAACAATAGATTCTGATTACAGGGGAGAAGTGAAGATAATTATTGCTAATCTCGGTAAAGAACCATTCAGTATAAAACGAGGGGACAGAATTGCTCAGGCAATACTGGTTCCGGTGATATATCCAAGATTCAGAATTGTTGACAGTGTTCCCGAAACCGGGAGAGGTGAAGGGGGGTTCGGACATTCCGGACGGTAGAAGTAAGCCAGTGGCTGTTTCGGGTGTTATTCTCCTTATCCTTCTTGGTATGTCATGCAGCTATGGTTTCAGAGGAAGTCTGCCCGAACACATAAAATCAGTGAAAGTTGCGCCCTTCCGCAGCAGGGTATCACAGTACGGACTTGAACAGGATTTAACATCGCGGGTAATCGAGATGATTGTGAAAGACGGAAGACTGGCCGTGGCCGTGGAGAATCAGGATTCGGAAATCGAGGGTTCGGTTGTCGCGTACAGTAAAACCCCTTATTCCTACACTTCTGCAGAAATAGTGGAAGAGTACAAACTTGAGATAAGGGTTGAAATATCATTTACCGATATTCTTAGCGAGACCGATATCATAAGCAATGAAAGCGTAACTACATGGCTGGTTTACGATCCGGATAATGAATCCGAAATTGAAGCCAGAGACAGGCTGATGGAAAATTCATCGGAAGATATTGTAAGAAGATGCCTTTCAGGATGGTAGGTGGATATGTCAGATATTTTATCAGGTAAGAGCGGAATTTTTACTTTCCTGCTCGTTCTCCTTGTGATGATAGTGAGTGTTCTGCTCAAATACGAGAGCATGGTTACATTGACACCCTCGAAAGTGAGCCGGGAACTGGAGGAAGTGTACGCCAGGGTTGCCGATGTGATGCCACTTTCCCTGAGAAAAGCTGAATTTCTTATGCAATGGGGGAATTACCGGAATTCCGATGAGTGTTCGAATACTGTTTCCGCATCAAGATTATATGCCGGAAACGGATTCGAGGGAGATGTGTACGTTGTATCCTACACGGATTCAATAGAATTTCCGGGATTGCCCACACTGCGTCGACAGTTCCGCATTGAGAGACCCATGGGACGTAATTAATGGCCATGATTGATGACTGGAGGGAGAAGCACCCCAGAAAGTCAGGAAAGAGCAGATTGATACTTTACATATTTCTCCTGTTTTTTGTGATATTTCTGATTCTGAAGGCCAATACGTTTGTAGACGCTTTCACAGGTATATTCTTTTCTCCGGATTCATCCGCCCCGGCGGAGGAGAGCTGCCGCGAATGAAATACACTGTCTTTGACGCTCATGTAGATACGCTGATGCGAATCGAGTCTCCTGAAGAATATCTTGAAGGCAATACATTAACGCATCTTGATATGCCCAGAGCCGTTACGGGCGGTGTAACTCATCTTGTAACAGCAATATGCGCTGAAGCGGAAAATGAGCCGATTTCAGCCTTTAACCGCGGCATTTCAATGTTCAGGGATGTCTGCTCCAGCTCATCGGTTAAGCTGTTTCTGATGCTTGAGGGTTGCCAGCCACTTGTTGGCCTGCCCGGCAGGGATGAAATAGTCGACATGCTTTCCTTTGCGACTCTGACATGGAACGGGGAAAACAGTCTGGGCGGCGGCATAGGAACCGATAAGGGACTTACTGAAAGTGGCAGACGCCTTGCTGTGGAGCTTGACCGGAGGGGTGTGTTACTGGACGTATCACATCTCTGTGACCGTTCAAGAAGAGATATTCTCTTGATGGGACTACGAACTGTTGCTACACATTGCAATTGCAGGGCAGTTCATGATTGTCACAGAAATCTTCCCGATGATGATATACGCGAAATAGCCGCTACTGGTGGTGTTGTGGGGATAACTTTCGTTCCGGAATTCCTTGCCGACAATGCTTCATTCGAAAGCATTGCACATCACCTTGAGCATCTGGTTGAGATTACGGGTATCGGGAATGCCGGGTTTGGGAGTGATTACGATGGTACACGGTTCCTTCCGGAGGGTATGAAAGACTGTACGGTCTGGCCGGAATTATTTGAGTATTTGTACAAAAGAGGCTGGAGCAGCGATGATATAGACGCTGTTGCCGGAAACAACTGGAAAAGAGTGATTCCCGCAAAATGAAATGAGGTTCGAGTTAATGCGCTATATTCTTTCGGTACTTATATTTGCATTCCTGGCATCCGCCCAGACACCGTTCGAGTTTGCTGTCGTTCAGGATCTTGTGGGCGGTGAACCGTTCGTAAGTATCATCCGTATAAATATAAGTCGTGGTGTACCGGAGCCGGGCAGAACACAGCTTGAGCTTACCGCAAGAGCGGGAATGCTGATGAATGGTGAACATTCGGTGTATCCGGATTCATCAACAACCGATTATGTGAGGTTTCACGGTCTCGTGGAATACGAGGCTCAGATACCCGTTTATACACTCAACCGCATATTTTCCGTTCTCTCCGATTGTCTTGACCGGTTTCCCGGAATGGGGATTACAGATCTTGCCCTGGATGTAGTTGACATCAGCGATCTCAGCTGGATCAGCGTAAAGTGTAATATGGAAAGTATCGATAGCGTACTTCACGGAACACTTAGTCATGAAGCTTTCTGGCAACACGCACGGCTCAGGGAATTCGAAGTTGGAACTGCTGAATTTCCCACTGAGATGAGAAGACCTTTGATGCCCCGGTTGACCGTTGCCGTGGATACTGCGTTGATCGATACCATGGTTGTATCTTCCACTCAACCGTGGAAATCACTTCTTCTGCCTGGATGGGGTCAGCTTTCTGCGGGAAGAGGAATCGGATGGCTGAATCTTATAGTGGAAGCGGGGGGAATAGCCCTGATAGCT
>CAZOQQ010000096.1:0-8366 GCA_964582075.1 uncultured bacterium | reverse complement strand
TGATTTTCATTTCAGTCTGAGGGCTCTGAGAGAGAATACGCTCCGCATTGGAACAGCCTTTGCCTTTGCGGTAGCGGTAGGAATAATCTTCAGAATAGATACGAATACGTCCGAAATATTGTCGAGAACTTTCATAAATTCTACCGATATTGTAATTGCGCTGGCCGCTGGCGCGGCAGGAGCGCTGGCCCTGAGTACCGGCGCGCCCGCAACACTTATAGGGGTAATGATGGCTGCCGCACTTATGCCTCCGCTTGTTGTTACGGGCATGCTTACCGCACTTGGCGATTATAGCGGCGCCCTTGGAGCTCTTCAGCTTCTGGGAGTTAATCTCATCTCCATCAATCTTGCGGGGGTAATCACATTTCTTGCTATGGGAGTTAAACCAGGGTCAGCGGCTGATGTAAACAAAGCTCGAATTCTTGCGATTCTTGCCGTGGTTATCTGGATATTCCTTCTCGCGGGACTGACATTTCTTATTCTGTCTGGCGCATAGAACTTTCATGAAGGAATACTGAACCAGCACGGTTAGATATCGGTTATGGATCCTTTGTTTCTACCGGGGATGTCAATAAAGGGGAAATGAGAGGTTCTGAACCATCTGGGAGTTCTTTTCAGAGCGTCTGCGATCGAGGGAATTCTGGAGAAATGTTCGGATACGAGCCGCCTGGCTCTTATTCTGGGATTCTGTCCCTCGAACAGAAACGGTCTGTAAAGTCTTATTACGTTTTCCGACACATCATCGTCTATGAATTCGATTCCGAATTCGGAAGCCCTGCTCGTTAACTCACTATTTTCCGGCAGATTGAAGACCGAGAAGTTGATGAAATCTATCGAATTACCGGTTCTTTCAAGGAATTCAATTGATTGCAGCAAATCAGAGTCAGTTTCACCGGGAAGACCGGCAAGCATATAAACGTATGTTCTGATACCGGCACTCGCGCAGTTCTTAATGATCTGCTGTGAAGAAGCGGGATTGATCCCTTTCTCGAAGCGGTCCAGGAGAGATTTACTGCCACTTTCGGCACCAAGCTGAAGCATGAGGCAGCCCGATTCGGAAAGTCTATCCGCCATCTGCGATATCCAGCTTTCAGGTCTGGCAAAAGTATACCAGTCAAGCCTGTATTGATTCAGCAGCGGCAGCACATCTTCAAGCGGTCCGCGCGGTATAGCCGAATCAACAAAATGTATTGCAGGATTTTTCTTCATTATGTAAGATGGAATTGTTGTGATGAAATCCTCGAACGAATCCCGTCCGTAAACTTTGAGCCGTGCACTCGAATCGGGACAGAAGAGGCATCGGTTCCAGTAACATCCTGTAGAAAGGGCATAGGGTATAACGGGTCTGCCTGAAATGTAACTCCAGTCCCCGATGATATCGGGCCACACCAGGCTGCTCAGAAAGGAATCGTCACCGGAGTCGAATCCCGTAAACCTTGAACCGTCGCCCAGGCAGGATTCGGGGAGCACTTCGCGAATAAGTTCGAAACCTCTGCCTGTTCTGCTGAGGCTGTTCAGCAGCGAACCGCCCGCAATGACATCGTACCCTGATTTTCTAAGGAATAGAATAAGATCAATACCGGCCGTCAGTTGTGAAAGGTAAGAAAGAGATACAAGAACTGTTTCCGGACTGTACAGCCTGAGTACCGGAAGAAGATACTCTTCCCAGAACCCGGAAAAAGGTGTGTTGCCCTCGCGACTGATTTTTTCGATTTCAGCCGGTCCGTGTACGGCCTTCGGAGGAATCAGGTTCATCAGTGATATTTTCCATCCGGGAAATCCGCCGGAAAACAGCTTAAGTGATGAATTCAGGACACCGGAAGCGGTGCGGTGTTTATGGGGGGTGTAAAGAGGGTTGTCCCGGAGATAGTTCAGAGCGGGCTTGATGGCGGGAAATCCGCGTTCCGCTGGAGTCAGTGAGAAGACGTATCTGAAATATTCGAGTGACAGGTCAATAAAGCCCGTGTCGACCCCTCTTGCGCTTAACCCCGCGGCCAGCAGGAAAGCTCCCGAAGGCGGTTCCGAAGGCGTTATTACCGGTGGTACCGTTACAAGGTATTTCATGGGCTGAAAGCTAATACATTCCGTTGCGCGATCCCATCTTTCCCCCCGCAGTCTTAGTGGATATGTTCATGTTACCGCAACCTGAGAGGAAGTTGCCGATGTGGAATACCAACTGGAAATCCCGACTGGAGGAGATTTTCAATACGGGAAGAAGGGCCTCCGGTGAACAGGAGACGAAGATGGCTCTTGATCGAGCCGGCCGAACTATAAGAAGACTGGAAGAGAAAGGTGTCCCGGATTCGCTTAAAAGCCTATGGAATGACGTTCGTGATCTCTGGGGCATGATAAGTGATGTGGTAAAGGGTAAATACGAGGTTCCGTTTCGTACCGTAGCCGCTATAACCTTTACGCTTCTCTATCTGGCCAATCCATTGGATCTTATCCCGGATATTATACCCGTGATTGGATACATTGATGATGCTTTTATTGTTGGTCTGTGCGTAAAATTCATCGGGAGTGATCTCGAGAAATACAGGATCTGGAAATCCGGCGAAAATGGAAACGAGCCTGGTTCTCAGTGAGATTCTCAGGAATGGAATAAATGCTCTGGCCAGCCTGGGACAGATCTTTGTTCCTTGTTATAAACGGTTTTGCTTCCGGTTTTCTTACTTCGGTAATGCGCTCTATTACGAACGTTGATAACTGGATACCATTTCTGGCTGGATACATTCTTATGCTGTTATGGTGGGGTCGGACCAGGCCGCGACCTTCCACCGGGAATCGATGGAAAAAGGCTTTCGCTCTTAGAAATCCAAGAGTTGTTCTGCTTTGCCTGATAGTCGCGACCGCCGGTTCGGATCAGGTTTGCTACCATTTGAAACATGGTATTGAAAGACAAAGACCGTGTTTTGATGAATCTCTTTCATCGGAAGTTAATTACCGTGGGGACGTACACGGCAGCAGGTCATTTCCATCGGCTCATTCAGCGAATTCCGCGGCCCTTGCCGCGATAACATCTTTTGCTTACCCGCCACTCGCGCCTTTTGCAGCGACTCTGGCTTTTCTGGTAGGATTCAGCAGAATTTATCTTGGTGTGCATTACCCTATTGATGTACTGACCGGATGGGGTATCGGTTTCATTACCGCTCTGGGTGTGTGGCTGATCTTCAGAAAAATGGTTTCAAAACAGGGTTTGATCGGTTTCACGAACAGGTTCAGATACCGCCAGCCGGTTACCGGTCCCATACCGGACACACCATGGCAACCGGTTGATCTTGAATCTCTTGACGGGTACAAGATGAAAGGATACTTCCTGGGTGGGGGAGATAATCTTGCTGTAATGGTTCACGGGCTCAACGAAGATATAGGGGCTATGCTTAATCCGGGGCGGATATTTGAAGAACTGGGTTTTTCTGTACTCCTTGTACCTCTCCGGGGACATGATGATCACCCGGTTGCAGTTACGTCCGGCGGGCCATCGGAATCGTACGATCTTGCGGGGGCTCTTATCCATGCAAGAGATAATATGGGTTTCGACAGGCGAAAGACAGTTATCTACGGTTCCTCGATGGGTGGAGCCGTGGCCATGAAGACATCCGGCCTTCTGTGTGAGGGCGTAGCCGGTGTTATTGCCAGTGGTGTTTTCAGAAACTTTTTTGAAGCGTCATGTGCAAGAATGGGAAAATTGAAAACAGCATTACTGAAACTATTTCTGCCGGTCGGTGTTAAATGTGGGCTGAAAGTGTTTCTTCCGTCTGATTACATAGTACAGTCGCAGGATACAGGATTTGTATATATTAACGGTAGTCTTGACAGGTTGGCTCCCCCTGAAATCGGGAAGCGGCTCGCTGGAAAGACCAGAAGTATCATGCTGGTACTGGAAGGAACCGGTCACCCATCACGGAAAGAATGGAGTAAACTCCAGATGGGAACAGCAATTAAAGCGGCTTTGAAGTATATCCGGGGAGTTGATATTGAACAGATGCATATTGACAGATCGGGGAACATTCGTAATTATCCCGGTTCCTCTGATGATGTAACAAGAAGGGAATAATGACAGATTTCAATCAGGCCACTGAAATGATCATGGCTTTTTCATCGCTGATAAAGAAGATGCAGGAAGAGATTGAATCAGGTAAGGAATTTCCCTCAGGAGGATCCGAAAGTCTGGACAGATACCAGGTTTTCATGTCTCAGCTGATTCTTCTACAGAGAGAAATGGAAGATTTCATTGAAAACGCGGTAACCATGGAACTTTCCATTCAGGAACTACCGGTTCAGATTCTTGATTTCTCATCCGAGTGGGAACGTTTCAAATAGAAATCTCTACAGGTATCGTCTGTTTGCCCAAATAAGCAGAATCAAAGCAAATGTAAGTATCAGGAAGGTTATCATTATTCCCGATACAAGTTTTTCCTTGCGACCGATACTTACGTGTCCGGAGGAGAAAACAGGTAATTTCGACCATGCGTAACTTCCCTGAGAGCATATAACAATGGAAGGCCCGTCTATTCTGTGATAGTTGCCGTCTGAATCCTTCCATGTCCATCTTGATTCACCGAATTCTATCAGGAATGTATTTCCCCGGTCTTCAAAATCCGTTCTTGCCCCGGGGTTCACTGAAAGTTCGCGCATACCGCCAAGAAATGCAGCAAGGGAATCCGGGTTATGCAGAGCGTTTTGAACCTCCGAAGAAGCATGTGATGCCCAGTACCCGGCACCCTCAGTTCCCCGGCTGTTAACGCACAATTCGTTCAGAAAATCCTCGGGCGTTGCCGGTGTCAGGATAATTGAAAATATCAGGAGAAAAAGTGCGTACATGTTAACCCCTTACTATCCTTCTTATGGCCGAGAACACAGCTTTCCCGTCAGCGGGCAGCTGAAGATGTTTCACTCTGGTTGTGATTGATGGAATTCCGCTGGAAAGACCGGAAGCAACAAGTATCGGCTGGTTCGGTATACGGGCAGTCAATGTTGTGGCGTAATGAATGTTGCTCTGATCCAGTCTTACGATAACTGAACCTGCTGTCTGTTGTCTTGAAGCCATATCCTTTGCTGAATCCACGAATTGAAACTTTTTAGATTTTATCTTCGATATTGCTTCCCGGCACAGTTCGGTGAAAGCATTCATTGGAGAGTAAATTATCGCGTCAATTTCCCTGTAATGTTTCTTCGCAGCGGGCAGGCCAACCTGAAGAACGTCTTTATCAGGCGATCCGGCCATCCAGCCACCGAAACCCCTGAACAGAATACTGAGTTTTCTGAGAATTACCGATCTCTCGGCAACCTCAATACCCTGAAGTCTGAACTGGATAACATGGTATTGTCCCGGAAGAAAAGAAAAAGCTCCCGTTTCCGGAGTATTGTCAAGCCATCCGGTTTCAAGGCCGGCCCATCTGTCAGGACACATTGGTGTCAGCATACGCAGGAGGTTTGAAAGGAGGTCAGTCGTTGCTTGTCTCGTAAACCATACCGGTGCGCCCTCCTCTGAAGTCGAACCTGAAATATCGAACTCCCATCCCTCACGTCTGCATGCCACGGAAAGATATTCAGCAAGTGAACCTGGTTCGGAAGATGAAGATAAGGTACCAGGACCCAGGGTAGTCGCATCTGAAATTCCAGCTCTGTTGGAATCCAGAACGCTGTGGAGAATATTCTCTTCAGATCGCGCCATTCTCATCCTGCTGAAACATTTCATGTCCCGCCAGATGAATTCAACAGGTTCAGGTATGAAAATTCCTGCGAATGCAGCCCTGTATTGAGACAAGACCGCGGGGGAGCCAATCCTGTTCAGTATTCTGGCCGCGTTCTGTCCGGCCACCTTTTCCGAACCGGCGCCGGTGGCCTCCTGAAACCATCCATTCATGGATAGTATTTTCCCGTCAGGTGTATATTCCGCCTCTCCTCCCGGGAAAGCTTCCCTTTTTGATGAGCTGAGTTCAACCTCTGAAGGCAACCTGGTCCAGATTACAAGGAAACCGCGACCGGCAGGGTAAATCTCTTCTATATATCCCTGATGATTTTCGAGCCTGGCGCTTTTTTTTCCTGAAAAGGAAAGATGATTGACTGGACAGTCTACGCACTGTCTTGAATTACCATAGAACTGATAGCAATTTGAAATTCCCAATGATTTTCCCTGCCACAAAACCTTCGTATCTTTCATATAGACAGCCTGAAGCTGGGAAAAATCAGGGACATTCTCTTCTTCTATTCTCAGGTTGTTAAGGTCATACTTCCTCAGTTTCTGTCCAAAGGAATCGATAGCTTTGTATGGAACTTCTCTTTCCTCGTTCCATGCGGCAAGAAGTATGTATCCGTTGCTCAGTACCGAAATATGAGTATCGTTGAAACACTCTTCGAACGGACGATCCGATACCAGCAGTTCTTTTATTTCACTGTTTGTGCTGCTTGTCGCGACGGGACTGGCTGATTCCTCCGGTCCGAAAATAGCTATAACGGTTGCTGAAAACCCCGCAGCGGCGGTTTCCAGAGCCTTTTGAAGGGAGTCAGGATGCGGTTGTCCCACAAGAATCAATTCCAGTTCACGGAGAATATTCTGCAGGCGGTGTTCACCATGGGTTGATATGAACTGCTCGTATTTCATTGAAACCGCAGGCATTACAGAATCCGCTCTTTGTTGAAGGGTATCCGCGTCACCTCTCCAGGGAGCAACAAGAACCAGCTTGCCCGATGGATAGACGAGACATTGTCCCATAAGGTCAAGAGGTGAGTTGTTTTCTTCAAGGTTAACCCATATCGGGAAATTAAGATTTTCAGTGTTAAAAATGTCGCTTGTTTCAAAGTGCTCCGAATCAATTTCAACGTTTATCGTGCATATAGGGACGTATCCGGTTGCAGAGCGGGTCATTAGGACGGCTGCTTCAAGTTTCAGCACGTCTGCAAGAAACGCAAGAAGATCGTCCGGTTTTTGCATATTCATTTCCGCAAGAGATTTAAGCTCCCGTGTCGGAAATATCAATTCGTCAGGCTGAGTTATGAATGTGAAATCGGTTCCTCCGTGACTGTTGGGTGTGCGGGAGAAAATAAGTCGGTGCCCGCTGCCGGTTTTATCCAGTAGCGTTACCTGTCCCCTGGATTTCGGAGAATTACCCGGAAGGGAGGAAATCAGCTCGCTTTGCGACAGCTCCCATGGTGTATATCCCAGTAAGCAAACGAATCCGGGTGATACGACTGGAAGATGCCGGTCGGGGATAAGCCGGATAATCGGAATTGAAGGATTGAAGAGTTCATCAGGGAGGGAATCAAGGTAGTAGACGATCACAGATGAATTCGAGTCCTTTCGGGCTGCCGCAGAGAGTATTCCCGAGGGGAGAGTAAAGCGCACCATTTTGAATTCCTCCGAAAGAGGCCAGGTGCTGAAAATGTCGCTAACACTTCCCGTGATATCGGGAGTGTCCATCAATACAGTAGAAGAAGCACTTGTAACCCCGTCGATTTGTTCCCCGGAAAAAGATAGACGAAGCAATATTTCTGTTATTTTCAAGGTATACGTCCAATCCGTGTAGCAACCAGTGAATAATATCATCGACATCATGCCGAGGGAACCCCTGTGAAATTTGTGTGTTATATAAATGCAGTCAGGAATGAGAATAATCTGATAGCCCTATATTGTTTTATGACAATAATATAAATATATGCCTTGACATCATGAAAAGATGTATGCATATACGGGTTCCACTTGGGATATGACTGAATGATTGAGTTAACTCTGAGTGAGCCGGTTTTGAAAGAAAAATGGTTTATTGGAGTTGACAACAAGGTTTCTCTGTCCTAGGTTATACATTCGCGCTGAAAAGCGTACGATCTTTGAAATTTGTGAGAAGACGAGAATCGCATAAGCATGGTCTGTGTTGGTTCCTTGAGTCAATTCGTAACGAATTGATGCAAGCCCGTAACAGGGCGGGTCTGTTAGCTATAACAGATCAGGACCGTAATAAAATATAGCAAATAATACAGGTAAATAATCCTATATGAATATATATGGAGAGTTTGATCCTGGCTCAGGACGAACGCTGGCGGCGTGGATAAGGCATGCAAGTCGAACGCGAACAGAACAACTAATTCGTTAGTAGTTCTCAGTAGAGTGGCGAACGGGTGAGTAACACGTGGATAACATACCTTTCAGTGGGGAATAACATCGGGAAACTGATGCTAATACCGCAGATGTCATATTGATGATTTTGATTTGACTAAAGGAGGGGCTCCTTCGGGACCTTTCGCTGATAGATTGGTCCGCGTCCCATTAGCTCGTTGGTGGGGTAATGGCCTACCAAGGCAACGATGGGTAGCCGGCCTGAGAGGGTGTCCGGCCACACTGGGATTGAGATACGGCCCAGACTCCT
>CAZOQQ010000095.1:0-8375 GCA_964582075.1 uncultured bacterium | reverse complement strand
TTCCACACCTTCGTATGGCATTGCGTTGTAGATAGAAGCCCTGCAGCCTCCTACGGATCTGTGACCTTTCAGTCCGATAAGACCGTTTTCAGTACTTTCAGCCACGAATTTCTTTTCAAGTTCCTCTGAAGGAAGTCGGAAAGTTACGTTCATCAATGACCTGCTGTCCTTCCGCGCGGTGCCTCTGTAGAAGTCATTGCTGTCGTCCATAAACGAATAAAGCAGTTCGGCCTTCTTAACGTTTGCCGCTTCAATCGCTTCAAGTCCGCCCTTATCCAGTATCCATTTCATTACCAGACCGACAACGTAAACAGGGAAGGCCGGAGGTGTATTGAAAAGGGAATTCTTTGACAGATGTGTCGTGTATGAGAGCATTGTTGGAACTTCCTCGCGAGCCTTATTCACCCAGGAGCGTCTTACAATAACGGCGACAACTCCAGCGGGGCCTATATTTTTCTGGGCTCCGGCGTAAATAAGAGAGAATTTACTGAAATCAAGTTTTCTGGAAAGAAAGCCAGATGACATGTCACTTACAAGGGGAACGTCTCCCGTTTCCGGGAAATTCTTTATCTGGGTTCCGACGAGAGTGTTGTTGCTTGTCGTATGAACGTAAGCTGCTCCCGGCGTGAGGTTGAATTTATCCGGGATATAGTTAAAATTGGCATCTTCGCTGCTGGCGGCGATATTAACTTTTCCGAAAAATTTCGCTTCCTTGACCGCCTTCTTCGACCATCCCCCGGTAACAACGTAATCGGCTGTCATACCATCTTTGAGGAAATTGAAAGGAAGCGCGCAGAACTGAGTGCTTGCGCCGCCGCCGAGAAAGAGAACCGCATATTCATCCTCCGATAGCCCCATAATATCAAGCATGTTCTTCTGTGTTTCACGGAACATGGAATCGAACTGTGAGGAGCGATGAGAAATCTCCATTATAGACATTCCCATATTCTCGAAATTGACAACACCTTTAGAAGCATCCTTCACCACGTCGTATGGAAGAGTGGCCGGTCCGGCAAAAAAATTGTAAACGCGTTCAGGCATTTCTGTCTCCCTGGTTCAGGTTAAACTGAAAAAAACACAATTCACTTCAGAAGTTGTAGAAATATGCATCCTGAAGCAGTCGATTTGCAAGTGCAGCGATGGAAAAGGGAAAATCAGTTTCCTAAACTCTTGATGCTCTTGAGAGAAGGAATATACCCAGGGCTATAAAGACGATATCCGCAATGCTTGCGGAGATAAGAGGTGAGAGCGCTCCCTTATGACCCAGTGTCTGTCCGAATCTCAGGAGAGAGAAAAAGAGAAATGCGAGAAGTATGGCCAGTCCGACACTTGAGGCGCTGCCGCTTCTTGAGTTTCTGAGAGCCAGGGGGGCGCCCACAAAGACCATTATAAGGTTTGAGAGGGGGAAGAAAAATTTCAGATAGAACTCCACAAGGTCTCCCCTGGTATCACCCCCCGCGTTATTCACACTCCGTATGTAATGTGAGAGTTCAATGAAATTCATTTCCGCGGGGGCTTTCTGCCTTGAGCCGAAATCAAGAGGAGTCTCGGTTATTTCCGGTACGATAAGCGTATCCGCAGTTGAATAAGCAAGAGCCCCGGACGGTCCGAAAACTCTTTCGGTTGCGTTTATGGCGGTCCAGCATGAATCGATCCAGACAATTCTATCCATATCAAGTCTTCTTGTTACTTTACTGCTGTCATCGAACCATTCTATTGTAACATTATCCATTGTTTCGGTCTGACCGCTGAAGAAACCGATATCGAGTATTGATCCGTCCGGTGATCTGTGAGCGAAATTACTTCTCCTGGAGTAATTTACAGGTTCCTGGTGATCTATCTCGACTCTTTTTACCTGTGTCTGCTGGTACGTGGCATCCGCTACTATGAAGTCACCGAATCCCAGTTCAAAAAGGGAAGTAAGACCGCCCACCAGCAGCAGCGGCAGGATAATTCTTGGAACACTTATCCCCGCCGCTCTCATTGCCACCAGCTCGTTCCGCTTCGAAAGTGATGAAATAAGGAACAGGGAACTAAGGAGAACGGCTATGGGAAGTACGAGTACGATGATGTAGGGAAGCCCGTAGAAGTAGTACATAAGGAAAGCTCCGGGGGATACATCGCGATCAACCCATCTGGTAAAATGGTCGAAAGCGTCAACGCTCACGAAGATGATAACGAACGAGGAGACCGCGACCATTATCATTTTAATAAACCTCAACGCTAGGTAACGATCAAGTCTTCTGAATGTCATCGCAGACCGCGTTTCAATTTACTCTCTTTATTGTTACCGCCGAATCTTCTGAAGAGATGTCTGATTGAGGCGGTAAGTCTGCCCAGAGGTAATGGATTGCCTTCGTAGAGGCTTCTTATCGTAAGAACGAGAGCGAAAGAGCCGAGAACGATGTTTGGGAGCCACATTGAAAGAAACGGGGATATCATTCTTCTGTCAGCAAGTTGTTCACCGGCAATAAGGAACAGATAATACACGAGAATAACAAGCAGGCTTACACCAAGTGCAACACCGGCGCTGCCTTTCCTGGTTGAAAGCCCAAGCGGAACACCGAGAAGCACGAACACTATGCATGCAAAAGGTATCGAGTACTTCTTTTGAATTTCTACCTGATATTTGCTTATGCTTCGCTGCAGCGAAGCTTTTTGGTCAGCCAGAATACGAAGATTCCCGGACGTTTGGGCCAGGTAATTTCTCGCAAGGTTAAACCATGTACGCGCGTCAACACTGTCGGGTGGAGGAAAGTTGTTCCTTCCCGCTGATACGGTTGAATCGTGCATCATTGCGAGAATGGGTGTTTGCCCTGTAATGATAAGTGAGTCCTCCAATGTTTCCGACTGTCTCTGAAGCGAATCGACAAGTATCCGCATGTGGTTCGCCGAAAGTTCCCTGTCTCCTCTGTTGTTTCTGTCCTGCCTGACGAGCTCCCCCGATCTTACTATTTCGACTGTATATACGGAAAAATCAAGTTTCCTGTATTCACCGGATGCGGTAAGTTCATGCATCTGACCATCGGTAAGAACAAGTCGAAAACGGTTGGCGGAAACCGGTTCCATTTTCCCTCTGAGAGCTGTGATCGTTCTTCCCGGCATGCCGGGAACCCTTTCGTGTATAACAACGTTTTCCAGTTCACCGGTCAGGTCGTTCCTGTCTTCGACGATTATCCGGTAGTTCTCAATATCTTCAACGAACATTCCCGGGATGATTTTTGCGGCAGGCTGCATTGTTCCTATGTCAAGCAGAAGGTTCTTTGCAAGATGATTTGCGTCCGGCAGAACGTAGTTATTGAACAATACCATAGTTGCGGCAAGTACTAATGCGGCGAGCAGGAGGGGTTTGATCAGCACAAAAATACTGATCCCGGATGATTTCATCGCGGTCACTTCAAGATCTGATTCCATTCTGCCAACGGCCATCAGGACTCCGGCCAGAACACCCATGGGAACCACAACGGCAACCATTGAAGGAAGAAGCAGGAGGAAGACTTCCACAACAGTCCTTACCGGAACTCCCTTACTTACAATCATATCAAGGAGATCCAGCAGCTTATCCAGCAGCATCACAAAAGTGAAAATGCCGGATGAAAGCAGAAAAGGCGGAATAAATTCCTTCAAAGTGTAAACTTGCAGTTTTTTCATATACGTCTCATTATATGCTTTCAGAAAATTCGGACAATATGACGATTATACATTTTTGAGAGCTTTCTTTCCACTTGTGTCTGGAACCATAGGAAACAGGGAGACTAGAATCCACTTATGAGAATAAAAACCGGAACTTTGCCGTTGATAGCCCTGTTCATACTGGTAACAGCTGCCGGTGCGACGGGTGTGCGTACTCCCAGGCTCCTTCCAGTCTATCCTTGGGAAACTGAATACGGGTCCCGTTTGCTTGTTGATCCGGGTATATCCTGGAACCTTGAAAATTCCTTTGTGAGACATTTTTTATCCTGGAGGTTATTCCGTGGGTCTGTTCCCGTGTCTACTCAGGGTTGTTTTCCGCTTGACGAACTGAATCGACGGTCAATCCGGTGGACGCTCAGGGATACGTGGATGTCCATGAACAGAAACCATTGCCTCAGGGGATCGAGGGAACAGGGCTCACTGATCCCGACAATTTACCTGCCCGTTGAAATGCCGCCCATACTAGCGGGCGCAATAGGTGAAGGTGGCCAGATTGATATAAGCGGTTATCAGAAAATAACGCTTTCAGGAATAACTCATTACAGACCGAATGCGGTGGAAACGGAAGGTCAGAGCCAGTCACTGTTTCCCGATCTTAAGATGGAGCAGGAATTACAGGTTCAGCTGGACGGGACAATAGGTGAAAAAGTGCATGTCAACGTGGATCATGACAGCCGCAGAAGTTTTGGCCCGCAAAGTACTTTGAGCCTCAGGTACAACGGGTACGAGGATGAGATTATTCAGAGTATTGAGATGGGCGATGTCAGCCTATCCATAAACGGGCCGGAATTTGTTTCGTACAGCATTCCTCATCAGGGATTGTTCGGAGCAAAAATACTGGCCCAGGTTGGTCCCGTGGAAATTACCACTATTGCGAGTCGTGAATCCGGATCAACCGAGTCGTCAGAATTTGTCGGCCAGGCGACGATGGTGGAAGACAGTATTCTGGATATTCATCCGGCGGATAATTATTTCTTCTATACTTTTCCTGATTCTCTTGTACAGCCTCGAATTGCTTCAATCAGGGTTTTCCAGGATGACCTTGATGGAACCAACAATCAGGAAACAGGAGCGGTTGAAGGGGCGTGGTTCATAGAAGGTACGGGAGAAACAGGCATTGGAAACTGGGATGAGCTTCAGCCAGGGCTGGATCTTGACTATGTCCTTGTGGATTCAGCCAGAACCATTCGTTTCAGAACTCCCGTAAATAACAATTATCTTATTGCAATATGGATGGTTACGGCTTCGGGCGATACCATCGGCAATGCCACTGCCGGTTCGGACTGGAATCTGAAGCTGATAAAACAGAGCAATCCCCTTCCCGACTATTCAACATGGAACTACGAGCTTAGGAACAGGTATTTTCTTGGAGCAAACAACATCGTCCGCGAGAGCTTCAATTGCAATATTTACCTTGACAGATCGGGAGAGACCCCTGTCCAGACACAGAACGGAGTTCCCTTTATAGAGCTTCTGGGGCTTGATACAAACGGTGACGGTTCTCTTGCCGACGAGGAGAACGCGGTTGACTGGGATAACGGGTATCTTGTATTTCCCCAGGTCAGACCTTTCACCGATCCTGTTCTTGAGGTAAAGAATCCCGATATTTACAACCAGAACAATCCCCTTCCGACTCAGAGCAGGTATTTCATTGAAGTCAGCTACAGAGCGGCTTCAACAACGTACTCACTTGGGCAGATGGGTATTATTGCAGGCAGCGAGAAGGTTACTCTTACCGTGGCCGGAAGCACCAGGACCCTTGTAAGAGATGTAGATTACACGATTATCTACGAAATCGGTCTGCTGACTCTTATGGGAGAGGCTGCTGAAGAAGCGCAGAATCCAAGCAACTCGTTGCATGTGACATTCGAGTACCTCCCTCTTTTTGCATCACAGAAAAAAACCCTCATCGGCACACGAGCTGTCTACGGTATCGGGTCGGATTCATGGCTTGGAGCCACGGTAATGTTCGAAAGTGCCAGTACTCCGGGAGATAGACCGAGAGTTGGCGAAGAATCCACAAGAACCATGGTTGCCGATATTGATGCTCATCTGCAGGTAAAACCTGAATTCCTTACAGATTTCGCGAATATGATTCCCGGTATAAATACCGAAGCGGAGAGCAGCGCTCTGATATCCGGTGAGGTTGCCATGAGTTTTCCCAATCCGAACGTGGATAATAAAGCATACGTAGATGATATGGAGGGAACCGAAACAACATTTCCCGTGGGACAGAGCAGGGCTTCATGGCACCTGTCAAGTATTCCCGAGCCGGCTGCTTCGCAGGAGAATCCTGTTGGTGAGATCAGGTGGTACAATACTTACAGGAGATGGAAACTGGGAGATATTGTACCGAACCCCTCAAGTCGTCAGGCAAACGATTATGTGAACAATATCCTTGAGCTTTATTTCAACCCTGCGAACAGTAATCAGAACTCATGGGCTGGTATTCAGAGATGCATGGATAAATACGGACTGGATTTGTCCAGAAAGACCTGTATAAGAATGTACATAAGGGTTACTGGTTCGCTGCAGAACAAAAATATATACCTGGATCTTGGCGAGAGGATCGATGAGGACTCCTACTGGCTTGAAAGAACGGCTGGAGTACTTGTCAGAAGAGCCAACGGTGAGCTTGATACCGAGGATATTAATTCTGATGGTATTCTCTCGAACGATGAGGACACGGGCCTGGACAATTTATGGGATGATGAAGAAAACCCTCCCGATTCGGGTGATCCCAACATGGACAATTATCATTACAGCGAAAACGATCCTCCTTCCGAAAGATATGACAGGATAAACGGCACACAGAACAACAGTCTTTTGGATACGGAGGATCTGAACAGAAACGGTGTACTTGACCGATCCAATTCATTCTTCCGGATTAATATACCCGTTGATAATCCGGAATACAGAGTGTCCGGTCCCAACGAAAACGGATGGATGCTTATTGAAATTCCGCTGGAAGACACTTCTGTGGTATCGGTTCCCAATTTTGTAACAGGCGTACCTACATGGGAAAAAATAAGTTACGCGAGATTATGGATGGATGGATTTCCCGTAGCTGATACTGTACAGATATACGATCTTGAGATAGTGGGAAACAGGTGGGAAGAGAAAGGCGTATTACTTGCCGATTCAACGGGAACACCTGTTCTGCAGTCGGAGAAAATGTACATTTCAACTGTTAACAACAAGGATAACCCAGCGTACGCAAACGACCCGCCTCCTGGTGTCGATCCGGGCAAGGATGAAAACGGCGATACCGCTCTTGAGCAGTCACTGGAGCTTGAAGCGGAGAATATTGCAGCGGGACATTACGGTCTGGCTACCCAGACTTTTTACAGCGGGGAAGACTATACGGGATACAGACAGATCCGGTTCCTGGTTCACGGGGAGGAACAACTGGACGCAGATCTTGTTTACCGACTGGGAACCGACAGTTTGAATTACTACGAAATAGATGTGAATCTGGTCCCCGGCTGGCAGATAATAGAAGTGGATCTTGATGATCTTGTAAACCTGAAATCCCGAAAGGATGAATCGGGACTGGTATATCTCAAGGAAGGCAACCGGGCCGTCCGGGGTTCTCCTAATTTTGCAAGGATCATGGAGATGAGTCTTGGTCTCAGTAATAATTCAGCGTCTCCTCTGACTACCGAAGTGTGGGTTGACGATATTACATTGAACCAGGTATGGAGTAACGCGGGAATGGCTCATCGCGTGACTGTGGGAGTTGATATAGCAGACCTTCTGTCACTAAGTGGTGATTACAGGGTTATGGATTCCGATTTTCACGGTCTGGGCAGCAGATCCGGACAGGGGTACACCAAAATCATTTACAATGCCGGATCAACGATGTACCTGAACCGTTTTACACCCCCTCTGTGGGCACTCTACGCACCGGCCAATCTTTCATGGTCTACGGACATCTCCAAGCCGGTATTTCAGACAGGTTCGGATTTTCGACTGACTGATGAAGAGTCGTGGGATGAACGGACGGAGAGCAGGAGGTGGAGTACCGGTTTCCAGCTGAGAAAGAACAGTTCTGCCGAATCATGGATTGGAAAGTATTTTATAGACCCATTCCGGTTTGTACATACATATTCCAGGGGATACGGAATTGCGCCGGCAACCAGGGATACATCAAGTACGGCGGAGGGAACGTTGTCCTACGATATAAGTCCCGGACGGATGCAGCTTCTTAATCTCCCTGTTATCGATTATTTCAGAATAAGACCCACAAGGGTGAACTGGTCTCTTTCCCGCAGGAACAACTGGGAAAGCAGGTGGAACTTTGTAAGTAACGATACCGTTCAAACACGTGCAACTATTCTGAGCACCCTGACTTCCAGCGGCTCGATTTCATTCAATCCATGGAAAGGATTGACGGCAAACGGCACTCTTGGTCTTACAAGGGATCTTCTTTATCCCTGGGAAGGAAATACCGGAGTGAACGTAGGACGGGAAATTTCAAGGAATCAGAACGTAAGCGTTTCCCAGGAAATTAACATGTTCGATTATCTCAGGCCAAGGGTTTCCTTCGATTCGCATTACTCGCAGTCTCGTATTGCACCCCATACCCTTTCGGGTGCCGATTCTCTGGGATTGCCGGGGTATTCGGTATCCGTTACAAAAAGACTGGATTTGAGGATCGGTCTTGTTCATACTATTCGAAG
>CAZOQQ010000094.1:0-8378 GCA_964582075.1 uncultured bacterium | reverse complement strand
TATCTGGAAAGTGTCATCCGGGTTCATTCCCCGAACGAACTGCCTTACCGTTTCTTTGGCCACTTCCATCGGCTGTCCGCTCATTGAACCGGAGCAGTCAACAACGAAAAACATCTCCTTGGGAGTTATTTCATTTACATTTATGTCAGCGTCCGGCTGAAGTATAAGCATGAAGTGGCCGCCCTTTTCAGCGTTGTTGGCGATAACTCCGCTCTGGATTCTGTCTGAGGCGGTCCTGTACCGGAAGACGAAATCCCTGTTTGGAATCTCATTATCATTCCTGAGCGAGACAGTCACTGTACCGTTCCAGTTCAGCTTAGTATCAACTTCATGGTTCAGTGATTCGAAATCCACAATTTCAACTCCGGGATTAAGATTAACGGAGAGATCTATATCGTATCCCGTTCTTGTACCTTCCGGTACGACAGGCGGTGTGATTTTGTCCGCGTCTTCAACCGAAGTAGCAATTTCGTACATATCGAAAATTCTTCTTATAAAACCACCTGAAGGGACAAATCTCGGTCCCACGACCATAGGAAATACTATTTCGTATTCTCCGTCATCGTACTTAATCGGCGCGACGTAACTTATCTCGATTACTATACTGTCTCCCGGAAGGATATTTCCAACACTCTGCGTGAATATGTTCGGGCGTTCCTGTTCAAGAAGGCTTGCCGTCTGCCCTGCCGCGACTGCTTCATTGTAAATCTGCCGCGCCAGCTGGCGTTCATGGATTTTTCCTTCGATAAGCCTGTCACCTATCCACATGTTCATTCTGTCAACGGCACCGTTCTGAGGAAGAGGGAAAGTATAGACAGCCTCGATAACCTCATTGTAGGGATTACCGTAAACCTGCTGTACAGTGGCTCTCTGCAGGTTACCGCTTACATCTATAACAACGGATGTATGCTGAAGGGGCAGTTCGCCCACAACCCCTTCTTCCCCCAGAACCTGCATTCTGCCGCTGCCGGTTTCATCCATGACCTGGTCCATGGAAATGGCGACTGTCGAGAGAATTATCAACGTGATTATCAGGTGTTTCATTACTTTTAACCTCCATGTTCAATTTCATTCTATCTACGGCTCTGATACATGATGGTTAAGCGAAGTATTCCATCCAGACGAAGATCGGCATCAAGCTTTCTTAATTTATCAGGAATCAGCAGGGGAAATCTGCAGGTTAATCGAGTACGGTAACAAGAGAACTCAGAAGACTGTCGCCACACCTTGCCGAGATAATGTAAACACCAGCCGGAACCCTTCTGTTCGCGGAATCAGTTCCCTCCCAGCTTACCCTCTGCGACGAGATTATTCCAGTTTTCCAGACAAGTCTTCCCGAAAGATCATGTACCGATATTTCGGCGGTTCCGTCTTCAAAACTCACGTAGAATGAAACCGGAGCGTCCCTTTCCGCAGGGTTGGGGTACGGTGTACCGATATTGAATACCAAGGGCGGCACAGGGATTCCTCCAGCTGACCGTAGAACCTTCAGAGCCGGATCCATGAAAGCGCTCCAGGAAAGCAGGCTCTGGAATGTGCGATCGTAGCCTCCGGCGATAAAAGGTATTCTTCGATCCTTGGCGTTGGAAAAAGCAAGTCCCAGACTGGATACATGCACTTGAAACACCTGCTTCGCGAGATCTATACACATCCATTCACTGGCTCCGAGTGAAGGCCAGTAACCTTCCCATCCGTAACTGGTATTGAACATTACGGCAACTCCTCCGCCATCGGGATTATTGAGAATCGCTTCCGCGCAGCAGTCCTGATCAACGTAATCGGCTGGATGACATGCTATACTGGTATGTATGCCTGTTTTCGAACCGTTATGAATACTGTCTGACGCTATCCAGTTCGTCATCATACCAAGGGGAGCTTTGTGCCAGTAAATACCCCTTTCATTACCATGGCCCGCGTAATAATTCCATCCTGAACCCTCACTGATCAAGGGAATCTGGGCAGTGAAACCTCCACCCGGAAGTTTCTCGTAGAACTTACTTATATCCCATGAACCTGGAAATGTAACGGCAATGGAATCGCAGCCCTTATCTGCTGTATAGCCTATGTCCTCAAACAGTACGGCTCCGCACAGAACAGCCCGTGTCTGCCAGTCTCCCGGAGGCGGACTGCCCTGATAGGTCAGATTTTTCTGCACAAACAGATCCGCTTCATCAGCAGTGGAGAAAAGAGCGCGTCCGAGAAGCACATCAGCGTACAGGTCAAGATCATCATCGGGCTGACCGAATTCTCCGTCTCCGTTATCATCCCACGTTCCGTCCAGGTCAGCAAAATAAAGATCCACGGGCGCGATATCGATATACCCCTCACAACTGAGGTACACCATCCTCACGGGAACCAGGGTTTCATCTCCTGCAAGCAGTACGAAAACGGTACCATGTTCAAGGAATCTGTTTTTTATGAAATTACGCAGCTTCTCCGCGTCATCGATACCGGTGCCGGAAGACAGGATGTCCTGAACCGAAGCTATTTCCACCGAGTAGCCTCTGGTTTCATGAAATGCGGCAAGCGGTTCCATAATATTCATGTACGAGCTGTCACAAACTATAAGGTATTGAGCGTCACCTCCCGGCACAGGTGGAGAAGCCATTATGGAGTTCCCATCGGACATGCCTTCGAGAGTACTGACCCTGCTCCGCGCCACCATCGTCTGTTCATCTGTCAGATTGTAACCGGAACCATCCTCCCATGTTACGGTAACTTCCATTTCGGAGATCAGGCTGATAGAACCTTTCGAGGGAATGTAAACCCATGGTTGAATAAGGCATGACGCAACTCTGATCCCGGCGATCGTACCCGTGTGCGAACCGATAACAGGTTCGACCGGCCACGAAGAATCTGATGAGTAGATGGATGGGTCAGGCATGCGTTCCGAATGCATCACAGTAGAACTGAAAGGCATGAGTTCTCCCGCGGGAATTATATTCAAACCCTGAATACCGATCTCTGTCAATTCAACAGGAATCACGGTGAAAACAACGTTCCGGGCACCTCCCGGAAGTGTGAATATTTCGGGAACTGCCGGAAGAAGCGGGGTTCCGGGATTACCCCTCTGCTGAAACCCGGGCATTTCAACTACGGTCCAGCAATTCTCCATTCGAAGGTCAACGTCTGCCGGGTTGAAATGAATGGTTCTTGTGATTGAACCACCCGCAGCCGGAAGGCTCAATACAAGAAGAGTTTGCATAACAGGCAAAAATCTCAAATCTGTTTCCTCCGTTACATTTTCACAGGTATGAATATATTACATAATCCGGTAAATCGTTCCCGATGAAGAAATCGGGTACATGGAAGGCGCAAATTGAAAACAATAAATTTCAGAGTGGTTCCAAAGATTCCCGAACAGCTTTCAGCACTTAAAACAATAGCATACAATACGTGGTGGACATGGAACACGCAGGCCATAGAACTGTTCAGATGGATCGATTCCGACCTGTGGGAAAGCACTCACCATAACCCCGTCTGCCTTCTCGGACATGTCAGCCAGGAAAGGCTTGAAGAGCTTTCGGCCGACTCAGTCTACCTTTCTCATCTTGAAAAAACTGCCGAAAGGCTCTCAGATTATCTGGAGCGGAATACCTGGTTTGATATCCTTAAGGACAAACAGGAAATAAAGAACGACAATTTTCTTGTCGCGACTTTCGCGGCTGAATTCGGCCTCCACGAAAGCATACCAATCTATTCCGGCGGCCTTGGAGTACTGGCCGGAGATACTATAAAGAGTTGCAGTGAACTTGGACTGACCGCTGTCGGGGTCTCGCTGCTTTACAGACACGGGTACTTCAACCAGTATCTGAACAGTGACGGCTGGCAACAGGAAAAATATTTTATCAACGATTATTCCAACATGCCTGTTGAACCGGTCTATCGAGAGGACGGTTCCCAGGTTACCGTGGATGTCCCGATGGCGGATAGAACCGTCAAGGCAGCCGTGTGGCTTGTTAAAGTAGGCAGGGCTTCCCTGTATCTTCTGGATACCAATCTTCCCGATAACGATGACGGAGACAGGGATATAACCGGTCAGCTATACGGTGGGGACCGCGAAATGAGACTGAAGCAGGAAATTATTCTTGGAATAGGAGGTCTTCGGGCACTCGACGAGATGAATCTTACACCAACGGTACGCCACATAAACGAGGGACATTCGGCCTTCCTTATAGTGGAACGCATACGGCAGCTTATGCTGAACGGACTTTCATTCCCCGAAGCAAGGGAAATAGTGGCCGCAGGTAACGTGTTCACAACCCATACTCCAGTCCCCGCCGGTAACGAGGAATTTTCCACCGAACTGGTTGTCAGGTATCTTCGACAGATGATCGATGCCATAGGCCTTTCAGATGAAGAATTTCTTCAATTCGGGCACTACGATGAAAATCCTAAATTCTCCATGACGGTTTTCGGACTGCGTTTTTCGAAATTCCGAAACGGAGTAAGTAAGCTTCACGGAAAGATATCAAGAGAAATCTGGAAGGATGTTTGGCCGGCACTGCCCTCGGCAGACACCCCCCTTACGCACGTTACCAATGGAATACATCCGGAAACATGGGTTTCCGATGAAATGGAAAAGCTCTTCAGCAGGTACATCGGTCCCAGGTGGTCCAGCAATAAAATTGATGCCGACGAATGGCAGAAGATAGAGAAGGTCCCGGACTCCGAGCTGTGGCCCGCTCATACGAGAATGCGGGAAAGGCTGATATCCTGGGCGAGAGAAAAGTGGGAAAGTCAAATAGGACGTATGGGACTGCTCAAACCCCACCTGGAAGATATTCCCGTACTTGATCCTGAAACGCTCACCATAGGTTTTGCCAGAAGATTCGCGACTTACAAAAGAGCGACATTACTTCTTAAAGATACTAAACGTCTTGCCGGGATCGTTAACAATCCCGACCATCCGGTTCAATTTATTTTCGCCGGTAAAGCTCATCCGCACGATTCAGCCGGCAAGGAAATGATCAGGGAAGTTGTCCATCTTTGCATGAAAGAGGAGTTCTACGGTAAAATTATCTACCTTGAAGATTACAGCATGGACATGGCCAGACAGATGATTCAGGGGGTTGACGTCTGGTTGAACACCCCCAGACTTCCCATGGAAGCGTGCGGTACAAGCGGCATGAAAGCCTGCTTTAACGGAGCCGTTCACTGCAGTGTCCCCGACGGCTGGTGGGCCGAGGCTTACAAGCCGGGAACAGGCTGGTCCATAGGCTCCGGCGAAGAGTACGATGACCCCGAGCTTCAGGATAGACTTGAGGCAAAAGCGCTTTACAATATAATTGAGAACCAGATCGTACCTATTTTCTACGATCGGGATAAAAACGATGTTCCCGTAAACTGGATTAGAATCATCAAAGAATCCCTGAAAAATGTGTGCCCTGTTTTCAGCAGCAACAGAATGGTAGCCAAGTACACATCTGATTTTTACCTGCCCGCATACAAGGAAACCGAAAAGCTTTCAGAAAACAATTATTCCGGAGCAAGAAAACTGGCCGCATGGATGGAAAGAATCCGGGAAAACTGGAACACGGTAAGAATTGAATCTGTCCGGATGGAAATTGCGAACGGAACCTGTACTGTGGGCGATCCTCTTCCGGTTACGGTTACTCTGCGAGCCGCGGGATTGAAACCGGATGACCTTCTTGTGGAAATACAGCATGGAAAAATCGAGTACGACGGATGGCTGACCGACAGGGAATCTCTGCCTCTGAAGTTCGATCACGAAGAAAATGGGATACTTATCTTCAAAGGCTCTTTCGAATGCGCCCATTCCGGAAACCTGGGTTTCACAGCCAGAATACTTCCCAGTCACATCGAGTTCGGACGCATTATTGAGCCGGGACTTGTGTGCTGGTGGGAGTGAACCAATATCTCTGAGGGGCTTGACCGGTCCGTTGTATTAATATATTCTTTATATGGTAGTTTAACTAAACCTGTATTTCTTTCAAAGGGGGTAAGTATGCGTGTTCTGAATCGTTTCTTCATTGTCTGTGCCGCATTGCTTGTTATTGTTCCGGCTGCCGCCGGTACTGACTGGTCAGACAATTTTGACTCGTACACTGCCGGAACCGGACTGGATGGCCAGGGAGGCTGGGCATGCTGGGCAGGCGGAACAACTTCCGATGCCTTCGTAGTTGATTCCATGCATCTTTCCACACCTAATTCTGTTGCAATCACTCCAACATCAGATATCGTTCAGGAATTCGCCGAAACCACCGGCGAATGGGAAGTAATCGCATGGTGCTACATTCCAACAGGTTCCACAGGCAAGCAGTATTTCATAATGCTTAACAGATACGCTCCCGACAGCGTGAGTTCGGCAAAATGGTCAGTACAGCTTGAATTCGATTCCGGTACCGGAAATCTGAAGGATTATTACAGCACTACGACTACTCCGATTATCAACGATCAGTGGGTAGAAGTTAAATTGGAAATCCACCTCTCTCAGAATAGTTACGATATCTATTATAACAACACTTTCCTGGCTTCCAATGCCTGGCAAAGCAGCGGAGCAGACGCGATAGCGGCTATCGATCTTTTCTCCGACGGAGGAAGCACCATCTTCTGGGATGACTGCAGCCTTGTTGAACAACCCAGTGCCCTTGAACAGACAACATGGGGAAATATCAAGACAATCATGCAGTAATAGTTCTGAATCAATTGGGGAGCCGGTTTCCCGGCTCCCTTTTTTTATTTTGAATTTCGGAGATAAGCACCCATATTTTTCAAGCCCTTGACCGGGATAAAAAGAATTACAATTATTGTGATTAGTTTTTTACGCGGGAGCGCATGGGGACTGGTGTCCCTCCCGGACTTCAAATCCGGTGCTGGGTGCTAGAACCATCCTGGGTGGGTTCGATTCCCACACGTTCCCGCCATTTTCTTTATTCCAGAATATGATCCAGCAGCATTCCAGCAAGAGCGTATCCGAAGATTCCGGGCATCATTATCATGCCTGGTATGCGATTTCTTATTCTGCCCTTTTTTAAAGTAATATCTTCCATATCAGGGGGCAGCGAATGGTTTTCCGCGGGTTCGATCGAATATACACATGGTATCCCGGCAGAAATTCCCCTTTTGCGAAGATATTTCCTCAGCTGCCTGGCAAGAGGACAGCTTCGTGTCTCGGAGATGTCACCCACTCTCACAAGCGAAGGATCTCTTCTTCCGGAAGCTCCCATACTGCTGAAAACGGGTATCTTCCGTTTCACGCAGTACTCAAGCAGTGCCGCTTTGGGATTAAGACTGTCTATGGCATCCACAACCGCATCCGGCTCGGGCTTCAGGACGGAAACCGCGGTATCGGTATGAAAGAATTCTCTCAATACGGTAAACCGGGTATCGGGACAGGTCTCCCGAAGATTATCGGCTACGACATCAACCTTGTACCTTCCGCAGTCAGCCGATCCCGCCAGAGGGTTCCTGTTAAGAGATGTTTCCGTAAGTTTATCAAAATCCACGAGACGAAGGCTTCCTATGCCGCTCCGGGCAAGCGCAATGGCCGCGTGGCATCCTACGCCGCCAAGTCCGATAACAGCAACATCAAGACCGCGAAGCAACTTGAACGATTCACTTCCAAGAAAATCTGCGACCCTTTCAAATCTTCTTTCAGTCATTTCAGTCCAAACAGAATAGCAGCGTTAGCAGTGGTTGCCCGGGCCGTCTCTTCATGTGTAATCCCCCTCAATCGCGCAAGGGAATCACAGACTTTTGCCACGTCGGCCGGTTCAACTTCTTCCGGTCTGATACCTTCCATTCCAATTGATGGAGCGTCAGTTTCAAGAAGGATTTTATCCAGGGGCACACTGGCAGCGGAATTCCTCGCCCTTCTTGCACTGGGTCTCGTCACTGCCCCACCGAACGCCAGATAGAAACCAAGTTCAATAAAACGCTCAGCAAGCTGCGTTCCTCTTGTGAAAGCATGTACCACTCCCGTTATCCTTCCGGCGTACTCCGAGAGAATGGACAGCATTTCTTCGAGAGCTCCGCGGCAATGAATTATTACCGGCAGTTCAAGTTCCACGGCAAGGTCAAGCTGGACACGGAATACCTTAATCTGCCTATTTCTATCGGGATTCTTAATTTTGAAATCAAGCCCCGCTTCACCGATGGCAACCGAAGCCGTTTCAAGCAACAGTTGTTTTAGAATATCCGGATCCAGTTCCTCATCAACGTACCACGGATGAAGACCCAGAGCCGGATAGATGGACCTATATTCTGATAATCCCGCGACTTTGCTCCACGAAGCCGTGTTTACAGCGGGAACAATAATCGCCAAAACATTTCTGTCGGACGCCCTTTTAAGAACGCCTTCAATATCCTGACAGAGGGGCTCCATGAAAAGGTGAGAATGCGTGTCCACCAGCATA
>CAZOQQ010000093.1:0-8480 GCA_964582075.1 uncultured bacterium | reverse complement strand
CTTATCAACTCAAATCCATTCTCGATTCTGAAAGGATTGGTTCTTGAAGAAAGCAGTATTGTTCCGCCTTCCATGTGAATATCCCTGACGTCGCTCAGGTCAAGATCCACGGATACGTTCTCGATTACTCCCTTCCAGCCTCTGAGGAACCCTGTAATCCTGTGGCTGCTTTTCTTCCCTTTTACCGTTATACCCCGTATTACGGCGTTCAATCCGGGGGCGTCACCCCCACCGGTCAACAAACCTATGTGCATGTTAACTCCCTTTTTCTTTCCAGAGAATATCTCAGGTACTCTTCCCGATCAATTTCGCGGCCAGATCCATCAGCCCGGGAATCGAAAGTGACTGTCCACCATCGGAAAGCGCCTTGTCCGGATCAGGATGAACCTCAAGCATTATACCATCAGCACCCGCTGCCAGACCTGCCAGCGATAACGGTTCAAGAATATCTCTTCTTCCCGAAGCATGGCATGGATCAACAATAACGGGGTACCCGCCGAGCATTCGCGCAAGCGGAACCGCCGAGATATCAAGTGTGTTTCTTGTCCACGGCTCAAATGTTCTTATTCCCCGTTCACACAGCACCACCCTGTCATTCCCTTCTTTGATAAGATACTCCGCGGCCATAAGCCATTCTTCAATCGTGGCCATGAATCCTCTCTTCAGAAGCACAGGTTTATCTGTCTTACCGAGAGCGGAAAGCAGTGGGAAATTGTGCATGTTTCTTGCTCCGACCTGTATCATGTCAATGTATTCCAGAGCAGGATCAATTTGATCCACGGCCATCACTTCGCTGACCACGGGGATATTGAATTCCATCTTAACCTGGTTCAGCATCTCGAACCCTTCAATACCCAGACCCTGGAAGGAGTAAGGGGATGTTCTGGGTTTGAACGAACCACCCCTTAATATTGAAACTCCCGCCTTGACCGCGGCAGCCGCGATCTCCCGCAGCATCGAGATGTTTTCCACCGAACAGGGACCTGCGATGAGTACAGGTGTACCATCTCCAATATGAACATTACCGACTTCAACAGTTCTGATGTCCATATTACTTCTTTCCCAGTTCACTGATAATGAATCTGATTATATCTCTCATTGAGCTGTCCGATATAGGACCGGCATTGTGCCCCATGGCGTTGTCCACCTGGTCATCCACCCATGCCGGGTCGAAACCTCCTCCAATTCTGTTCCTGAGTTCCGCCCTGCAATTCAGGAGTCTGACCAGCTCCACATCGGACCTTAGAAGTTCACCACGGAAATCAGGAATAATATCTCTTGTTCCCACAGCCTTTCTATCGATCTTCCCATTGGCTGTCCTGGGCAGACCATGAACAAAACTTATAAGCCTCGGTATTTTGTACTCATCAAGATGCAACCGTAAAAACGCTCTCATTTCAGCAACATTCAGTTCAACCCCCGGTCTTGTGACAATATAAGCGGAAGGCATCTCACCCCTTGAAGGATGATCTCTACCTACAACGCACGTATCTACCACCAGAGGGTGTTTCAGAATTGCCAGTTCAACTTCGAGCGGATATACCTTCAAACCGGCTACCTTGATCAAACCGCCTCTGCGTCCCAGAAAAATCAGCTTCCCGTTTTCCGATCTGAACATATCACCTGTTCGGTACCATCCGTCATGAAAAGCTTCTTCAGTCTGCGGTCTGTCTCCCAGATATTTACTGACGACTCCGGGACCTGAAATCCACAGCTCACCGCTTGCGTCTTCATCCAGCAGGTTACCCGACTGATCACGCAATTCAATCCTGTAGCCTTCAACTACTGTTGTAAATCCCTGCTCGCCACTCTCTCCTGTAAGACCAACACCAGCGGTTTCAGTGCTTCCCCATACGGGAACAATCCTGACGCCTGTTGTCTTCATGAAATTGTTCATCAGCTCCTTGGATACATGCATTCCACCGGCTTCAGCAATTCTTACAGAAGTAAGATCCGCATCTGTTCTGTTCCACATGTGTGATAAACTGATAAATTGCGTCGGCAGCGCCATTATTGTTGTAACACCTGTTCTGGAAATCACATGCAGCAGGTCTCGCGGGTACCTGTGCTCGGTCAGCACAGTTTTGCCACCCAGGTAAAGCCCGCGCATGAACAGCTCGTGCGGATGGCTGAAAACACCGAAAATGGACAGATGAACATCGTCGCCCGTCAAACCCAGGGTCGCCACAACACCCCTGGTGTTTGCCAGCAATTGATCGTGAGTAGTGGGAGCTATCTTCGCCTGACCTGTGGATGCGGATGTAATATTGAGATAGAATTCCTCGTCACCTTTAATAACTGGAAGTTCAGCAGGCTTCCCCGCTCCCAGATAAATACTGTCGCTCAGTAAAAGGTTCATCTCGTCCGGCTCAGAACCGCAATCCATATCGTCCGGGGACATAAGCAGCCTGTCAGACCATCTTCCGAAAACCCTCATTCTTTCCTGTGACGGCCAGTCAGGATTAACCGAAACGAACTTCGCACCAAGCATTGAAACCGCCATGAACGCACAGGGTAGAAAAGAAGATCGACGGGATACAACCCCTACAACATGACCCCTGGAAACTCCAGCATTCTGCAGGAGGGCTGCCATATTACTGGAAACCCTCCACCAGTCTGCATAGCTAAGCTTCCGTCTGTCATCTTCAAGAGCGATTTTCTCCGGTGTTGAAGTCGCACGACTCTTAAGCAGTTCGTGAACGGTTCCGGTCACTATTCCTGTTTCTCTCCACACTCCGGACAGAACTTCGTTCCCGCGGGAATATCCGCGCCGCACTTGGAACAGGTTTTTCCTCCGCCGATCTTCGTACCGCATTCGGGACAGAATTTTGTTCCGGGAGGCACGACAGTACCGCATTTCGGACACGTCAATCCGAGAGGTTTGCCGCATTCAGGACAGAATTTACCGGGTGCGACCTGCTTGCCGCATGAGGGACATGTAACCAGGGCAGCGGCACTGGAATCGCCGGAATTCTGAGCACCTCCGCCGGCCATGGTCTGACCCATCATATTGGCCATTGTCATTCCCATTCCAAGCCCTGCCCCCATACCGACTCCCGCGCCGGCAGCTCCACCGCCGCTTTCATTCTTCGCGGCATCGCCCATAGCGGTTGCGGTCTTGAAACGCATGTACTGGTTCATATCACCAAGTGCCGCCATGGCACTGCGTTCATCTATTCTTTCCTGAACTTCCTCAGGAGGTGTTATAGCCTGAACGTAAAAATCAACCATCTGAATTCCATACTTTTCGAAATCATCACCAAGCCGGGACTTGGCAAGAGTACCAATCTCATCGTAGTACTGCGCCAGGTCGAATATGCTTTCGATAGTTTCGCCCAGAAGATCCGCGAGCCTGGAAATTATCATGCCTTTCAGAAAACCCTCTATTTCGTCCGTGGAGAATCTTCCCTCGGTTCCAACTATCTTGTTTATGAAGAGCTGGCTCTGGTTAACTTTCATCGAGAAGCTTCCGAAAGCTCTCAATCTCACAATCGATAGTTCTTTGTCCCTGAATATTATCGGCTCTTTGGTTCCCCACTTAAGATTAGTGAAAGTCTTCTTGTTCACGTAAAATACAGTAGCCCTGAACGGGGAATCCTTACCCTCGAAGAGAGTGCTGACAAGACCAGTCAGCAGAGGAATATTCTCCGTTGTAATAGTATGTCTCCCCGGACCGAAAGTATCCATTGCCTTTCCATCCCGGAAGAATACCGCGTCCTGACTTTCCCTTACCACTACCTGTGAACCCAGGCGGAATTCGCCGGACCCACTCTGCGGAATCCTGTGAACTATTTCAGTTCCACTTTCATCCATCCACTCAACAATCTCCAGTTTTTTAAACATGGCTTGTTAACCTTTCCCCGATCAATCAACCGGTTGATTATGTTCGAGATCAATCATAAGTTCGCTGCGCTGAGACATTTTGCTGCTGAAATCAGTGAGTATTTCAACCATTTTATCAACTGGTTCCACCATATCAGAGCTCGCTGCGGCAGCAGCCCGGAGAACATTAAAAGCCTCTTCAAGCTCTTCGATGTTTTCCACAAGCCCTATATCGAAAGCGTAGAGCTTGTCCAGTTCGTCTTCACGAACCTTGTGCATGTCGAACCATCCCCTGTACCCTCTCGCAGCGAAACGAATTTCGTCCGTTACTTTTTCCAGTTTCTTTGTAATTCTATCGAAACTGGTAACCGCTCCCAGTGCTGAGGAACCCCTGAGACCGGACAGGATAGCATTGATCTCGCCTCTTAATAACTCAAGCCTGTTCACAAGACCGGTTCTGAAAAGCTGATCGTTATCTCTCCGTTCTTCTTTGCTCTTGTAACCTTTATAACCCGGAATAAGGCGTATTGCCTTCTCCAGAAATCCAAGATCTCTTCCTTCACTCATAACACAGTCCTTTCTTTCCAAACAATCCAAACAAAACAATCCATTACAGTTGTAAACTAATCAATCGCGTTAATCAGGTCATCTGTTACCTGTCAACCTGATATTGGACAGATGCCCGGTATGTGTTCTAGCAAATAAATGTTTTCCTGTTCCATCGTTTCTGCTTACGAAAAACAGATATCGTCCGGTAGTATCCGGGTTGAATGAAGCATTAATCGAAGGTAATCCGGGTGAACAGATAGCTCCCGGAGGGAAACCTTCATAAATGTAAGTGTTGTAGGGATTTTCTATTTCCAGATCACTGTACAGAAGGGTCTCCTTAACCTCACCAAGGGCATACTGCACCGTGGCACAGCTTTCGAGTTTCATTCCGCGACGAATTCTTGAAAGAAACACACCCGCTATAACAGCTCTCTCCGAATCCACCCTGGCTTCCCTTTCAACGATAGACGCGAGGATAATGGTTTCCCGCAATGTAAGACCGGTAATCTCAAGAAGTTCATCGGTGTTTTCCGGCCACCTGTTTCTACCGGTATTGATAATTCTGCTTAGAATCTCTTCCGCTTCAAGTGTATCGGCTAATTCGTACGTTTCAGGAAACAGGTAGCCATCAAGGGCTTGTATACCGTTTTTCGACAGGAACACGGAATCGGCTGAAAGGCTGTCAAGTGTGTTCCTTGCAATGTTGGTTTCCCGTGAGATAATATCCATGGACTGTTCAAGAGTTAAACCCGGAACAAGGGTTACCCAGCTGGTTTTGACTGGTATTACCTCTCCCTGACTGAGCAACGCGAGTATCGAGTCAGGCGACATGGAATCATCCAGCCGGTAAGTACCCGCCTGGAGTGGCAATGAGCCATCCATCCGGGAGTACCTCCAAAGCAGATAGAATCTGCACCTTACAAGCCCCGAATCGGACAGTACCTCTGAGATTCTTGATACTCCCCAGCCACTTTCCACCGTGAACTCGCAATCTTTCCCTTCGCCCGGAGGCCGGCTGCACCATCTGACAGCGGTGTATCCGAGAACGACAGGTATCAGTATTGAAATCGATACTATCAGCGCTTTACGTTTCATGGCATGTCCAGGTAACGCTTCAGAATTACCATTGCTGCAAGAGAGTCTATTCTTCCATCCCGCAGGCGATTCATTCTACCGACTCTATCGGCTTCAACAGTTGAACCGGTTTCCCGCACAAGTTTTACAGAAAATCCGTTTTTCGCAAGATATTCAGCCAGTTTTTCAACTTCTATTGAAAGTTCTGTGGATTTTCCACCGGACGTAAGCGGAAGCCCCACAATTACGGTACCGGCTCCATTCTCGGCATGAATCTGCCTCAATCTCTTTACAATGCCATTCCATGTTGTGTCGGTCAGAGGATCAAGAGGCATCACAACACCGGAAAGACAGATGGCGAACCCGGTCCTCTTTCTGCCGTAATCGACGGCTGTTTCATTCAACTCCGAAACCCCTCTTCATTTGATTCCATACCCCATTCTATTCAAGCAGGAAATACAGTCAACCCTGCAAATCCGCGACCGAAGGGTCAGTTTCAACGAAGCTCCGTGAAATAATACTATGCAATGGAAAGACGGGCGAATGTCAGATTTTTCAGTACGCCCCAGAACCTGCGATCACAGCAGACGGGGTAAGCATTATAATTGCAAGATCCATCCAGATTGACCAGTTATCAACATAGTACAGATCAAGTTTCAGCATTTCATCGAATCCCAGACTGCTTCTGCCTGAAATCTGCCACACGCCGGTTACTCCAGGAATTGTGTTAAGCCTCTTGTAGTCTCTTCTGCTGTACTCCTCCACTTCTTCAGGAAGTGGAGGACGCGGACCAACCAGGCTCATCTTTCCTGTGATAACATTGAACAGCTGGGGCAGTTCATCAATCGACCATCTGCGGATAAACTTTCCTGTTCTCGTTATTCTTGGATCGTTTTTTATTTTGAACAACGGTCCCCTGGATTCGTTAAGACTGGAAAGAGCAGCCTTTTCCTTGTGTGCTCCTTTGCGCATTGAGCGAAATTTCATCATTCTGAAAGGAATATTCCCTTTACCCAGTCTTGTTTGAAGATAGAAAACCGGAAAACCGGAATCAAGGACAACTGCCAGAGCAGTGATGATAAAAACAGGTGACAGCAGTAAAATCAGAAAGAACGCAAGTACGAGATCAATTGCGCGTTTAAGTACCAGTCCCCAGCTGGACAGTGGGGCTGGTACCGATTCTATTAGTGTTGTCCCCCCCATGTGGGTCACCCTCGCGGTAAGACTGACCAGAGCAAAAATATCTGCCGCTATCTTGTAATGAACCCCCAGTCTCTCGCAGGTAAGAATAATCGAAGAAAGTTTCGAAGAGGGCATGGAGTGGGTCGCGATTACAATTTCACTGATGTTTTCCCGTTCGATTGCTTTTGCGATTATTTTTATGTCTGTTTCCGGATCCAGATAATTGACAACGATATAGTTTACCTGCGCTCTTCTTTCCATGAATTCACCCAGCTGCTTGGCGAGGATTGATGTACCCAGAACAAGAACCCGGGACGGAGTACCGGTTCTACTGCTGAATTTTCGGAATCGCGAATGCCATAAGCTCAGAAGAACGGCTGAAGCGGGAAAAGAAAAGATCAGAACGAATCTGGAGAAGAGAAGCTGCCTTGTTATGAAAGTTGTTGCGAAAGTGAAAAGCACCGCCATAAGTGCCCCGCGTATAATGCCTGCTATTTCTTCTATCATTCCCAGACCGAACTCGTGTCTGTACACTCCGAACACAGCCATGAATACAACCTGTACAGAGCCGATAACCAGGCCGGTTAACAAGTAATGATATACGGAAAGTCTGAAATCAAAACCCATTATATCCGAAAGGAGAGAATGTCTGAGCCAGAAACCGAACATGAAAATCACGGTAATGAACGCGATATCCGTTACGGGAAGCAGCCATTGAAGATTAGTCTTTCTCATCCGTCAGGACCCCTTCCGAAAAGCAGAGCCGGATGTTCAACCATGAAGCGGAGCATGCTTGCCAGATGGTGTTTCAGAGTTCTGCCCCCTGAAACACTTTCCCGTCTGCATACATGGTTAACCTTAGCTCCCGGTTCAAACCATACTTCCATGCCCCTATGCCATACCCTCCAGCACCATTCGACATCTTCAAAATAGAGAAAATAGTTCTCCGACATTAAACCGATCTTTTCCCTACCGCCCGGGGTAAGCCACATCGCAGCTCCCACAAGCCAGTTCGGCCTGGACGGCTTATCCGGACTATTGTAACGGTTCAGGTGATCAGAGGCTATCTTCATGCCCCACCTGCTTCTTCCAAGGAAAGTCCTTCTTGAAACTATAACAAGCGGATCGGGCCAGGTTCTTGCCGTTGACTGCCTGATACCATTCTCATCCACCATGGCCGGTCCTATTATCGCGGCTTCCGGGTGTTCCTTCTGAAGCCTGTACAAAGCGCTAACAGCCCCCGGAAGCACTTCAACATCAGGATTCATAAAAAGAAGGCTGTCTCCCGAGGCGATTGAGGCTCCTATGTTGTTCGCCTTTGAAAGGCCGAGGTTCTTCCGGTTCAGTACCGTTTTTACTCGAACATTTAACGAGTTGATTGTATCGACTGTGCCATCGGATGATGCATTATCAACGATAACAATGTCTGAAGGTCTTTCACCCGGAGGAAGTGTGTCCAGAGACGTAAGAGCTCTGGCTATTACCTGCTCGCTGTTGTAAGTTGTAATGACTGCTGACCATTTCATGGCACTAATATACAAAGAGGGAATTGCCTCACAACTGAGTTATTACCACAAGTTACGGATGAAGGTAAATGAGCGTACCATGTCAAGAACCGGGTAATACTGTTCACTGTATGTAAAATGCTGCGATTGAATATGAGTGTTTATTCATGCGTAGTATTATTCTCTTCCAGCTTCCTTCGGGACCACTCAACGTGTGTAAAATCACCGACGGCCAGCGCATCAACCTCCCCGAGGTTAAAACAGTTATTAAATAACTTGCCTTGATGCGCTGACCGCCTGTTTACTTAAGAACTTCTTTAATTTCTTCCCTAATTCATTTCCATATCG
>CAZOQQ010000092.1:0-8486 GCA_964582075.1 uncultured bacterium | reverse complement strand
GAAGCAGACGTAACCGTTCCGAAATGGATGGTATTTCTGAAACAGTTCCGTGATCTGCTTGTCCTTGTGTTGATAGCCGCCGGTATAATTTCATTTTTCATAGGCAGTTATCGTGATGGCGTCGTAATGTTCGTCATTGTCATAATCAACGCGGTTATAGGTTTCATCCAGGAGTACAAAGCCGGTAAAATACTGGAGCGGCTCAGGGAGCTCATCAAATCCCCCGCCAGGGTAATGGTCGATGGAGAACTTACGGAAATAGCCCAGGGCATGCTCGTTCCCGGAGATATTGTCATAGTTGAGGCGGGAGACAAAATACCGGCTGATATGAGACTTCTTGAATGCTTCGATTTCCGAACGGTGGAATTTTCACTTACAGGTGAATCGATGCCTCAGGAGAAGAATACAAGCGCTATCAGTGACAACTGCATAATTGCCGATCAGGAAAACATGGTTTTCATGGGAACAACGGTGGCAACGGGCAGCGCCACAGGTGTTGTCGTCAGGACTGGTATGGCTACCGAAATGGGCAAGATAGCAAGTATGACCCAGAAAACAGCCGCGGTTAAATCGCCGCTGCAGAAGGAACTTGGAACCCTCGCGAAGTGGCTTACCAGCATTGTTATTGTTCTGAGTATTGGTCTTTTCGGAGTTGCTTACTGGCAGGGATTCCCGCTTGTTACAAGCATGATACTCGCTCTCGGTGTCGCGGTGGCTTCCGTTCCACAGGCGCTCCCCGCGCAGGTAACTGTTGCGCTTACCGCCGCAAGTAAAAGACTTGCCGAAAGGAAGGCAGTTGTAAAGAACCTGCCCTCTGTTGAAACTCTGGGATCCACCACTGTAATCTGTACGGATAAAACAGGTACTCTTACGAAAAATGAAATGACTGCTACGAAGGTCTGGTTTGACGGACGTGAATTCAGGCTTTCGGGGATAGGTTACAAACCGGAAGGAAAATTGCTGGATTCCGATGGAAACCCCGTAAACGAGGAGCAGATAGATAGAATAGAAATTATGATGGATGCAGGAACCATGGCATCCAACGCTGAGATTCATGCTCCCGACGATGATCATATCAGCTGGTATCCCGTTGGAGATCCAACCGAGGCCGCTCTTGTAGCCATGTCTACGAAACTTGGAACGAGAAGCCCGAATGAGGATGAGGAAAATCCGGAACTGCACGAATTTCCCTTCGATTCCGAAAGGAAAAGAATGAGTTCCGTGCGTAAGTTCGGTGACAGAATTCAGCTGGCTATGAAGGGAGCCACCGACAGCGTCCTTTCCATTTCCAGGTTCATTTACAGAGATGGTGAAGCAGTACCGATGACCGACGAAGACAGGGAACGGATAAAAGCTGTTAACGAGGAGTATTCGGATCAGGCGTTGAGAGTACTTGCAATAGCTTTTCGTCCCCTTGAACCGGACGGTTCGGATTACATTATGGAAGAGATGGAAAAGGATGTTATCTTCCTCGGTCTTGTGGGAATGACCGATCCACCTAAAGAGGGAGTGAAAGAAGCGATAGCAGCGTGTCATGAAGCCAGGATAAGAATTGTAATAATGACCGGAGACCACGCGATAACGGCAAAAGCGGTAGGACGGGAGATAGGTCTCTGCCGGAACGGGGAACCTTCGGTTTACACGGGTGAACAGCTTGAAGGTATGAATGATGAAGAGCTTTCCCGAATTCTCATGGCGGGGGACTCGGTGATATTTTCAAGAGTAAGTCCCGAACACAAACTTAGAATCGTGAATATTCTTGAAGATCAGAAAGAAGTGGTGGCTGTAACGGGTGACGGAGTCAACGACGCTCCCGCGCTTAAGCGGGCGGACATAGGTGTTGCCATGGGAATTACAGGAACCGATGTTGCCAAGGAAGCCGCAGAATTGATTCTTCTTGATGACAGTTTTCCAACGCTGGTCGAGGCTGTAAAGGAAGGCAGAACGATCTACGATAATCTCAGAAAAACCGTCCTTGCCTCAATGACCACAAATGCTGCCGAGCTCGTAATTGTCATTCTCGGACTCAGCGCCGTGGCGCTGGGTAACTGGGCAATTCCCATGCTTGCTCTTCAGATTCTTGCCATCGATCTCCTGGCTGAAGTAATGCCTCTTACGTGTCTTACGTTCGATCCCTCGGCCAGCGGTATAATGCGGAATCCACCGAGGAAACAGTGTGATCATATAATGAACAGACAGTCATCACTTGAAGTTCTTTTACTTGGAATTCTGATGGGCGGACTTGCATTCGGTAATTACGCGCTCAGCATGTTCCGGACGGGAGTAATCTTTCCGTCTGACATCCTGAATTCCATGGATATCGCTGATTACCTCAGGGCTACAACAATCGCGTATCTGACGATAGCCTTCTGTCAGTATGCCAACGTGCTCTCGCGGAGGTACAGATTCACATCTGTCTTCAACAGGAATTTCTTTGGCAACAGAGTTCTGCTCTGGTCCATTCTGTTTTCCATCAGTCTTATAGGAATTGCGGTTTACGTGCCTTTCATAAGCAGATTTCTCTACTTCAAAGGACCGGGGCTGACAGACTGGTTTTTCGTGTTTGGTGCCGCGCTGGTATTTCTTGGCGTATTCGAGTTGATAAAGCTCCGCAGACGGATCAGGTATGAAAAAAACACTTCGGTCGAATAGAATATTCCGTTGAAGTTATCCTTTTGGAAGTGTAAACGGCATGATTGAAAAAAAGGCCGTACTCCATGTTCATACCGAAGCTTCCGATGGAACCGGTACGATGGAAGAGGTTATTTCGAAGGCTGTATCCGCGGGAGTGGATATTATCGGAATTAACGACCACAAAACGCTGAGTTCCCGGGAAAAAGGCTTCGGAGGCTGGAGACCTCCTCTTTTCGTACTTGCGGGGGCCGAGCTTGAGGATTCGGCGAAGAACAGTCATCTCCTTGTTTACGGGATCGATGAACTTCCCGAAACCAGCGAGACGGAAGAGCAGATAGCCTTCGTTAATAAAAACGGTGGCATCGCAATTGCCGCGCACCCGACGGAAGAGCCGGGCAGACTTCCCCGGACAGGAAGCTACTCATGGAAGGGGGAGGATACATCCGGGCTTTCGGGCGTAGAGGTATGGAATTACATGTCACTCTGGAAGAAAGGCATATCTTTTTTTAACGCTTTCTCGAAATTGAAGCATCCCGACAGGTATGTGGAACATCCTGACCATCGCGCGGTAGAGTTCTGGGAAGGGATCGGAGGCTGCGCGATTGGCTGCCCGGACGCTCACGCGCTTAAATTCGGGTTTGGACGCGCTGGTTTTGAGGTTTTTTCTTACGATATGCTGTTCAGAAGACTGATAACGCATTTACTTTTTGACGAAGATCTGTCAGAATCTGACGAAGAAGCGGAGAAGCAGATTCTTTCGGCGCTTGAAAGGGGGTCCTGTTTTACCAGTAACGCCCTGCACGGTAATGCCCGCGGTTTCAGGGCCGGATGGGAAGATGATGGTATTCTGCTTGATCTTCCGGAAGCCGGGGAAGTGGTAATAAGCAAATCCTCTGATGTGCTCTGGAAGGGTAACCTTGAGGCTGGAAGTAGAAGGATCAGCCTGAAACATATTGAACGTCTTTCAATTGAAGTGTTAAAAGAAGGAAGAACATGGATATACTGCGGAATTCCATAGTTGCTTTGTTACTGCTTGTATCTGTCGCGTCATCAACTCCGGTTGATGCCACGCGTGATCTCCTTGATGCCATAGAGTATGGCGATGGAGACAGATTCCTGGAACTGATGTCGGAAAGTGTCAGAGCTCAAATTGAGTTGAGCTATCGGAAATTGAAGGAACTTGCCGCGGAAGATCCCGGAATGGCCGAAACACTGTTCAATGAATTGGGAATAAATATAACGGTTTGTGATATTGAATGGATGACAACCGGTGACTTCATCACAGTTATGCTCGGTGGAGTACACCTGCCTCCGGCTGAGAATGTTATCTCGGAAGAAGCTTCTTTGAACGGAAGAACCGCTGTGGTTGTATTTACCTGGGATTCGGGATATACGCTTACTTTCCGGTTAAGCTGGGAAGAATCCGACTGGAAGGTTACCGGCACTTCTGTTCTGGATCAGCTGTTCTGATTTGTAAGGTACGGAATCGGGATAATCGAACAGTACTTTCTGTTTTCCGGTTGACGAAGGAGCCTGCAAGGGTGTAGTATTTAATGTTCATGGAAATCGTCAGAGTTCATGTGTTCCATTCTAGCGGAATTTGTGATATCTGATACTTTGTTTAATGGAGGGAAAAATGCGAAAGATTCTCGCTGTAATAAGTGTTGCCGGGCTTGTAATCATGACTTGCGGTGGCGGTGGCGGCGCCGGCAGCCCCGAGGACGCAGTCAATGGTATGTTCACTGCTTTGAAGAACGCAGACATTGATGCCATGATGCAGTACATGCCGGAATCCGAACGTGAAACAATTTCAGACGAAGATCGCGAAATGGCAGAGAGCATGCTCGGTATGATGTCCGATATAGAGTTTGAGATTTTGAATTCCGAGGTAGATGGCGATAACGCTACTGTAACGATTAATTTTACTTTTATGGGTGATACACAGGAGCAGGATATTGATCTCATGAAGGAAAACGGCCGCTGGGTAGTCACAAACGGCGGAATGCTCTAAGCATATTAAATGAATGTTCAGAAGGAGCCTCGCAGGGGGCTCCTTTTTGTATCCGGGTGTGACAGTCTGCAGGTCCGGAGTTTTCGCGCCGATATTTACGGAGAAGAAGTCAATGCTGTTGCCGGGGACACAGTCCGGAAATAAGTGGTGGCGGAGGACCGGGGACTCGAACCCCGAAGGGATTGAACCCGGCGGATTTCAAATCCGCTGCCTTACCAATTAGACTAGTCCTCCGCAACGGTCGAATTTAAGTTATCATAGTGTAACGGTCAATCGGTGTCTTTCCGGGCGAAAGGAATATAACATTGCTGGAAATGGAATTGAAATTCAGAGTTGACGATTTCAGGGATGTGGAACTGCATCTGGAAAGTATAGGGATTAGTCCCGGGAATCCTGTTGAAGAGAAAAACCTGGTGCTTGATCTTATGGGAGGGCCTCTTCGGAAGATGGATACACTTTTCCGTCTGAGGAACCGAGAGGGCGGAACACTGGTAACTGTGAAAAAACCCCTTCCGGCTACCGCACTGAAGGTCAGGCATGAAGAGGAAGCCGTTCTTGACTGTTCACTTGAACACGCTCTTGAACTTTTCACGCTTCTCGGGTATGGCGTAGTGTACAGGTACGAGAAGACCAGAAGGGAATGCAGGATAGGGAAAGCCCTGATATGCCTTGATGAACTGTGGTTCGGCAGGTTCGTCGAAATCGAGGCTGAATCGGAAGAAGATGTCATGAAAGCTGTTAACGATCTGGGGTTCAATCCGGAGGATGGGATACGGTTCAGTTACGCGGCTCTGCAGAAGGATGCCGAAGGTACAGTCAGGTAGTTGTGCCGTTCTTCCGGATATTACTGCTTGCCAACCTTGACAAATAAAAGTTTCTGAGGCATTTATCGGAACTCCATGAAATCACGTGGTACAATTTCTGAATCTTTAAGGGAGCAGATTAATGAACGAGCATAATACAGTTGAAAGAAAACTGAAGACGGATATCCATTACAAGAACGCCATAAGGAAAGATCTTGTTAACAGCATTCGCCAGATGCATGAGTGGCAGGAAAGACTCAATCAGATACACAACATCCGAAAAGAGAAGAAACTCAAAAGGACTCTTGAAAGATATCGTGGTTTCATAGAGGAAATGAGGACATTCCTCTCACCTCTCCTTGATGAACTGGAGTCGAGCATCAAAGAGGAGATGAGCTTCAGCGAAGAAGAGATCAGGGAATTCCAGCAGGAAGTTCAGGAAGAAACAAAAATGGCTACCGAAGCCAGAATAGCATTTGAAAAGGCCAGGGATACCTCGAAAGCGGCGGAGAATGAAAAGGTTGAACCCGAAACGCTGGCGGCGTTGAAGGAGGCCTACAGCAAAGCATGGAGAGCTTTCCGGCTTGAGAAGCATAAGCTTGAAGAAGCCCGCGAAGAACTGGAAAGCGAAGAAATCGACAAGGAAATATTCAAGAGAGAGCTGAAGCGTATCCACGTAGAGCGACATTTCGTCACAGAGGTATAAACTCCATGGAGATCTTTCCGCGGAGGAAGATTGAAGCCCGGCTTGGGATTACGATCGTTGCCTGTTTTCTTTTCAGCGTTCCGTTCATCGTTTCGGGAAAAGGTTTGATAGTAGTACCGGTGACTTTCGCTGTTGGAGCAGTGTATTACTTCGGTATTTACTACCCCAAGTACCTGAAACGGAGAAAAATAGCAGAGAATCCTCTCAGCGATGAAGACAGGGCCATTCTGTCTGAGTATGTGACTTTTTACAATTCCATGTCCGAAAATGATAAACATACATACGAATCCGATATTGCGATATTCCTTGCAGAGCATACCATTAGTGGAGTGGATGAAGTAGAGATAACAAGGAAAGTAGAACTGCTTGTTGCAGCAACAGCGGTTCGACTTGTTTTCAAGAGACCGGAATGGGAGTACAGGGATTTTGGAGAAATACTCGTGTATCCGGGAGGTTTCAGGACTGACGGTTCGTATTCCACTGATCTGAGGGGCAGTGAGTCGGTTGCGGCCGGGCTTGTTCATTCATCGGGTAACGTGATTTTGTCCCTTCCGCATCTTCTCGCGGGGTTTCAGCATGATAACGACGGTTACAACGTCGGGTATCATGAATTCGCCCATGTGCTCGACGGTTTTCATCCGGATGGTGTTCCCGATGAGCTTTCGCTGGGGGCGTATCAACCGTGGATTGAAGTTATGCGAAGGGAGTTCGAAAAAGTTCATAAGGGCAGGTCCATGCTTCGCCAGTATGCGGGAACCAATCCAGCCGAATTTTTCGCCTGTGCTGTTGAAGCGTTTTTTGAAAAACCCGAAATGATGAAAAAGAAAGCACCGGAACTGTACGGGCAGCTTTCGAAATTTTTCAATCAGAATCCCTGAGTCAAGTATCAGGAGCTGTCTGCCGGAATGTTTCCCTGCTTTTAAGCTGGTCTTGCTTCGGTTTCCAAATTGGTTAATATTGGTTACATTATTATCGATTGGAAGGCATGAAGATACTGATTGCTGATGACGATCCGGTTAGCAGGAAGATTCTCTCGAAAGTTGTAGAAGATCTTGGCTACGAGCCTGTAGCTGTCAGCAACGGGAAAGATGCCCTTGAAATTGTTGAGCGTAAGGAATGCTCCGTTATCCTTCTTGACTGGATGATGCCCGGGATGGACGGTATTGAAGTCTGCCGGAAGATCAGAAGACTTGATGATGAACATGTATGTTACATAATTATCAACAGCGCGAGGGAAGGTTCCGATGACATCAGCAGGGCTCTCAAGGCCGGCGCGAACGATTACATTTCCAAGAAAACAGACTCGACCGAACTGAAAGCCAGGATCGATGTAGGTGTTAGAACCGCGCAGCTTGAGAAAAAACTTATAGACCTTAATAAACAGCTCAAGTACCTTGTAAGAACCGACAGCCTTACAGGGTTGTTGAACCATGCGGCTATTCTCAAAGAGCTGAGCATGGAGCTTGAACGCGGGAAAAGAGACAACACTTCAACAAGTATACTGATGCTTGATCTGGATAGATTCAAAGCTCTCAATGATACGTACGGTCACCAGACAGGTGACAGGATTCTTACGAATTTTTCCAGACTTCTCACCCAGAGCTGCAGATCATTCGACAGAATCGGTCGCTACGGAGGTGAAGAATTTTTGATTATTCTTCCGAGAACCGGCGATAAAGAGTCTGTCTCCATTGGAAACCGTATCATCAAAAGAACAGCGACTCTTCAGATAAACAAAGATAATATCAAAATTACCTGCAGTATTGGAAGTTGCACCGCCACGAGTTCAGGAAAGCATGCATCCTCGATGGTGGCAGCCGCTGATATCGCGCTGTTCCGGGCGAAGAAAGCGGGAAGAAATCAGGTTGTATCCTGCAAGTAGTTCTGTGAGAATTTTACTTTCCCGATGAACCGGGTACCGTAACAGGAATGCCATCGCGGCACAACGGGCACTTTTCGCTGTCCCAGCTGACTGCCTCAACGCTGAGCAGAGATCTGTAAGGTATGTCAAGATGTAGCTTCCCCGCGGTTCTGTCGACAATCAGGCCGACCTCAATAACTTCGGCTCCCGCAGCGTTAAGAGCTTCGATGGATTCCACGATGCTGCCGCCTGTGGTGCAGACATCTTCCACGAGAAGAACCCTGCTGCCGCGCAGGACATCCCTGAATCCCGATCTTATGGACATTACCGCTTCGCTGTTCCTCTGAAGAAAGGCGAAGCTCTTCTTCATATGAAAAGCGGTCGTGAATCCGAAAACAACTGCTCCGAACGCGGGAGCACAGACGATATCAATATTCTTTTCAATATCGTTCATCTTTTCAGCCATCATTC
>CAZOQQ010000091.1:0-8564 GCA_964582075.1 uncultured bacterium | reverse complement strand
TCACTCATGGACTTCTCCATATATCGTCAGTGTTCTTCAATATGGAAAGAGCAGGAATGTTTTCCGGCAGATCGTCCATCCATCCAAGTTCTGTAAGCAGTTTGATGGTTGCGAATAAACCGTTCTCAGTTAATCCCCTGGGTGTGTTTCCATTGATTTCCTCTCCGGCAAAAACACACCATCCTCTTGAGTTTTCGGAAAACGAGAACATCACTACGGAGTATCTGGTCAGTATATCCGGAGCTGTCCAGTATTTTGCCAGCTTAAGAACCAGGGAGGTATTCCGGATTCTGAAAGTCATGAAAACCAGATCGGGTTTGTACATGTCGAACAACCTGAGAAGAATTTCCTGGTGTCCCGGGTGATCCAGCCAGTTGGTAGCGGGGATTTCAGTAATAAGGTCATCGGGTTGTGTTCTAACAGTGCCGCTGCTGTCCATCCATATCTGCATATTGTCTTCACTTATCTCGTAGACCAGGCAGCTGTCGCTTACGAGCGTTATCAGCATATCTTTCTCGAGTGCCTCGTTTACGAGGTAACTGATCATGGGAGTTTTTGAATCCATATCCTGAAAAAGCATGGAAGCGGACAAATCGGAGCGGTCTGAAGAGATTTTCCATGGCAGGTCAGAGGACGGGCCAGCGTGCGTGAAGTGGATGATAATAATCGGAGAATAATCCGAAAGGTCTGTATCGGACGGCTCAATGTCGTGTTGGCATCCTGCGGTAATAAGTAGAAACAGCAGAGCCATATAACGGGTCAAGATTACCTCCATGGCTGTTTACAGTTCCGGCAGGATGCTTCGAGTATTCCCGCTGGGCATACAACCGCAAATATAACCAAAAACCTGCTGAAGGTTAATGTCTGGAAAAGCAGGGACCCGTTTTCAGGGTCCCTGCAAAGAGGTTACCTTGTAATAACCATTTTCTGACCGCAGATCTGGTCGTCAGCGAAAAGCATGATGAAATAGGTTCCTTCCGACAGGTTTGATCCTTCAAGTTGCACCGAATGGGAACCGGCCTGCATATCTTCATTTATCAGCGTGGAAGCAATTCTTCCGCTCATGTCGTAGATATACATACTGGCGTTTCCGTCAGTTGGAAGATTGAAAGTAATAAAACCACTTCCATTCATTGGATTTGACGAAAGGTTCATTTCAAGAGGGGCAGTGGTTGAAGAAGGTCCTTCAATTCCAGTTCCATCGCTTGATATGTTGAAGGTGTAGGTATGATCAAGAGGTGAATTGGACATGAACGCGGGGAAGAAGATGACAGTATCCCATCCGTCAGCTCCAACCGAAACCGATTTATCCCCGGTCGCCGGATCGCATTCGTACCACTGGAAGTTGAATCTTCCCGCATTATCCTGCATGATTACACCAAGATCCCATTCGAAGTAATCTCTGCCGTTGAAGTCCATTGTGATCCACTGATCCTGGTAATTCGAGAGATCGACCTTTATCCAGTGAATACCCCATCTCTCGGGCGGGAAGTTGGGAGTCTGGTCACCGCTGTCGGGAAGGCTTGAAATCAAATGCCAGGGGAGTACTCTCGGGCCGGGTGACCATGTTGAAGCTTCCTCGATATACATTCCACAGCCGGAGAACCAGTTACTTGAAGTGAACCATCTCCAGCATCCGTAATCCATGAAGAAGGATTCAAAATCTGTTCCATGGTTCGCGAACATTGTGTCATGGGCTGCAAGCATATTGTTTCCCGCTACCGCTGCACAGTTCTCCCATATTTCACGAACGGATTCATAGCCCCATCTGTTCCACATCATCCAAGGCCAGGTGAAGGCTCCATACCAGTACATAGCGTTGGATCGGATATCCATCCAGGGGTAACGCAGTGAGTTTTCACCGTAGCTGATGTACTGTTTGTAATCGTTAACATCGGGATAGACCATTTCTTCCATCCAGACAGCGCAGTTTTCCATGAACCACGTGGGTTCCTGGTAGCTGTAGGAGAACTGAATCGCATGCTGGAATTCATGGGCGACAGTACAGTGCTTTACACCATCATTCGAGATGGTGCTGCCAATAACGACATGGCTTGCGCTGCAGGCCTGAGTGGAGTCGGGAGGGTGAAACTCACCGCTTGGGGATGTGTATCCAAGGGTTCCCCCGGTAAGGTGACGTATGTACATATCGTAGCGATCATCACCGCCAAGGCCATTGTCAGGGGGTGGATGGTTGAAACTCATTTCAACACTTTCGACCTGCCAGGCTGAATCAGCGGCAACGGCCACGTCGTTAGCGTATGCCGAAGTGACTGCATCGGAACCAGAATCGGTCCAGTGAATTACAAAATGACCATCTGGCGAAGTGATAAGGTATTCCGGGCCGCTAAGGGGAGGACGGCTGAGAAGAGGAGAGTCCGAATCACCGGAAAGTCGAAGAGCTTCGAGGATAACAGGTGTTCCGCAAACGGCGGCATCGGTTCCTTCCGTGTAATCCGGGGGCAGGTTTTCGTAATTCGTTATACTCTGCAGAAGATAGTCAACTGCCATGGAATCCGTGATTTTTCCCGTTTCCAGATCCGACAGGATTCTATCCATAGTCGTATCTCCAAGCGAAACGCTGGAAATCACAAGAAGTGCTGAGATAAGAACAGTGAGAGACCTTTTCATTAATTCATCCTTTCTTCCTGGAAAGGTTCTATCCAGGTAAACTGTGGTAAAACAGGTACTTGTATAAACAATTAGCTGTTACCTATCACTAAAGCAGGAACTTAAATACAGTACATATAAGAACAAAATATATCTTCCTTATTTCTTAACGTCCATAAGTCAATATTGTTCCCGAAGACAGCGGCGCGGAGGTTGCACAGAGACGATTTCCTCATCATAGTCGGTCTTTGGAGGTTAATACTTGTGAAAATTACTTTTTATGGAGCGGCGCAATCGGTTACTGGTTCCAAACACCTGCTTGAGGTAAATGGCAGGAAAATCCTTCTGGATTGTGGTATGCATCAGGGACGAAGAAAAGAAAGCGACAGGCTGAACAGGGAGATGCCCTTCAACCCGGGAGAACTTGACGCTATAATACTCTCTCATGCCCATATCGATCATTCGGGAAACCTTCCTGGAGTTGTAAAACATGGTTTCAACGGCATGATAATAAGCACTTTCGCTACAAGAGCTCTGGCCGCTATAATGCTTCCGGACAGCGCACATATTCAGAAGTACGATATAGAGTATTTGAACAAAAAAAGACTGCGGAACGGGCTCGAACCGCTTGAACCCCTGTACGACGCTGAAGATGTTACTGAAACGCTGAAGCATTTCATGTCCATACCTTACAACAGGCCGTTTCCCCTCTTTCCGGATATTTCTCTCAGATTCATAGAAGCGGGGCACATACTTGGTTCGGCACAGGTGGAGCTCACTGTTAAGGAAAACGGAATTCGGAGAGTACTTCTGTTCTCCGGTGACCTCGGCAGACCGGGCAGACCCATTCTGAGGGATCCGGACATGGGCACAGATGCGGATATACTGCTTATGGAAAGCACCTACGGTGGAAGAAATCACGGAAAGCAGGAGGATGCCTTACGTAAATTCAGCAGTATTGTCGGCAGTACGTTCAAATCCGGAGGTAAACTTATTATTCCTTCTTTCAGTGTGGGACGAACCCAGGAAGTTCTTTACTATATCCATGAACTGGTAGTACAGAATGAAATGCCGCCTGTGAAAGTATATGTGGACTCCCCTTTATCTTTTGACGCAACGGAGATTTACAAGATTCACCCGGAGTGTTTCGATAACCGTATGCGTGAATACTTCTACAGTAACAAGAGTCCTTTTCAGTTCGAGGGGCTTCATTTCACTCAGGGCGTAGGTGAATCCAAAGCTTTGAATTACGATTCAAGCCCTATGATTATCATCTCAGCATCGGGAATGTGTGAGAACGGAAGAATCCTTCATCATCTCAAGAATAATATTGAAGACGAAAAGAACACGGTGCTGGCAGTAGGATTCATGGCAGAGAATACACTTGGCAGAAAACTGGTGGAAGGCGAGAAACCTGTCAGAATCTTCGGTGAGGAATACAATCTGAACGCCCGCGTTGAAGTAATCAACGGTTTTTCAGCTCATGCTGATTCCGATGCTCTTCTTGAATACGCGGAAAAGGTAGGCAGCACGGCTGACAGTATTTTCCTGGTTCACGGAGAGCTTGATCAGTGCGAAATACTTTCAAACAGGATTGAAGACAGAATACATAAAAAACCTTTTATCCCGGCGCGGGGTGAAACGTTTGAATTGTAATACCACTGGAACATAATGCACTCTACCGGGATAAAGCGGCTGGTAATCAGAAAACTTTGAAACACAGGAGATTCTATGACCTTTTTTACCTGTATTATTTTTGCTCTTTCAGGAATATTTTCCATTGACTTCCAGCCTCCTCCCTGTGGTATAGGTTCAGAGATATTGCCCCTGAATACCAGATCTATCGGAATGGGTGGAGTTTCCGCCGGATTACCTGACAGTACGGGTTTCTCCATGTTCAACCCGGCTGCTTCCGCATGGGTTCACAACGGAGGCGTGAGTTTTGCCGGAAGGTACGGTAATGGAGACGTAAAAGCCTGGGATAACCGGTTTGGCTTTCCAGTGATCTCAGCATTTCTGCCTCTGCCGGGAGGAATAGTCGTATCGGGAGCCATAGATAGCAGAAGCAGGCTTGAATCCGAGCTTCAGAAAAATGTCATTGACAATCATACGGGAAATTTCGAATGGTCGGGCGGTTTTACCGAAGGGTACACCGGTATTTCCATAAGGACATCCGACTGGCTGGCTTTTTCTATTGGCGGGCGCTGTTCGTTCGGCAATATTCTGTCAGATGTTACACTTATATCGCTGGACAGCATCTCTCCAACACCGGTCAATTCTGTTTATCGTGATGAAGCCCATTTCAGAATGGCATGGGGCGGAATTCTCGGGATTCTGATCAACACTGACCGCTTCGGACTGGGAGTTTCGATTTCAACCGACAGAAAGGGAACTCTTGATATAGACAGAAGTTTCCGTTTTGTCCCGCTTACGGACAGTTCCAGCAGCATATACACTCTTCCGGGAGAAGTTTCTGCGGGAATTTCTTTCAGACCGGTGGAAAGACTTCTGTTGGGACTCGATATTTACAGCAGAAAAGTCATGAATATCCTTAGTGCCCGCATCGATAACGGAAGTGTATACTCTACAGGTGCGGAGTTCAATGCGGAAAGAGGTTTCTCAGCCCGCTGCGGATTCAGTCATATGAATGGATTATGGAGAGACGGTGCAAATACAGTGTCTGTCGGTGCCGGATACAGTTTCAATGAAGGAAGAGCGGGTATAGATATCGCCGGCAGTTATCAGTATTGGCGGGATATTCAGGATAGTTTCCGTAAGGAAACGGTGTTAAGCATTTCATTATGGGCTTCTGAGAAATGGCTGGGACAGTAACCGCGTCAGGTGGAATTATCGCCATAGTTCCCGCCAGATACGCCTCAACAAGATTGCCCGGTAAACCTCTGGTGGATATTGCCGGTATTCCAATGGTAATCAGAGTCTTACAGGGAATCTACTCTTCCGTTGACAGGGCTGTTGCCGCGACAGATGATAAACGCATTATGGATATCGTTAAGAAGGCCGGTTTTGAAGCTGTTTACACCGGGGAAGCCGCATCAGGCACTCAAAGGGTTTTTGATGCCTGGAAACTGCTCGGATATCCGGGAGAGACGATAATAAACGTGCAGGGTGACGAACCTCTTGTGAAAGAACACTGGATCAATTCACTTGTTTCCGTACCGTCAGAAAAGAATCGGGTTGTGACACTGGCCCATGAAGTATCTGCGGAGTCCGCGAAGTCACCCGACTCCGTGAAGGTTGTGCTCAACGAGTCTCACGAAGCGTTGTATTTCTCCAGGTATCCTGTTCCCTATGGCGCGGATAACGTACTGGAGCATATAGGAATATATTCCTTCAGTCCCGAGTCACTCAGGAATTGTGTTGCGGCCGGGAACACAAGACTTTCCAGAATCGAAAGACTTGAGCAGCTTGCGTGGCTTGAACGGGGATTAAGCATTACGGTAGTCACGGGGGAATTTAACGGTATCGGTGTTGATACAAAGGAAGATCTTGAAAGGGCGGTGGAATATTTCAGTAAATAACGACCACCCATTCTTCATAATCGGTCCATGCAGTCTTGAATCCAGGGAAATATCCATGAGTGTTGCTGAATTCACCGCGGAACTGATGGAGTCATTGAATTGCAGGGTCGAATGGGTTTTCAAAGGGTCTTTCCTTAAAGATAACCGCACAAGTCGTGATTCCTACAGAGGGCCGGGAATCGACGAGGGGCTGAAAATACTTGAAGAAGTTTCCGAAGCGTTCAGCGTAAGAACAATTACAGACATTCACAGTGCCCGTCAGGCAGCTCCCGTAGCCCGGGTGGTTGATATCATTCAGATACCCGCGTTTTTATGCAGACAGACTTCTATTCTTGAAGCGGCCGGCGCGACCGGAAGAACAGTGAACATAAAAAAGGGTCAGTTCATGAATCCGGGAAATATGAGGGAAGCTGTAGTGAAGACTACGGAAGCCGGCTGTTCGGAAGTGTGGCTTACGGAGAGAGGTACTTTCTTCGGGTATGGCGATCTGGTGGTGGATTTTCGTTCACTTTCTATCATGAGGGAATTCTCGGACAGGGTTATTCTGGACGTGACCCATTCGCTTCAGCGACCCGGTGCTGCCAGCGGGAAAAGCGGAGGCTGCCCGGAGTACGCACCTGCCCTTGCCAGAGCTGGAGCTGCGTGGGGTGTAGACGGCCTCTTTATCGAAGCGCATCCCGACCCTTCAGCGGCGCTTAGTGATGCCGCCACGATGGTGGATTTCAAAACTCTTGATGCCATGGTAAGGAAGGCGGTTTCCCATTGGGAAGACTGATGAAATCTCTGAAGGAAGTTAAACTCCTGGTTCTTGATGTCGATGGAGTTCTCACCGATGGTGGAATGTACTACGGTCCGGAAGGTGTTGTACAGAAGTTCAACTCAACTGACGGTGCGGGGATAATTGAACTTCGAAAGCGTAATTTTCCGATTGCGCTTGTTTCGTTCAGAGATTTGCCCGCAACAAGGCGAAGGGCGCTTGATCTGGGGATAAACCTGTTATGTCTGGGAAGCAGCGAAAAGTCTACAGCCCTGATAAACATCTGCGCCAGCCTGTCAATTAATTCTGAAGATGCCTTATTCATGGGTGATGGCCTCATGGATCTGCCTGCAATTAGGACTGCCGGTATTGGAGCATGTCCTTCCAACGCTCACCCCCTCGTGAAGGCTGAATGTACTATCGTTACCAGGGCGGCAGGTGGAGCGGGTGCGGTCAGAGAGGTAGTTGATATGCTCCTTGATAGCATGAAAAATGGATGATCTGTACGAAGAAGCTCTGAGGGTTATAAAAATTGAGACTGACTGGATGGAAGCCACAGTCAGGCTTGTCAGAAACACTTTCACAAGCGCAGTGAAGATACTGGCCGGGACAGAGGGAAAAATAGTTGTATGTGGCATGGGTAAATCCGGGCATGTGGGCAGGAAGATAGCCGCCACAATGACAAGCACAGGCAGCCCGGCGTACTTTCTTCATCCTTCTGAGGGAATCCATGGAGATCTGGGAATACTTCAGAAGAACGATGTTGCCCTTGTGCTTTCCAAAAGCGGGGAAACGGAGGAAATAGCTCTGCTTCTTCCCTGCTTCATCAGGTTGAAAATACCCATTGTGGCAATAACCGCATCCGTTGATTCGATACTGTCCAGAGCAGCCGACGTAGTTCTGCCCCTTCCCGACATGAAAGAAGCCTGTCCCTACAATCTGGCACCCACGGCAAGTACGACTTCGATGATTGCCCTGGGTGACGCCCTCTCCATGGCGCTGCTGCAGGTAAGAAATTTCTCACCGGATGATTTCGCTCAGGTTCATCCCGGCGGAACACTTGGAAGGAAACTGCTGACCAGGGTAAGCGATCTTATGGTTTCCGATTCCCTCCCGAAGGTCGGTGAATCGGCACCTCTTGCCGAAGCGATTGCAATAATGACCCGCCATCGTGGTGTATGTTTCTCCTGTAATGATAATGGTAAACTCAGCGGTATCTTCGTCTACGGAGATCTCGGCAGGCTCATGAAAAACAGAGCCGATGTGCTTAACCTCTCACTTGAGGATGTTATCGTAAGAACCCCGGTTACGTGCTACGAAGATGAACTCGCGACCATAGCTGTTTCCAGGATGGAAGAAATGGGCATAACCTGTCTTGTAGCAATAAACCATGATAACGTGCCTGTAGGTATTCTGTACCTTCATGATGCCCTCCAGGCGGGGGTGAAATAGGCTGTAATGGCATCCAATCTTCCATTTCGCCGGTTACGGCATTCACTTCAGCTTCCTTTCGTTAAGCTTACGGTTTTACTTGTGCGGTGCGTGCCGGGGAAGCTGATCTGGACAATTGCCGGCTTTTTCGGTTTCATCGCTTCCGTTACTCCAGGCAAATCCCGAAGAATATTCAGGATAAACGAAAAACATATCATTCGCCCCGC
>CAZOQQ010000090.1:0-8579 GCA_964582075.1 uncultured bacterium | reverse complement strand
GTGACGAACTTATTGAACCCCAGAGTTTTGGCGAATACAATCTCTCTTACAGAACCGGCGATATCCTTTCACCGAAATTACCCACGGGGGAACCGCTCGCGGCTGAAATGGAGGAGTTCCTGAGTTGTATTGAAACGGGAAATACTCCCAGATCATCAGGGGCTGAAGGCCTCGCGGTAGTAAGGGCTCTTGAACTCGCTGATGCCAGCCTGATGAAAGCAGATTAAGGAGAAACGCGCTGTCAATGGATTCTTTAGTGCAGCTGAGTACAGAAGAACTTTACCTGACGGATGATTCGAAAGTACCCCTTGAGCTGGCGGTACTTGCCGGTTCCATGACGGTTCTTCTGGGTGACGATGAAACCGTGGCTCCAGTTTCCGCACTTATACTCGCGGGGAAAAAACCGGCCGTTTCCGGCACTATTAATCTGGGAGAAGACAAACTGGAAAGTCGCAGTCACTCCGCCAGGGGAAGGGTCGAGTACGTCCCCCGCGATTTCTCCTGTCCCGATGGAATAACGGTATCAGAATACCTGTCCCTTGCAGCCGCCGCGGCAGGCTACAGCAAAAGGAACAGCGCAGATATTCTATCCCAGTTGTACACATGGTGTTCTCTGGAAAACAACGCTGATGAAGAGGTAAACGTTCTGACACACGACAGGCGATATCTGACGGCGTTCGCCGCAGCGTGTATCTCTGTTCCCGATGTTCTTGTTTTACAGGGACCTTTTCCGGAAATTTTGCACCCTCTTATGGAAGATCTCTGTAAAAACGGCTGCTCTGTAATCGCTTCACTTCCAGGTGTACAGTACATACCTCAATTCACCGATAGAATCGCTCTGTGCGATTCGCACGATGTCAGAAATATCGTAAGGTTTCAGGAATTATCGGACGCATGTTCCGTTCTTATGAAGCTCCATGTCAGATTCTTTCCATCTCTCCCCAGAGCTGTCATGGAAAGCCTACCAGGGGCAAAGAACATCATTGCGATACAGGGGGGATACGAATTTCATCCCACGGGACTTTCCGCGGCGGTAACAAACCTGGTGAACCTTGCCAGAGCCAATTCAAGGCAGATAGCCGGTCTGGAAGTCAGACCACCATCGAGCTCCGGGCTGATTGATTTCTTCACAACCGACGATGAACCGGGAGAGGCGGATCTTTTTTGGGCAGAAAACCTGGATATTTAAGAATATGGGTCGCCGTGTTCAGGTACATGCTGGAGAGGGCGTTTCACAGACAGACATTCGTATGGATTCTGCTTGCCGCGCCCCTTATCGCATGGTTACTGCCCGGACAGGCCACTATCCCGTTTCTGCCGCTTGCAATATCATGCATCACTTACGCCTGGCCCGCGGCATTACTTTCGGGATGGCGTGAATCTGATGAAAGATCCTGCCTTTCGAATATTCTGTTTCAGTCAATAGCGGGCAGGTACTCACTGGTACTGCCGGAGATTATTCTCCCGCTGCTGACGGGTACACTGCCCGCGCTGGGACTGGCAGCCATCCTGACAGCGGGAAAAGGCGGGATCCCGTGGCAGCTCTGGGTGGTTATTCCTTTCGCGTCGATGACTTCGGTTTCATTAACGGTTCTGCTTGAGAAGTATCTCAACCATACTGGAAACCTGCTCAATATTCTTGCGTTCATGACCCAGGCATCAACTGCGGCGTGGGCTGCCTCACCTGTCTTTCAGCTTCTTATTCCACATGGATACGTTCTCCGGACACTGGAATGGATTGAAGGTACCGGAGCAGCAGCCCTGCATGGTGATATTTACGCTTTCTTCGCTGTACTGGAGGGAATCGGACTGATAATACTTACAGCCGGAACGCTGTCCGAGCATTGATTTCACTTAACACTGGAAACCCATCTGGAATTTTCAAGTGTGAATCTCCTTTGAAGCTCTACGCCTCTGCTGATTCCTATCCTTCCCGTAACGGATATGTCGGGTTCTCCAGGCGCAACGGGAACATAAAGTCGGATTTCTCCATTCTCCAGTGATTTTCCGTTGTATCTTCTGTCAATCCCGAATGCCTGACAGAGTTTACCCGGACCGTTGCAGAGATGTCTGATTTCCACAACACCGCGATTGAGTTTCATAAGTTCGATACCTTCGTGCGGCCTTACCGCCCGAATAAGTACCGCCTCTCCAATTCCCTCTATTCCGGAAGTGATATTGAAGCAGTTGTGAACACCGTAAACAAGATAGACGTAAGCCAAACCTCCCCTTTCGAACATGACGCCGTTTCTTTCCGTTCTGCCCCGGAAGGAATGGCTTGCCGGATCATCCCCGGTGTATGCTTCAGTTTCCACTACTATGCCCGAGATGAACCCTTCATCCGTTTCCTTTCGCAAAAGACAACCTAAAAGGGCAGGGGCCAGGATTTCTGCTCCACGACTGAAAAATCCAGTCGCAGGCGGTACAAAATTCTTCAGAATATTCCTCCTGTTTTCCGATGCTGGAATATCGTACATTATATTTTGAAGGAAAGCTGCTGCTATACGTAAACCCTATTCAGCACTGGAGGATAAAATGAGTAATTGTCCATTCTGCAACCCGGACGAGGACAGTATCATCTGGAAAGATGAAAATGTATACGTAATCCGTGATCTTTATCCGGTTTCTCCTTCGCATTCACTTATCATTCCATTCAGACATTTCTCTAGTATATTCGATGCCACTGAAGAAGAACTTGCTTCCATCTGCCGTGCACTGGGCGTCAGGAAAAATCAGCTCGAACAATCACTTGCGGCGGACGGTTACAATATCGGTGTGAACGAGGGAAAGGCTTCCGGCCAGACAATACCCCATGTACATGTCCATCTTATCCCCAGGTTTGAAAGGGATGTAGATGACCCCAGAGGAGGAATAAGGGGGGTAATTCCCGAGAAAAAGGTATACCCCGGTTAAAACCGGGAATGCAATCGTGCCGCATGATACGCGGTCAGTACCTTATGGTGTAATGTAATTCCAGTGTAGGCTCCTGGTAGCCGTGTATTGTGGTTCTACTCGTTCCTTCTACATACAAATCGGTATCAAAAAGGTATTGTGCGCTGACAGTTCCAGGATCGGTTGAGAAAACATCCCCCTTGTAGGAAACGTACAGATCGGGAAGAACGTATTTTCCTACGTTGAGAATCAGGCTGGTCGAGTCGGAAAGAAGTTCCGGGGATATTTCGAATGTATCAAGACCAATCTCATGCCTGAGATTACGGGCAAGAAGACTCCCGAGCATCGTCTGGGCCACATTTTCAACCTCGGACCTGATAGCCGAGGAATTCATCTGCTGCATTTCACTGTAGGTAAGGCCCGCGGCCATCAGGGTAAGGATGTCCTCCTGGGGTATCTGACCCATCGGCCCGGAACCGGACAGGTTGACCTGGGGATTCTCCGCATCCCCGGTTATCAGAATTGTAATCAGGTATTCTTCGTGGCTGATTATGCTTCTTACCCTTGTTTCAGCCGTAACATTCAGCTCCATGGTCGGAGGGTTTCCCTGAACTATGTTAACTCTGCCTCCCACTATCTGAAAATCTCTTGAAAGCAGTGTAATACGGCCTCTCACAGCCGATACATACCCGTTAACGGTTGGTTTGCGCTCGAGTGTGAATATTCTGAGTTTCATAGCCATCTCAATATCGGCAAAATTCGTTCTGAACCACATATCGCCTGATCCCGCGACATCGATGGAGAGATCGAAAGGCAGTTCCTCTGAATCGCCCGTGGAAGAAGCAACCGGCTGAGGTATACCTACCGCGCCCTCTATAATTTTCAATTTTCCCGAGAGAACGGGGCGATTCAGAAGACCGTTTCCGCTGGTCACGAGTAAACCGGAGCATATTGCGGCTCCCATTCCAGGTATGGCTATCTCCATTTCCGAGAGAGATAAGTCTATGCGGTAATCACCAAGCTTAAAAGGGAACAGGTTAAGGATATCAGCCTGCCAGGAAGAGGAGAAATTTCCCGTGCTCTCATTTCCTGAACCGATTGTAAATCTGGCATTGTAACCGCCTTCGGTAGTATCCGGATAGTTAAGGTAAAAATTAACGTCCGGCAGCTCAATCCCGAACATTGTTATATACAAACGACTGATTCTGGCCGATGCCTGCATTTCAAAAGAGTAATCCCCGTTGTTTTTCATGTACTCAACTCTGGCGGAAACGCTTGCGCCCATTGTGCGCAACGGCAGCGGAAGCGCGTAGAATAGCCAGTCACTCAGGTTGTTTACCTCGAGTTCCAGCCACTGGACCTTGTCTGCAAGCAGGGCCAGGTCTGTTCCAGCCCATACATCGGCGGCCTTCAACTGCAGACCGGATCTGACACCGTTCTGCCATGCGTATATACCGTTCACGTTGATTGAATCGTCAACCGCAGATACGTCAACCGTTACGCTGTCCATTTTGAACTGGCCGTACGCCGGGTCCGATATCCGTCCGGTCAGGTGCCCCCGCATACCGGTTGAATCCTCCATGTAAGCTATACTGAAATTACCTACACCTGACATGTCTGCCGGAAGACCGGAAAAAGTACTGAAGGAACTGAGATCCATGTTAACGATATCAAGTTGCAGTTCCGTTTTCCCGCTGCTGATGATTCCTGACATGCCCAGGTTTCCAACGGGAGGATCCAGCCAGAGAGTATCAAGCACAAGTGAACCGTTTTCACTGAATCCCGATAAGCCTCCCGCGGTGACTACTCTGAGTTTGGAGTGTGTAGCCCGGATTTTATCTATGTTGAAACAGGTCGTATCGCCCATGTCGATCGCGACTTCAGCGGTATATATCCGCTCATTGGACCCGGTAAGGGATAATCCTTCTATTTTAATTTCATCTCCGTCGAATTCAATATCGGCAGCAGTGTGAAAAACATCCGAGATTACTCTCAGGCTGTCAATCAGTAGAGAGGCATCAAGCGCAATGTCACGGCCGGACACTCTGAAAGTACCCTCAAGGGATGCCGTATCAACCGCCACATCTTCCGCGGTAAGATCGAGTACTTCAGCACTGCCGTTAAAACTTATTCCGAAGGGAATTCCTTCAACAACATTCCTTGTGGAAAAGTTCAGTGAGCCGCTGAGCGATGCCTGTTCAGCTGAGATTCCATCAACTCCAAACTGCCTTACTCCCGCACTGCCACGGATATTCATACCGAATCGGGTACCATTTCCATCAAGGGAGAAATACGCAGAACCAATATCAGTGTTTCCGGGGACATCGAACCCCTTCAAAAAAGAAAAATCAGGGATTTCACCCTCCGCCCTCATTGTCCACGATTCGGGAAGCCACCCCGATCCTGCATAACCACCACCGGAGAAAGATACGCTTCCATTACCGATGGTAACGGCCCCCTTCATGTTAATGGAATTATCCGATAGAGTCGCGTCGACATGGAGTGTGGAAAAGTCTGCGATTTCCAGGGAGGATTCCGCGAGATCAACCGTCGCGTTTCCAGCAAAACAGGAGGAACCCGTCCCGTTGCAACGGACTGAAACTGAACCGGAAACATCTGAAGCCGGAATACCTTCAAAATAGTCCGAAATATCGGTATTTGATAAATTCATCCGGACAGCCGTATTCCATGCCATGGATCCTATGTCAAATCCCCCGTCCAGGTACAGTTCAACATCGCCCGCTGCAAGTCGAAGGTTACGCACTGTAATACTCTGAAGATCCGCCGTAAGCGTATCCACTTCCAAAGATGCTTCTTTACCCAGGAGAATCCCTCTGCCTTCGGACAGTGCCAGATCAACCTTGAGGTCAGAGAGCTTTCCAGTTAAGCTTCCCGCGAAGCAAACCGCCAGATCAACGGGTATACCGAGCGATGAAGTTCCCCCGCTTCCGGAAATTTCAAGGTCGAGGGTCTCCTCCGAACCGGAAAGGATCCCGGAAACCAGCAGTGAACCGGGAGCGGCAAATCCTATGAATCCGTCGGTCATAACATCACCATCGAACATGCGCAGAAGCCCGTTGCCTCCGATTCTGCCGAAACCCGGCAGGTTGACCCCGGCAGAGTCCACATAAACGGCCACTCCAACCGTTTTGTCTATGGAAGCGTCGAAGTACATGGAATCAATAATTATGCCGGATGGATCGGTTATCATGCCATTCCACAGCAACAGCCGGTCGGTACTTACAGCAATACCTGCATCAATACTACAGAGTATGGAATCCAGAGATTCGGATTGATGCTGAGATGCACTGTCATCTGAAGACAGTTCAATCACAAGTCTATCAACGATTACGCGGTTAACATGCCCGCTTAAGAGGTAATCAAAAAGACTTCCATGTATCTGAACTCCGGATACGGCAACAACAAGGCCATTGGAATCATATACTATGACGGAGTCAGCAGAAGTGTTCCAGAAGATGTCTGTATGCAGCCCCCTGAAAACCAGAGAAGTTCTTTTATCTGACGCGAGCAAACCCGCTATTTTCCCGGGAACATCCCCGAGAAATCCGGTTGCCAGAAGGATATAGAGGGATACCAGCAGCAACAGGAATCCCAGAAGAATCTTCTTCAACCACTGAATCAGACGACAACGTCTTTTCATGGATTACTCACCTCTGTGTTCTTCATTTTAGAACACATGGCCGATTCCGATGTATATCTTTCCCCTTTTCAGGGAGTTCCTCCAGGTGGGCGCAAAACCATAATCAAGCCTGATGGGACCAAAAACAGTGTGATAGCGCAATCCGAATCCTGTTCCGAATCCCGCTGAGTTAAGATCAACCTCGTCAAAAGAATTCCAGAGTCCTCCGGTATCCGTGAAAAGAACAACCCCGAGATTCCCGACTATTCTGACTCTTACTTCCAGATTTCCAAGAACAAGAAGCCTGCCCCCCACAGGGTTTCCATCGACATCTTTCGGGCCCAGGGAATTGAAGGGATAACCCCTTACAGTAGTTCCTCCGCCAAGGTAGAATCTTTCATCCGGTGGTATGGTTGTGTCTTCACCATAGGGAAACGCGCTTCCAAGTTTCAGGCGACCGGCAAGAACAAAATCATTGCTGAGAGGAAAGTAGAACCTGGCATCACTGTCTACCCTGTAATAATCACTGCCGCCCAGAAAACCGCCCGACAGTTTACCCTCGCCCATTATCCAGTGTCCACGCAGTGGATCCATTACGGGATTTCTTGTATCGTGTACCAGAGATGTGGTTATGCTGGATGTTGTTCTCCATCCGGTAGAAGTAAAAGTGCTGTCTGTCCATTCGTTGTACTTCTCGTACTCGAGGCTGTAACCCGCAGAGAATTTCATGTGCCCGGTGATATCTCTTGCGAATGTGGAAGTTATGGAATAACTCCTTTGCCTGATACCGGGAGTAAACAGGTAGAGGTATCCCAGTTTCAGCTGCCATTTCCATCTTGATGAAATAAACCAGGGTTCTTCGTAAATGATCTCCGGTTCTATTCTGCGTCCTTCCCGGGAACCTATGAACTCCATCATTCTTATACCGATGGTCAACCTCTGATTGTTTCCCATAATGTTGGGGTGAAGCCACGTCACGCTTCCAATAACAGCCGAAGGCGATACGTATCCTGTACCCAGATCAATCCTTTTGTATCTACTCTCACTTACGGAAATATCAAGGTTCACGATAGAACTGTCGTTCTGTTCGGGATGGTAGGAGAACCTGACATCCTGGAACAGACCAAGCCCGTAAATGGAACTGATTGACTGTCTGAGAAGCTCCATATTCAAAGAATCGCCCGGCTGAATCAGTATCTCCCTTGTAATTACTATCCTGCGGATTGTTTCCAGTCCGGTGACCGAAATATCACCAAGATACGTCTGCTCATTCTCCTTAATATCGCACTCAACAGCACGGTATCCAGCTTCGCTGCCGGTTTCATTCATGCTTAGAAGATTGATGCTGACCGATGAATAGATGTACCCTCTCTCATCGTAAAGGTTGAGTATTGAATTCCTGAAAGAGAGAGTGTCTCCCGGCGTAATCGGCTCACCCGGAACACCTGGATAAAGAGAAACAAGTGAATCCACCGGGAAAAGTTCCACACCGTTGAACACGAAGCCGGACAGCAGGCTCTTTGTTCCGGTTTCAACGGATATTCTGACAATGTTTATATCATCATCCCACATTGGCCATTGAACGGTAACAATCGCGTCCAGATACCCAATATTGTTCAGATTATCAATTATATCGTCCCTGACCTGTACAGGCGTTATCCTCAGAAGGGATGCTCCCGGGTGAAGTCCGGTATTTTCAAGAAGTTTATGCTCCGGTAAAGAGAAATCTCCAGTAACATAGATGGAGTCCACAACAGGTTCCGTAAAAGCCGCGCTCACAGCTGAAGATAATAGCAACAAAAATAACACCATGTATTTCAGGCTGGAATTCAGATTGACTGGTACGATACTGTTTCCTTTCCGAACGCGGGGAAATCTGCGGTACCTGTATCTCTTGAAAGCTCCATTAATAAAGTTACTGGAAATATACAGTTCAGCAAGTATAGTTCCACATACTAATCAAGCATAATTTCAATACCCCGTTCAGGCTAGATGTTCAAATACCCGGATTCCGTAATACAGGATTTATACATGGTGAATTTAATTG
>CAZOQQ010000089.1:0-8650 GCA_964582075.1 uncultured bacterium | reverse complement strand
AGGCCGAAGAGCAGCCCGTAGAGGAAGCCGCCCCGGAACCCGAAGAGAAGGCTGAGGCCGAAGAGCAGCCCGTAGAGGAAGCCGCCCCGGAACCCGAAGAGAAGGCTGAACCTGAAGAGCAGCCCGTAGAAGAAAAAACTGCTGCTGACGGGGTACTTAAGGTTGTTATGAAGCAGGAAGCCAGGTTTCGTATTGACAAGTGGTCCAGAGAATCAGGATTGCTTACAGTTCATTTAAAATCGGGAACCGTAAATTTGTCTGAATCCATCCTTTCCATTTACGAGAAGCCGCTTGTAACCGAATTTGCAGAGAATGGAACAATCGCGATTTCAGGTGAGGGGACCTTCCTGCTGAATTGTGGTCCGATAGAACCTCTGATAGTCGAAGTAAAAGAGAATATGATTATTCGCAAAGATGCGGTAGTCCTGAATACAGGTGCCATTACTGCTGAACTGCTTGATATTCCCGGGAACCGTTCCCTTTATGTAGTGAAGGAGAAAACCCGTGAAAAAGCCGTATTCACGGCGAAATATCCGGTTCGTATCATTCTGCTGGGAGGAAACAAGCGTACCTTTTACGTTAGAACATCATCTATTATAGTAACCGATCCTGGAATAATGCTTTCTAATACCGGAACTCCGGAAAACTTTACGGAGATAACCGGTCTTGGGAAAGTGTACCTTATAGAGTGATGTAAGGGGTGGAGGTCTGGTCAGTTACCGGGGATAATAGTTAATATTTATTGTGGGGATGTAGCTCAGTTGGAAGAGCGCTGCCTTCGCAAGGCAGAGGTCGGCGGTTCGATCCCGCTCATCTCCACCAGATATTTTATCCTGTATCCTGATAATTGTACCGAGAATGGAATAATCCTTTGAAAGTATTCAGTATGTGCGGAAGCAGTTAGATTTTGCGATCTGAAAACCGGATTGAATTATCATGGATCAACCAGCCCGGGCGATCAAGAATGGAATCGTATGCGGATGGGTTCACGGGTTCAACAGCAATCGCCAGTGTCGTTGCCATCGCAGAGAACGTTTCCCGGAATTCCGGTTGTGCCGGGGAAGCAGTAGCTGTTATAAGAGATTCATTTGCCGAAGGTGCTGCTTACGGTATTGTGGATGTACTGCAGGATTCTATTGATGAAATCGAAGCGGAAGCTTCGAAAAAGAAAGGTGATTCCTGTTCATTTGCTGCCGCGGCAGTTATGGGAGAAGAGGTTTGGGTTTACAGCACAGGCTCCTGTCGTACTTTCCTTGTCGGCAATGGGAATCACGGGTCAAAGGATGTCATGGACCTTTCTTCTACTGAAATAAAGCACATCATCCTGAAACCCGGACAATCTGTTATTCTTGTAACTAATGGTCTTAGAAAACTGATGGAGTCATCAGCAGATCTAAATCACTCGTTACGCTGCGGAAAACCTCTTTCGGTCTGTATTTCCGGAATGGTTAAGGAAACACGAATCAGATTCCGGAAAAAAGGTGCGTCTGCAGCAGCAATAAGATTGTGTAAAGTTAACTCGGGCATACCGGGAAAAATAATTGGAATGTTTCTGTTCATTTCTGCAGTCATTTCCATACTATTCATATTCTGCCGCGGTGGCAGGGATATGAATACTGCCAGTGACAGGTCGGATTCCAATTCCACGGTGGTAATGCCCCTTAACTGAGTTTACCATGTGGTCCACTTCTCTAGTATGGTTTGCGTAGGTATATTCCACTGCCGGCTGTGCTAGGCGGGGAGCTAGCGGTGCCCTGTACCCGCAATCCGCTACAGCGGGGCTGAAATATCTGTGCGGCAATGTGCAGTGAGTATGTATTTTTGTAAGTAGTGTTGATGACCAGGACCTGTGCGGCGTCAGCTCGTGAACCCCGTCAGGACCGGAAGGTAGCAGCGGTTAGCGATGTCTGCCGGGTGATACAGGCCAACCTGATCTGAGCTGGCTGCAATGTGCATCTTGTGAAACTTGTCCAGCAGATACGCACAGCCGGCAGAACGGAGGAAGAATTGAGTTATCTGGTTTTTGCACGGAAATGGCGTCCTCAGACATTCGACGAAGTACTATCACAGGATCATGTCACCGTAACGCTCAAAAATGCAATCGAGACGGGGAGAATAGGCCATGCCTATCTGATGACAGGACCCCGGGGAGTTGGAAAGACTACTACCGCGAGGATTTTCGCCAAGGCTCTTAACTGCGAAAAAGGACCGACTTCCAGCCCCTGTCAGAAATGTGACTCCTGTAGAAGTATAACTGTTGGTAACCATATGGATGTCATGGAAATAGATGGAGCCAGCAACAGGGGGATAGACCAGATAAGAGAACTCAGGGAAAAAGCACGCTACGCTTCCGTTTCGGGAAGATACAAGATTTATATTATTGACGAAGTCCATATGCTCACCAAGGAGGCGTTCAACGCTCTTCTGAAAATTCTGGAGGAACCGCCCGATTCGGTCGTTTTCATTTTTGCTACGACTCAGCCCAGAAAGGTTCCCGATACTATTCTAAGCAGATGCCAGAGATTTGATTTCAGGCGTATTCCCGCGTCCGACATGTCCGGGTATCTGAGGAGGGAAGCTTCCAGCGAAGGTATTTCGCTGGACAACGCGGCACTGGGTTTAATGTGCAGGGCAAGCGGAGGAAGTATGCGTGATGCGCTTTCACTTATGGATCAGCTTGTAAGTTTCTCTGGAAAAGATATAAAAGGTGAGGAAGTAGCTAAACTTCTTGGTATAGTTGAAGCAGAACTGCTTGCCGATATTACATCCAGTATACTGTCAGGGAACACTTCAGAGGCCATTGACCATGTGTCCGGTTCTCTTGCAGACGGGTATAGTGTAGATGAACTCCTCGACGCGCTTATCGTGTTTCTTCGTAATTTGCTGCTCGCAGTTACAGGTGCGTCGGAAAGCCTTGCCGATGTTCCGGAATCTGAAAAAAAACTCCTGTTCGAACTGTCCGGAGAACTTCCGGATGTCGCGGTTCTCAACATTCTGAGAATACTGAGCGGTGCCGCCATTGAAATCAGAAGAAGCAACCTTCCCCGTATAACACTGGAAACAGCTGTAATGACAGCATCAAAACTGTCCATGGCGTTTTCCATTAACGAATTGCCGGGAGTAACGGAAAAAGTAGTTGAGCGGCGTATGGAAGAAACAGTGCAAGAAACCTTTCCGAAAGATGAAAAATCACCAGCCGAAGTTACCGCTGCTCCGGAATATCCTCCGGAAGAAAAAGGGGAGGATGACCCGGATAATGGTACCGAAGAGGTTCCGGAGGATGAAGATCTGAAGCAGAAAAACGCGTCTGGTACTGAAAGTGAAGAGGAAAAAAAGATATCCCGGGAAATACTGGGACTCTTTGATGCTGTTTAGAAGATTATCCGGGAGGATCAATGAACCAGAAACAACTGAAAAAAATGATGGAGCAGGCGCAGAGAATGCAGGCGGGAGTGTTGAAAGCCCAGGATGACCTAGCTAAAGAAAGAGTGGAAGGATCGGCTGCTGACGGTCTTGTCCGGGCGGTAGTCACAGGGCAGGGAGAACTGGTTGATCTTACTATTTCACCGGAGACTCTTGATCCGGATGATGTGGAAATGCTGGAGGATCTTATCCTGGTTGCGGTGAAGGACGCGGTTTCCCGAAGCAAAAAACTTTCGGAGGATAGAATAAACGCACTGGGGCTTCCCGGACTGGGAGGCCTGATGTGAGTTCAGCTCTCTTCGACCGGCTCACGGAACAGTTTCAGAGACTTCCCGGTATTGGCAGAAAAACAGCGATGAGGCTGGCCTTCAATATTGTTGACAACAGGGAACTGGCAAGGGATCTTTCCGAAGCACTAGGCCGGGTATGGCAGAATGTGGGAGAGTGTTCAATCTGCAGGAACATTACCGAGAATGATATATGTGATATTTGTTCCAGCAGCTCCCGTCTTGATTCGATCTGTGTTGTACATAATCCGGCCGATATGAGAGCGATAGAAGACGCGGGGCTATACAGAGGAAAATATTTCGTTCTCCACGGCTTTCTCGCTCCACTTGATGGAATCGGACCCGGCGAACTTGGAATAGACAAGCTCAGGAAAATGATTGAAAGATTCGAGGTTGATGAAGTTATTCTGGCCCTGGATTCAACTGCGGATGGAGAAGCTACATCCGCGTATATTGCCAGAATTCTTGAAAAAGGCCGGGCTTCGATAACCAGGCTGGCCCGGGGACTTCCTCCCGGCGCATCCATTGAATTTGCAGATTCACTTACACTGAGCCAGGCTTTCCAGGGACGACAGAAAGTCTGAACAGGTGCATTTGAATTGGCCTAATCGTCTTTCTATTATCAGAATACTGCTGAGCCCGGTTTTCATGCTTCTTCTCATTGATAACAGACTGGAATCCAGGATAGCCGCGCTTATTGTGTTTGCGGTAGCATCACTGACAGACCTATACGACGGATATCTCGCCAGAAAATACGGATGGATCACAAATCTTGGTAAATTCCTTGATCCACTTGCAGATAAACTGCTGATATCCCTGGCACTGATAGGCTTGAACCAGATAAATCTTATCCCTGTCTGGGCTTTGTATCTGGTAATAGGAAGGGAACTGCTTGTAACCGGACTCCGATCGATTGCTGCGTATGCGGGAGTACTTATAGTTCCTTCCGGAATGGGGAAATATAAAACCTCAACCCAGATGCTTTCCGTATTCTGTTACCTGCTGTTTTCCGTGATTTTTCACGATTACAACGGAAGAACAGCTTTTCTTTCAATTGGAGGGCTGGATCTATTTTCGGGAACGGATCTACTGCTGTTTTCAGCCGATATACTTCTTCTTGTAGCAGTTCTGCTCTCAATATTATCGGGCGCGGATTACTTTTGGCGTAACAGATCGATACTCAGGAGGCTCGTTCTTTGAGAAACCGTTTACTTACAGCCGGTACGGCGGTAGCTACCGTTTTCGGAGCGGGATATTCACCTTTTGCGCCCGGAACGGCTGGAAGTCTTGTGTCCGGCGGATTATACCTTATTCTCAAACCTGGGGGATTTCTCCCATGGATACTTCTCGCGCTTTTCCTTCTACTGGGTTTCTGGGGAAGTTACGCAGGCAGAAAAAGATGGGGTGGAGATCCGTCAAAGGTTGTTATTGATGAATTCGCGGGATGCTGGATATCAATCATGGCGGTTCCCCCGGACTGGGGAGCTATTGGTGTTCTCGCGGCTTTCGTGCTGTTCAGAATTTTCGATATCTTCAAACCCTGGCCGGTTTCGTTTTTTGACAGAATGAACTCGGCTGCCGGTATTATGCTGGATGATGTTGCTGCCGGAATCATGGCGGCTCTGGTTGTTTTCGCGGGAAATTGTATCTATGGGATTATCTGAAGCAGAACTCGTAAAACGGATAGGAAGCGCTTTCAGGAAAGCCGGTAGAACGCTTTCATCAGCGGAATCATGTACGGGAGGTTTACTGGGGATGTTACTGACTTCCATTCCCGGATCTTCCAGGTGGTACAAAGGCGGAGTAATCGCCTATTCGAACACTGCCAAAACGGATTTGCTGAACGTTCCCTCATCCCTAATAAAAAAGAATGGCGCGGTCAGCAGTGAAACCACCAGGGCTATGGCCACCGGCGTGAGGAAACTTATGGGAACAGATATGTCGATTTCCGTTTCCGGAATCGCGGGCCCGGGCGGCGGTACGGCAAAGAAACCCGTAGGTACCGTTTGGATGGTTGTTTGCAGCGAACGGTCAATTTCCTCTGAAATGAAAAGATTCTCCGGAAAGCGTGACGTGGTCAGAAGAGCGGCGGCTGACTATCTTCTCGAAAAGCTGTACGCGAAACTTGAGGAAGAGATGAAGTGAGAATTTTCGCCGCATTGGAGTTGCCGGGTCGGGTTATTGAAAAGATCGCAGACTGGCGGAAACCGTTTGTTTCACTGTACCCTTTGCTTAAGTGGGTTCGCACGGACGCGATGCATCTTACGTTACGGTATTTTGGTGATATTCCCAAATCCGGAGTTCGGGAAATACATAATATTCTCTCCTCATGGCATCCCGGTCCTCTGGAGTTCTCACTCTTCAAAATCGGTACATTTGGAAAGAAGAAATCTCCCTCCGTACTCTGGCTCGGAGGAAGCGTACCTGAAGAGATATCCAGGTTGGCAGGAGAACTGGGTCGTATTCCCGATGAGAAAGAGAGAAAAAGTGGAAATAAGTTTATTCCGCATCTTACCATAGCAAGACGAGGACGATCTTTGGAAATGCCGAAACTCGATCCACCGGATGAAATAAGAGGAGTATTTACCGAAGCGGCTATTATAAACAGCAAATTAACCTCACATGGTCCGGAATACACTTTCCTTGAAAGATACGATTTACATTAAGCTGAAAGGTTGATCAAATGGCTGGGAAAAAGAACAGTTCCTCCGAAAAGGAAAAAGCGCTTCAGGCTGCGTTTCATCAGATTCAAAAGCAGTTCGGACAGGGAGCCGTTATGAGACTCGGTGAAAACACACATATGAACGTGGATGTTATACCATCCGGTTCAATATCGCTGGATGCCGCGCTGGGTATCGGGGGTATTCCAAGAGGCAGAGTCACGGAAATATACGGAGCAGAGGCATCGGGCAAAACAACACTCGCGCTTCACATAATTGCCAGTGCCCAGAAACTGGGTGGGGAAGTCGCTTTCATAGATGCCGAACACGCTCTGGACCCGGTGTACTCAAGAAACCTTGGTGTTAATATTGATGACCTTCTGGTTTCACAACCATCCAATGGAGAACAGGCTCTTGAGATAACAGAAATGCTTGTAAGAAGTAATGCCATAGATGTAATAGTTATAGATTCCGTTGCCGCACTGGTTCCCAGAGCTGAAATCGAGGGAGAGATGGGTGACAGCCACGTGGGTCTTCAGGCGCGCCTGATGTCTCAAGCCCTGAGAAAACTCACAGGTGTCGTTTCTCAGTCCAACTGCGCGGTGGTGTTCATTAACCAGATACGTATGAAGATTGGCGTAATGTTCGGGAATCCCGAAACCACCACGGGTGGAAGAGCCCTTAAGTTCTACAGCAGTGTCCGTCTGGATGTGAGAAGAATTGCCTCGATAAAAAACGGAGACGAAGTGATAGGCAGCCGAACAAGGATAAAAGTTGTTAAAAACAAGCTCGCTCCCCCTTTCAGAAAAGTCGAATGCGATATACTTCACGGTTTCGGGATTTCTCACGAAGGGGAACTGATAGATCTTGGTCTTGATAACGATCTGATTTCGCGCAGGGGAACATGGTACTCCATGGGTGATACCCAGCTGGGCCAGGGACGTGAAAAAAGCAGGCAGTTCCTCGTTGACAATCCGGAAATCGCCGCGACTCTTGAAGCCGATCTCAGAGAGAAACTTGAAATTCCCGGCCCGAACACCAATTCGGAGAAGAAACAGGAGGAGCAGGAATAGCAGATCTTCCAGTTGAGGAGTTAGTCAGTCTCCGAAGAGGATGGCAACTTGTAGTCACCGCCGACGGATCATGGCTTCTTCCATCGAAGACGGTTTCCGCGATGGGGCTGCACCCCGATTCTATTGTTAACACAGTTGAAATCAGGGAAACATCCATCAGGGTGCAAACACCGGCAGCCCGAAGCGATACGGAGAGGTTCCTGTCCAGATACGAGCGTACGGAACATCAGCTGATGTCCTATCTATATGGCAGAAAATATCACGAAAGAGTAATCGATGATACTCTGGAATGGGCTGAACGAAACGGACTGGTGGATGATAAGCGTTACGCGTCGATCTATATACGAAGCCACTCTGACAGTTCACCCATGGGTAATTTCAGGATTAGAATGGAGCTTGGAAAGAGGGGAATTCCTGAAAGCATCATCGATGGACTGCTCGCTGACCGCGACGAAAGCGATCTGCAGAAGATTCTGGTGAAAACCGTTAGAGAGAAATATGGACATCTTGAAAAGAAAGCTGCTTTGCGCAGGGCCATGGGCTATCTGAGACGGAGAGGTTTTCGTTACGATCTGATCGGCACGGTTGTTGACCTGGCCCTTACGGATGAAGCGGGGCAAACAGATTGAAGAACAGATGGTATCGCTACTTCTGGACCGAACTGGGGAGAAGAGTTACAGGCACAGAAACCCCTCTTCCTGCATATCTTCCTTCCGAAATGACCGAAGTCCTGCGCTCATTTGTTCCTTTCCGTTCCGAACCTTCTTTCAGACTGGGTTCGAAGCTGCCGGCAAAGCAGCCCAGAAGCATTTACGGTTACACATGGAAGATTTTGCGTGATTACGGTTTCAGCCGTTCTCTCAGACTGACACCATGGCGGGGGATTTCTCTTCTTGTTCCTTTTTTCAAAAACGATATTGGGATTATTCCCCAATCTTTTTCTGAAAGAATTCCGCCCGAAAAGAGGGCTTTATCAATTGTTGGAAGATCCGCCGCGGCGCTTGGAACGGGTGTTACATTATGGGTCGTTCCGGCCGGTTGGAATGACCGCATACTGGCAATCTTCAAAAGTGGAGGAGTAAAAGCGTGTTCGCTGGATAACCTGCCTGATATTTGTGAAAAAGGGTTTACATGAGAATCATCGTTTTATGCCTGTTGATTCAGTTGCTGCCTTCGGCAGCAATGGATACACGAGGCGGCATATCGC
>CAZOQQ010000088.1:0-8751 GCA_964582075.1 uncultured bacterium | reverse complement strand
CGGATCAAACTGGCCACCCATTTCGGAGTTATGTGGCCACTGATTTCGCTCCGATCTTTTTACAGATATCTGAAACATTCCAGTTAAATAAACCGGTGTTGACATTTCATAACTTCAATGAATTTACTACTGGTGTATTTCCAGATTGATGTTTATCTCATCGAAACGAATCAGTTCCCCGGTCCCATCTGTTGCGCCGTACAGTATACCATCGTGCCAGAGGATACGTCCTACTCCACGGGGGAAGGCAAAACTGCCTGTATACTCTCCGTCTATATTCCAGATATCAACCATCGCAAAGTCGACTTCATAATAGGGAACTTCATCATACCTTGATGGCATTTTCCAACTCTCCTCTGGCGGTCTGTGCAAGATTGCAATCTTATCACCGAACGAAGCAATATCGATCGCATGTATTTTCCCAACAACTCCACCATTATTTATTTCAAATTCCATCTCCGGAAAAGGCAGTTTCCGTTTGAAAGATGTAATGAGTTCTCCCGAATTCAGATTGTACAGCTGGCACCAATTATAGAAATAGGAATTGACCGCCAGTATGCTGTCACCGATGAGAGTTGAACGCATATTCCTGTTGCTTGCTGAGAAAATTGAATAAAAGACTTCTTCTCCCGGAGCATTCCATGAACCGAAACTGGATAGTCTTTCCCCTGAAGATGCAAACACGGTAATCAGGTTACTTTCCATCAGGCTCAATACAACAAGTTTACCATCAGGAAGAAAACATAGATCATACGGCCAATATATCGATATTGATGATATCCAATCACCTGTGTTACAGTCGAAATAATCTATTCGACCTACACCATGATTACACACAGCGAGAGTATCACCTTTGCAGGCTATCTCCCCAATACCGCTGAAGAGACCGGGGCCCTCTCCCTTACCGCCGATTTTCCAGAGAAGCTCTCCATCGATGGTATACGCCAGTAGAGTGCTGGTTTTCCCATCGCTGAAAAATATCCTGTCTTTATCAATCACAAAACTCTCTATCATGAAATATTCATAATTGCACTTTTCCGGTGACAGTATTGTATCGGAAGGAATGTAAAACGGCATGTCAGTTTCAACTTCCGGAGGACTGGACGCTTCGAGCCATTCTCTCCACTCGATCAGTTCTTCGTAAATACCAGCATCACTGTTAACATCTGACCGGCAGGATAATCCAATAGTACAAAGAAGGATAAACAGCAGTAAGGTAATGGAATAATCAGACACCTGTACTATTCTTCCAGTCTATCTGATACAGATGAATCGAAGGGGTTCCTGTAAGAACAACCTGACCGTCCTCGCCAGGTTCATACTGCTGCTCCACTACTGCCGCTTTGTTGCCGCAAACCGTGAAAGCCACCGCGGAATGATTCAGCCGGGCCATGTAAGCGGTATGTGAAACAGTATTCACCTTCCAGATCTCGGCGTTACCGTTCTGACCAACTCCATAACCGGAGTAAAGAAGATAAATGAATCCTTCATCATCAATATCTACATCGGCAATCAAGTATCTGTAGGTCGTATTACCCATAAAACCGTCGTCGTAAATGAATTCGACAGGACCTTCAAGTTCATGTCCGAAATAGGTAGTTCTTATTAGTTTTCCATCGTAGGCGAACTCCATTATTATGTCTCTGTACGATAGAAGTGCAACAACCGAAGTGTCGGTAAGTGTAATATCGAATACCTTCGGTCGTAGTGAATACTGAAAATCCGGTACCTTGTAGATACTTAGTCTATCGAAATGACCTTCAGTCATACCGATGTACCACAGCCCGTCGATTCGTGTAACCCTCAGATGTCTTTGGAAGGAACAATCTAAATCGGATAAAAAACCACAATATGAAAATCCTAAATCACATTCCGGCTTGTTCCACAACATTGTTCCTTTGCGGATTTCCATTCCCTGAGCAGCTTTCAGGTCAGGCATAGACTCACCAGGCAGCTCAGGCAGCATGATGCTATCACTGAGTCCTTCCACGCTGATTGATTCAATTAACTCGCCAGTGGTAATATCAAGAACCGGAATTTCATCTAAAACAGAAAAGAGTACTCTGTTTTCATCAATACATACTGCTGATGCATATCCATATGTTCCATACTCTGTTGACCAGAGCAGTTCTCCTTCCCAATCGTAAGCTGATATCCCCGCAGTGGTTGAATCTCCACAGAAACCCAGAACTAAGCAATCATCTGAGGAATCAATGCAACCTGGCATAAACGTACCATTATTATTTGCATACTTGTATGGGATCTCAGTTAACTGTTCGATGGATACTTCTGATAACTCATCAATTGTCTGATAGGAAACAGGATTCATTTCTTCGTATTCATTGCTGCAGGAAAGCAGCATGATAATAATGAACACGATGTGTTCAGATTTCATTTGTTGCATGTCTCAGTTTAATGTGCATTTTCAGCATACTCTCCTGTTTATATCTGCAACAATCATTTTCATCTGCATAAGGTTTCAGTTCTCCAGCGTTCATTGCTTCATAATACATGGCTCTGCATGGAAGTACATTTCCATCAGTAGCGATTGCAAATTCCTTAGCAGCTACAGTACAGCCTTGCCTGTAACCTATGGAATTACTCCAGACTTTTATAAGAGTATATTCTAATTCCTTGCTTTTACTTTGCACAGTTCCTTATTACCAACACCTGTCCGGACCGACTCGTACACCACAGAGTCATCCTTGAACTAGAAGGGCTCCAGATAACTGTGTCGCCGGATAGAATCTGATTGTCATAAAGAGCGTTTCTGGAAATGCTGGAAGGTTCTGGATATCATACCGGGACGGTTGGATTTTTCGCCTGTCTTAAGCCTGTAAACGATGAGAACCCTCTGGAAACCCGCCTTCCTGTCCCACTGGTTCCGTTTCCATGCCAGCCACCCGAACGCTCTTACGGCTGAATAGATGGAATATTTCTGCCAGGCGGGAACTCTCAGAACTTTCATCCCCTCAAGCATTATTCTGTCAGCTTCTTTCCTTGAGCGTTTCTGGGTCCAGTAAAGCCAGTCGTGAATCACGGCCGCGTTACCGTATTTACCCCAGCAGGGCAGGAAAATCCAGAAAATCCTTGGAATCGAAGCGAAATCAGTCATGAAACCTGTGCTTACGCTTACCGTATCGCCGCTGCCCCTGTTCCCCACATCGTAGCTGAAAGGACGCAGTATTACCCATGTTTTACCGTCCGAAAGCGGCGAGACGACAAGTAATTCGGTGAAGACGCTCATAAGCAGTACCTCCCGGAGAATACCATTTCACTTTAATATAACGGATAAATATGATAATAATCAGCAGTTTCCTGATTTCTATTTTAAGGAAAGTGTTTCGAGAATAGATGCCATTCAGTCTCCCGGGATATATACCGAACCGACTAGTATAATTTAATATTAAATAATTAAGATATAATGTTTTATGAGAGATGCTAATAGTAGACTTGATACCTCTGATTCCTTTATATTTACAGTTCGTGTATTTCTGCTTACAAAGAAAAGAGGCGCCGTATGAACAGGAAAAAGTATGTCTATTTTTTCGGTGGTAACGAAACAGAAGGAAATCGCACTCAGAAGGAGTTACTGGGTGGCAAGGGCGCCAATCTTGCCGAGATGACGAGGTTGGGGCTCCCTGTACCTCCGGGGTTTACAATATCTACCGAAGCCTGTTCCGGTTACTACGCGGATGGCCGGGAAGGAGCCTGGCCGGATGGTCTCGAAGAAGAAATTAAAGAAAAACTCGCCCTGCTGGAGAAGATTACAGAAAAAAAATTCGGTTCGGGAGAGGAACCTCTTCTTGTATCCGTTCGTAGCGGCGCGGCTATATCGATGCCGGGCATGATGGATACGGTGTTGAATCTCGGTCTGAACGAAAACTCCATTGAATCGCTGATAAATAAAACAGGGAATCCCAGGTTCGTATGGGATGCCTACAGAAGATTCATACAGATGTTCGGTGATGTTGTAATGGGAATTCCTCATCGTACTTTCGAGGAAGCTCTTGACAGCGTGAAAAGCGGGAAAGGCGTAAACCTTGATACGGAACTTTCCACTGATGATCTGAAGGAAGTTGTATCGCTGTTCAGGAAAATTTACGACAGGGAAGTAGGTGAGCATTTCCCGGATAACCCCTGGGATCAGCTGCGACTTTCAATCGATGCCGTTTTCGGTTCATGGAACAACGCCAGAGCCATAAGGTACAGACAGATAAACGGGATAACGGGTCTTGTCGGTACGGCGGTGAACGTTCAAACCATGGTGTTCGGCAATATGGGTAACGATTCGGGAACCGGAGTCTGCTTTACCAGGAATCCCGCGAACGGTGAGAATAAATTCTACGGTGAGTATCTGATGAACGCCCAGGGCGAAGATGTGGTCGCGGGAATCAGAACGCCCAAGCCCATTTCAACATTGCGTGAAGTTAACGAATCCGCCTACGATGAACTTATGAGAACAAGAACAATTCTTGAAGAGCATTATCTTGACATGCAGGATATCGAATTTACTATCCAGGAGGGAAAACTCTTCCTCCTTCAGACAAGAACCGGTAAAAGGACAGTATTCGCCGCGCTTAACATAGCGGTTGATATGGCTAAACAGGGTCTTATCGATAAGGAGACTGCTATCGGACGTGTTCCCACAGCAAGTTTCAACCAGCTTTTTGCGCCGATTCTCGACCGGGAAAGTACGGAACATTCAAAATACCTGACAACCGGGCTCAGTGCTTCTCCCGGAGGAGCGTGCGGTAGAGCAGTGTTTTCAGCTGATACTGCTGAAGAATGGGCTGCTCGTGGAGAGGATGTAATACTCTGCAGAAAGGAAACCAGCCCGGAGGATATAGGCGGAATGTCCGCCTCGAAGGGGATAATAACATCCCGCGGAGGAATGACATCACACGCGGCTGTTGTCGCCAGGGGAATGGGGCTTCCATGTGTTGCCGGGGCAAGTGATCTGCGCGTTGACAGCGTTTCCAGAAAAATGACATGCGGGGATACGGAAATAAATGAAGGTGATCTTATAGCGCTGGATGGTTTCAGCGGGAAGGTTTATGCCGGAAAGGTGAACGTAAGATCATCTGAAATACTTTCCATATCATCCGGTGAAAGTGAACCTTCCGAATCGAAATTGTACCAGAATTATTCTGAACTGATGAAATGGGCCGATGAATACAGAAGACTTGGCGTAAGGGCGAATGCCGAGACGGTTCGTGATACGGCAGCAGCGGTTAATTTCGGAGCGGAAGGTATCGGCCTGTGCAGAACCGAGCACATGTTCTTCGGTGAAGAAAGGATAGTATCGTTCAGAAAACTCATTCTTGTCGCCGAAGAGGTGAAGAACCTTAAGGATCTTATCTCATCGACGGAAGGAGATACAGCGGTTCTTGAGAAGAAGCTTGCGGGTCCTCTTAAGGATTACAATGACGCTCTTGATGAACTGCTTCCCCTTCAGAGAGGTGATTTCGCGGCGATATTCAGGGTACTTGACGGACGACCCTGCACCGTAAGGCTTCTGGATCCTCCGTTGCACGAATTCCTGCCGAAGGATGAAGAAGGCCAGCTTGAAATGGCTCATGAGATGAATGTGCCGGTTGAGAAAATTAAAAATACCGTTGACAAGCTTCATGAATTCAACCCCATGCTTGGTCACAGAGGTTGCAGACTGGGACTTACTTACCCTGAGGTTTCCGATATGCAGGTTCGAGCCATCATGGAAGCCGCGATAGAAGTGAAACAGGATGGAATCGATGTTCTTCCCGAAATAATGATTCCGCTTGTGGGGCATCCCGAGGAGCTCAGGATATCCAGAGAGAGAGCGCAGAAGGTTATCGATGATATTTTGAAAAGCAGGGGTCTGGGTGCTGATTACATTCCTTACCGTATTGGAACGATGATAGAGATTCCCCGCGCGGCTGTAGCTGCCGCGAAGATAGCAGAGTATGCCGATTTCTTCAGTTTCGGCACAAACGATCTGACACAGATGTCCTGCGGATTCTCCAGGGACGACGCGGGCGTATTTCTTAACGATTACGTGAAGATGGGTATTTACAGGGAAGATCCTTTCTCCTCAATAGATATCGATGGAGTCGGGCGATTCGTTGAGATTGGAGTTGAAGAAGGTCGTAAAACCAAGCCTGATCTTAAAATCGGAGTATGCGGAGAGCATGGCGGCGATCCCAGATCAATCCGTTTCTTTAATTCTGCCGGCCTGAATTACGTTTCCTGTTCTCCGTTCAGGGTTCCCATAGCAAGGCTGGCGGCTGCCCAGGCTGAGATTGACGGGAAAGCGTAAACCCGATGTTTCCAGCCATCCCGAAGTGATATTTAATAAATGCATGGGAATAAAAGAGTAATAATCGCTGACAGCGATACCGGTCTTCTTCAGGTTTTCAGGAAAGTGCTGGAACTCGAAGGATTTGAAGTAATAACCTGTGAAACGGGTATGGAAGTAATAGCAAGGGCAGGTGTATCTTCACCTTCCCTTATAGTCTGCGGGTATTTTCTTCCCATGCTTGACGGACTGAAGACGTGCCGATACCTCAAGAGGGAACCCTCTTCTTCGGAGGTTCCCTTTTTGTTACTTGCTCCGGGACTTGATGCCTCCTTCCGCCAGAGAGCGGAATGGGCGGGAGCTGACAGTGTGGTAGAGCTTCCCGTCAGGCCGGAGGAATTCCTTGCTCTGTGTAATTCCCTTGTGAAAAACACTCCCGGGAACATTGATTACGACGTATCAAGGGGACGCCCGCCAGATAGGGAAACCATACTTGAAAGACTCTGCGGTTATCTTGAGAACAGGGTTAACAGACTCGAGGCTACCTGGAACCTTACGGAGGAACTGGGACGAACCATGAGTGTTCGTGAGATCTTCAAAAGGATGGCAAACGGGATTCTTACGGGACTTAGCTTTGACAGGGTATGGCTGACCAGGTACCTGGAGCAGACGGATGAACTCGTGACGGAAATAGCGAGAGGAAGAAATCTTACGGATGTTCCGGATTCAATTCATGTTCGTGAGTATACCGACCTTCCGGCTGGAGTTGCGATCAGAGAGCTTGTGCAGGTCAGATCAGAGGATATCGATCTGCCGGAGGAAAGTGTCTGGTGGGCCGGATCAGCGAATTATGTGGATACGCCCCTTGTTGCCGCCGGCAGGCCCGTAGGACTGATTCGATGTGACAGATTTCTTACCGGGCGAAAAATAGAAAAAACAGACCTTGAAGCTTTAAGACATTACGCTGCTCATGCCGCGGGGGCTATCCTGAATGCGATGATTCTTGAGGATGTCACCGATGAACGTGAACAGATGTCGGCAATTATGAACAGCCTTGATTCCGGTATACTGGTAGTCGATAATTCGGGTATTCTCCTTCAAATGACATCAAGGGCTTACGAGCTTCTGGCCAGAAACGCGAGAAATCTTGAGGGAAAAAAAGTCAGTGATGTTCTTCCCGTTCTTGTTTCGAACGAGGAAGACGCTTTTTCCAGAGCTTTGAACGAAGAGAAGCCGGTTCTGAATGTTCAGGTATACGTCAACCGGGCAGGCAGGAGTGATGTCGTTCTGAATGTCAGTTATCTTCCCTTTCAGAGAGCGGGTCATTTCGCAGGAATCGTTATCATGGCAAACGATATTACGGAAAGCTACAAGCTGAGGGAGAACCTTAGAAAAAAGAATGAGGAACTGGAGAATATCTCGGTTATCGGTCGAGAGCTGAATTCAACTCAGGATCTTGATAAAATCTGCAAGGAAATCGTAAAAACGCTGCGGAGGTTCTTTCCTTCTGAAGCCGTTTCCGTTTTTCTGGCTGAGGGTACAAGGGAAAACCTGATCCCGAATTCAGTCAAAGTCGTGGCGACTGCAGGGTACGATCAAAAAACCGATCCGGAAGGCCTGGTAATAAAGATTGACACACCCGTGAAAAACAGCGGTATCAGGCTTGAAGACAGTATATCAAAGGGGGTTGTAGCCAGTTCTGTAGCTTTCAGGAAACCCATTAATATCAAACAGGTTCGTGAGGATGGCAGATACTTTGAGAATCTCAGGAGCACCATGAGTGAACTTTCCGTTCCCATGATAGTTCAGGAGAGGGTTGTGGGCGCAGTTGATATACAAAGTCCGGTTCCTGAAAGATTTTCTCTGGAATCTGAAAGAACCGTGGTGGCTCTTGCCAACCACGCGGCAACAGCCGTAGAAAACGCGATGCTTCATTCACGGATACTCAGTCTTGCGCGAAGGGATAAACTGACCGGACTTGGCAACCTCAGGTTTTTTGAGGAGAAGCTTGAAGATGAATTCAGAAGAACGGACAGGTCTAATTTTCCATTCTCACTTATTATGATGGATATTGATGATTTCAAGAACTACAATGATTCATGGGGTCATCCGATGGGAAATACACTGTTGAAGACCGTAGTAAAGGCAATGAGCAGCGCAACGAGAGAGGTTGATATTCTCATAAGGTACGGCGGGGAAGAATTTGTATGCATACTTCCGTTTACCGGGGAGCAGGAAGCTTCAGATATTGCCGAAAGGATTCGCAAGAAGGTTGCCGAATCGTCGTACATCATACCTCATTCCGAGCAGCAGCCCCTTGGGAAAGTAACCATAAGCCTTGGTGTATCCACCTATCTCACGGATGTTGGAGACCGCAACATGCTGCTGAAATACGCCGATCAGAGAATGTACATGGCTAAACGGGCAGGCAAGAACAAGGTTGTGGCTCCCGCCCTCGGAAACTGCCAGTTTGC
>CAZOQQ010000087.1:0-8797 GCA_964582075.1 uncultured bacterium | reverse complement strand
CTGGTATTCACCAACAAGAATATCCGAGAGGCCATCATTGTTCATGTCCACAACCTGTGGATTTCTGGCTCCTGTCTTTGGTCAACAGTGACCAAGAGCATGAATATCTTCTCCATCAGCCTGCAAGTAAGTAAAGCCGGTGAATACGGGATTCTGGTTAGTGCCGGTATTCCTGTAAAAGCGGATGGTACCAACTTTATCGGAGCCACTTTCCTCGCAGCACGCGGTAAGCAAATCCACCGTGCCATCCCCGTCCCAGTCAAACACTGCCGGAGAAGCGTTGTAAGCAGCAACAAGCGTATCGCCGGAACAGTACAGGTAGCAACCTTCTTGAAAAACCGGGAAACCGTACGTCATCCCAGCCGTCAGAATACAAAGCGGCAATAATAATGCTCTCATTGGTCCTCCAATTATGCAAGGCAAATAAATACATACTTAATTTGTAGTATTATATTAAATATCGAGAGATGGAAGCAATGGATATTACGGAGAAGTCCTGTAGATCAGCGGCTGTTCAGGATCATGGAAACCGTAGTTTTCAAATGCTGAAATCAGCGTTATGTTTCATATGAATAACCCTGCGAATAGTGTCCGTTAGGAGTGTTTTGGGAAAAAGTATAGTTGTTTCTTCCGATTGCAGGAAACTTGGGAAAACACTTGTCATCGTAAATCTTGTAGAACAGCTTACGATTTACGGACTGACAGTTGCCTGCGCCAAACTGTCTTACAGGGGACATGGTCCGGATGGTAGAAGTGATGCTCCGGGACCTCCCGGTACGGACACATACCTCTTCGATGCTGCCGGAGCTTCCGAAGTACTTTTCCTGAAATATTCAGAAATCGATGAGCTGGCGGATGCGGCTGAAAATTTTTCGTTCAAAACGGATATTGTGATTTTCGAGAGTAATTCGATACTGAATAATTTCGATCCGGATTTTCATATTCACATAGGTTCGGATTCCGTTAAAAAACAGTCTGCGGAAGGGCTGGAACTCAAGGCGGACCTTACTCTGGATGGTCCGGTTTCAGAAGTGAGCGCGGGCAGGATTACCCAGCTTGTTATCGGATTGATGAGAATAGGGGACAATTCACCAATTACATTCGGCGGCAAGCACTGGCTGAACATCCATGGACAACCGTTGTTCGGTGAGGGAAGGATGGATCTTCTGAAAGCAGTCCGTGAGACCGGTTCCATTCTTCAGGCTGCCAAACAAACCGGAATTCAATACAAGAGGGCATGGATGCTGCTTCGTAACGCTGAACAGCGCCTGGGAGGGAAACTGCTTTTCAGCGACAGGGGCGGAGCAGGAGGCGGAGGAACCATCATTACTCCTCTGGCGGTAACTTTGTTGAACATATGGGAGAAGTCGGAAGAGGAATTTGTTACAATGCTTAACAGGCTGGAGGTATAATGCTACCTGTCGATGAAGCACTTAAGCTGGTACTTGATAACTCCGGTGAACCGGAAATAAAGGAAGTACCGATTCATCTTGCAGACGGACATATTCTGGCTGTGGACGTGCATTCGGATATAGATATGCCGCCGTTTCACAGATCTGCAATGGATGGTTTCGCTGTTTCGGGTGATGCTCTCAGACATGAACTTCTTGAGGAAATCGTTGCGGGGGATTTCCGGGAGATCAGGCTGAAACCCGGTCTTGCCTGTCCGATAATGACCGGGGCTCCCATACCTGAAGGTGCGGATAGAATAGTAATTGTTGAGGAATCCGTTGTTGAAGGTTCCGTACTTTACCTGAAAAAAACTCCACCGGAAGGGGCGAACATCTGCTGGAAAGGCGAGGATATAAAAAAGGATCAGATGGTACTGGAGAATGGTACAAGACTGTCCCAGCAGCACATGGGAATCGCGTCAATGGCCGGGAAAAGTGTACTGTCTGTTTACAGAAAGCCCCGAATCGCCATTGTTACTACTGGAAACGAAGTAATACCGCCTACGTGGATTCCGTCTCCTGGAAAAGTTAGAAACGCGAATCTGCCACTGATGCAGTCTCAACTGTCGATGAGCGGTTTTCCGGTTGAATTGACCACCCATTCCACCGATGACCCGGATTCCCTCAGAGCAACTTTCAGACAGCTTCTCAAATGTTGTGATATTCTTGTAACAGCGGGGGGAGTCTCGAAGGGTACGAGGGATTATGTTCCATCTGTTCTCGAGTCCCTGGGCGTAAAGATCCATTTTAGAATGGTTGCCCAGAAACCCGGGAAACCTCTGACATTCGGCATCGGGCCCGGGGGTAAACCGGTTTTTGGTCTGCCGGGGAATCCCGTTTCAGTAATGGTATCTATTGAAGAATATCTGCTTCCGCTTCTCAGAAAGAAATCCGGCTTCAAGGGATACCATAAACGTATGTACCATGGTGAAATAACTTGTGATTACACTAAGAAGCCGGGAAGATTACATTTTTTAAGGGTTCTTGCTTACAGGGAAGGTGATTCCTGGAAACTTCATCTTCCCGATTCTTCCGGTTCAGGAGACCTGATGAGTACGGTAAATACCAACGCCCTGGCCATAGTTGATGCGGACAGACTGAATATTCAGGCCGGAGAAACCCTGCCTTTCCACTTCCTCAGTTCCACTGCCGGTGAACTCGCGTTTTCATGAAGGATTCTTTCGGGCGTGAAATAACTTATCTCAGGCTTTCCGTCACGGACAGGTGCAACCTCAGGTGCATTTACTGCATGCCGGAATCAGGGATTCCGCTCGTGCCTCATGCTGAAATACTTTCCGTTGACGAAACCATCCGTCTTACGGGGATAATCATGAAAGCGGCAGGTATAAGAAAAATCAGAGTAACCGGTGGAGAACCACTGGTAAGAAAAGGGCTTCTTGACATTATTAGAGGGGTTTCAGATCTCCATCCTGACGAACTCGTACTGTCGACTAACGGATTGCTTCTGGGCAGTATGGCGGAGCGACTTGCCGAGGCTGGGATAGAAAGGGTGAATATCAGCCTGGACAGTCTCAGGGAAGACCGGATAAAGCTTATTTCCAGAACGGATATATCTCTGAAGAACATTGAAAACGCAATCGAATCGGCATTGAATGCTGGCCTGACACCTGTTAAAGTGAACGTCGTGGTTATTAGAAATATCAACGATGATGAAATCACGCAGTTCATAAGATGGAGCGGGAGGACAGGTGTTACAGTTCGTTTTATAGAACATATGCCTTCAATGCTTTCCGATGACATTTTTGTAGCAAGAGACGAGATAATTGAAAGAGCTTCCGCACTCGGGAAGATAATACGGCGGGAAAATGAAGGGACATCAGGGATTTACACTTCAGTGGATACCGGAGAAACCTTTGGTATTATTGCACCTTTTTCCGACCCTATGTGCAGATCATGTAATCGTATAAGATTGTCAGCTCGTGGTGATCTGTTAACCTGTCTCGCCGAAGAAAAGGGCGTTTCACTGATCGGTTTACTGCGAAGTGATTCGGATGATGAAGTCATTTCAGAACTTGTCAGGTCAACCGTGATGAAAAAACCAGATTCACACGGTGGATGTATTCATGCTGACATGTGGAGGATAGGCGGTTGATATGAATAAATTGTCCCATATCGATGATAAAGGCAACGCAAAAATGGTGGATGTTTCGTCCAAGGCTCCAACCGAACGGATGGCTGCAGCTTCGGGGCGTATTGAACTTGGCGGATACGCTTCGGCGGCGATTGAAGACGACTCCGTTCCAAAGGGTAATGTTTTCTCAACGGCCAGGATAGGTGCCATTGCCGCTGTGAAGAAAACCTGGGAGCTGATTCCGCTGTGTCACCCGCTCCGGATAGGTGGGGTGGAAGTAGATTTCAGGAAAAACGGGAGCATCGTTGAAGTTACGTGCACTGTAAGAGGTTTTGATTCAACGGGGTTCGAGATGGAAGCGCTTACGGGGGTAACTACAGCGCTTCTGATTATCTACGATATGACCAAGGCCCTGGACAGGGGAATGGAAATAGGAGAAGTAAGGCTGATCGGTAAGAGCGGTGGGAAATCAGGGGAGTACAGATGGCAAGGGTAAGCGCGGTATGTGTTTCAGAGAAAAGAAAGATGCGGAAAACAGAACAGGACTCTGTCATGCTTATCAGGAATTACGGAGTTGAGGGTGATGCTCACGCCGGATCTGAAAATCGTCAATTGTCCATACTCCTGGAGAAATCTCTTTCTAAAATGGAGGCGGAAGGAATTCACACATCGCCAGGCTGCTGCGGTGAGAATATCGATATCGCCGGAGACATTGATCCGCACGCCCTTGTTCCCGGAGTTAAACTGAAACTGGGCAAATCTGCGGTAGTGCTTATCACGGAAATCGGTAAGGATAATTCGGATGGCCACGCGGACAACGTAATCAGGAATAATATTTTTCCGCGGGAAGGCATATTTGCGAAAGTTCTGACCGGCGGCGAGGTAAAACCGGGCGACCAGGTTCTTTTGGGGACGGACCAAACTTCTTCAACTAATTTAGGATAATATTTCTAAATATCAATAATAATTATACTTAAAAGCTATATTAGTACGTGATTATTGATTAACACACTTTTCGATATTATTTTATTCTATCGATTATAAACAGGATGAAAAATGTACATTCCAACCCTTACTCCTGAATGTGACTTTCTCCACTGTATTCTGCTCATTCCCACATAACGATGAAGGCGAAAATACGCTTTGAATTAATTGGGAATACATGACCACTATAGAAAATTAATTTGACAATATATAAAAGAAATATTATATATTATTCATACTGTATTACATAATGAAAGGATATGTTATGAGCGAAGAGCAAAGAGAAATTCTTCAGATGGTTGCCGATGGTAAGATAACAGCAGATGACGGATCTAAGCTCCTTGAAGCGCTTTCGATAGGTGAGAAGAAAAATCGGGAAATGGAATCACCGGCTACGCGGGTAAGGGAAATGAAACGTGCAATGCGCGAAGGTATGAAAAATGCTGGTTTTACTGGTATGAGCAGCATGAGCGATATAAGCCGCATGGTGCGTGGAATTGTAAACGATGCTGTATCCCGGATCGATGATGAATCGATTGAAATAGATGAAAACATGTTGGAAGACGAGGGGATGTTTGAGGGTTCTATTGATCTGGAGAAAGGTACTAATCTTGTTTTGAAACGTCGTATTAGAAGGAACGGTAGAGGGGATTTGATTTTAGTCGGAGTCGAGGGTTCATCTCTGGAAATAGAAGGAGAAAATACCCCCGATGTTCGATTGTACAGGGATAACGAAACAGTTTTTCTGGAATGGGCAGATGGTGATTTGTCCCTTAACATTCCTGAAACAGTGGAAAATATCAGGGCAAGTATATCGGGAGGTAATATTACTTTCAACGGTGTCGACGCGGTGGCTGACATAAAAACAAAGGGTGGCAATGTAAAACTGTCCGAAGTATCAAGAGCATTCAGAACAAAAACAATGGGTGGAGATATAATGATTCTACTGAATGACGGATGGAACGAAGACTCAACTGCAACGACTATGGGCGGGAACATAAAACTTGATTTAACCAAGGGTACAAAGGCTGAAATAGCGGCAAAGACCATGGGTGGAAAAATATCTGTTCAGGATGGTATATCCGGAATAAACAAGTCCGGACACGCAGGTTCTTCCAGAGTAAATATTGACCTGACGGACGGAGAGGAATCCCCACGGCTCGACATGAAGACAATGGGTGGGAATATATCAATCACAAGATCCGGAACCGAAACCGCCAAGAAAAACCGTGTGAAATACAGCAAGAAAGATAAAAAGAAATGAGATCATAATGAGTGAAAGTTCCATTCCACCAAAATGCCCGAGCTGTGGAGACAGGCTTATTGTTGTTAAACTTCAGTGCAGTTCATGTGGCACAGAAGTTAACGGTGAGTTTGATCTATGTCCGGTGTGTTCACTTGAGGGTGAGAACAGAGAACTGTTTGACCTCTTCATGGAATCAAGAGGAAATCTTAAAAAAGTGCAGAGGAAACTTGGCGTGTCTTATCCTACCGTGAGACAGAGAATTGATGGCATGTTCAGTGAACTGAAGGGTGAAAACCCCCCTGAGAACCCGGCGGACATTCTTAAAAATCTCAGCGATGGGAAAATAGATGTTGAAACTGCGGTAAGGCTTCTTGCGGGAGAATAAATCTTGTTTCCTCAGTTTAGTTTTGTCGCTTTCCTGACCTGCGTTCATAATCCTCGCAGCTACGGGATTTCTCTCTGACATCCGCACATAGGATACTGCCGGAAGTACTGAATGCTCCCGGAAGAAGTTACTTGAACTCTGCGATCATATCAACATCAGGTTTAACTTGTACCGAATAAATCCCATTTATCCATTCTCTATTGAATTTCATCAGGGGAACCAGATGTCCTCGAACAGGTTTCTTTGGAAATATCCATGTGTATTTCTTCTCGCGGAATTCACCTGATACTTCTCCCGATGACTCTGTATGAAAGGCTATTGTAAATGTCTTCGGCATACCTGAACCGAAATTTGAGATCAGAGTTGTCCATCTGCCTGCTGGGCATGGCACTCTTTTTTTTGCAAACAAAGGCATGGCAAACAATCCTTCCTGTTCTCCTCTGTATTAAGCAAATACTTTACATTACAAACCAGATATAATTAAAACACTAGTACTTTGAAAGCTCAATGTTCCGTGTGAATCAGGGATTCTTTTCCGAATGAAGTCATTATGGAAAGAACCGAAGGCAGCGGCTATTATTCACAGGTTCCAGGTAACCATCCAGCAGATTACCTGCTAACCCATCCAAGACGCAGTTCTGCAACGAAAAACCGGGAATCCTTCAATACTGAAACATCGAACATAGTTCTTGCAGAATTTTCAGAGTGTAATATGTTTTTACTAAGAAACCAAGATACACCGGCGGGAGGAATTGATTGATGGACCTTTCAACCACGTATTTGGGGCATAAGCTTAAAAACCCGGTTATTGTGGGAAGTTGCGGGCTTACCAATACACCTGAAAAAGTAAAGGCGTGTGCTGATGCCGGAGCGGGTGCAGTGGTATTGAAATCGATATTTGAAGAGCAGATCGAATCGGAACTCGGCAGCATGTCGCAGGAAGGCAACTGGTACCCGGAAGCGGTTGATTATATAAGCAGTTACGGTATGGAGAACATGGTATCGAAGTATCTTGATCTTCTGGAGAAGTCCAGGAGCATTACGGATATACCTGTTATACCGAGCATTCACTGTTTTGGCAGAGGCAACTGGATCAAGTTTGCAGGAAAGCTCGAAAACGCGGGTGCTTCGGCCATCGAGCTGAACGCGTTTGTTCTTCCATCGGATCCCAGAAGGACAGGCAGGGAGAACGAGAGAATCATCCTTGATATAATCGAAGATGTAAAATCTCAGGTTTCTATTCCAGTATCCGTTAAAATTGGTCCTTATTTTTCCAGTATTTCCGGTTTTGTACGGGAACTCGATAACTACGGGGTGGATGCTCTTGTAATTTTCAATCGCTTTTTTCGAATTAACTTTGACATAGAAACTCTTAAAGTAATCAGTGGTTCCAACCTGTCATCTCCAGAGGAAACAGAACCGGTACTTCGATGGATAAGTCTGCTCAGCCCCATAACGAAGTGTGATATTGCCGCATCTACAGGAATTCATGATGGAGAGGCTGTTATTAAACATTTGCTGGCGGGAGCCAACGCGGTACAGGTATCTTCCGTTCTTTACAGGAATGGAATAGGGGTTCTGTCCGATATCAACAGATTCATAACTGAATGGATGCGCCGTCATAATTATGCAGGAATTGAGGATTTCAGGGGCGTACTCAGTCAGGAGAACAGTAAGAATCCCGCTGAATACCTTCGGGTGCAGTTCATGAAAATGTCCGTCAACTTGAAATAGCGGTCCGGGATCAGGGTTGTATCTGTTTTTTTGCTTAAATAATTATCGATTCCCCTGGCAGCTACATGACCGTTAGCGATTCCATGGATTACATCCGGACCTTTTTTCTGTATCACAACAAAGAACAGAAGAAGGGTAAATACCAAGCGCTATAAGAAGGGCTGTCTGTTTCTCACATTTCTATTGAATCCTGAAAACAACAAGCTTTCTAGAAATGATATCCGTGAACCCATACCTTATACGGCATGACGAAATGAAAGTCTTCCGGGAAGTTGAAGTAATGCGTGTCAACTTCATATGGAGGAATACCATCATTCCAAATGCAAGTTGCGCGCCATCTGTGAGTATCAACAAGAGCATTAAAATAGCCGAGATCGAACCAATCGGTGAAAACACCTGGATAATCAAACACTCTTTGGTCAAGCAGACCGCTATCATCATAGAGCCTAACGGTTACCACTTCTCCCTGCTGCACTATTACCGAGAAATCGAAACGTGCTTTGTATAAATTGTCAACATCACTATCTGTAGCATTAATTGGAGCTGTAATCAGAGTAGCAAGTATCACCAAAATCGAAAGCATTGTGACTCCTTTTCTGTTAGCAACTTGTGTTTCCGTCTTTAGCTAGTGATTACACAAACAACCCATAAGATTCTATCATTGATAAATAGTAGAGTCAATACTTTACATATATATCCTCATATTCAGGGTAATTGCATGATGCAATTCGATTCTAATCATGAATACTGCTGTTTGTTTGACATTTTTAACTATCTTCACCCATTTTTCTCCTCTGAGATAACAAACAGCCCTTCGTTTCTTCGAGAGGTTTGTATTATCTTTTCCTAAACGAACAATCACTGGCAGTCAACACATATCTTCTGCAGGAGGTTTATTGCAATGC
>CAZOQQ010000086.1:0-8957 GCA_964582075.1 uncultured bacterium | reverse complement strand
CTGAGAAATCTCCTGAAACGAACCTCCACTACCGTGCTTTTCGTTACACATAATATTGAGGAAGCTGTTTACCTGGCCGGAAAAGTGATAGTTCTCGGGCACAGACCGGGAAGAATAGTCTGCATTAAAAACATCGATCTTCCCGAGCCAAGATCCCGTCTGTCAGATACTTTCACCGAGTACCTTGTCTCACTCAGAAAGATTTTTGAATCGCTGGTTCTTGAAGAGTAGTATCTTACTCAAGAACGAAGTTGTAGATCACGGAAGTCCAGACTCCTACGGGTACGCCGTCATCTCTTCTGGCAGGTGACCAGCTGCTTTCCATCACAGATGCTTTTGCGGCTTCATCCATGCTTCCCAGACCGGAACTTTCTGTTACAACAGCTTCGACCGGTTTTCCCTCTGTGGAAATGAAAACCTGAAGTATTACCCTTCCTTCGATGCCGGCCTGTCTTGCCAGATCGGGATATTCCGGAACAGGCCTGAATGTGCAGATCGGTTGTACACTGTGTGGAATGAAAGTTCCCGGCTCGGGAATTGAATTCTCCGGGTTATCCACGTGCACTAAACTGTTTATATCCACCGTGACAGCATGCTTCAACCCTACCGTGTCAGTAGCGGTGCTTATGATAAGTTCGGGTTCAACAACATCGGGAATTTCGTTATTTATGATGTTTTCCACATTAACAGGATCGTTTTCAGGTAATTCTGCAGGAATCTCGTATAGCTCACCCGGATCAAAACCCTGCATCTCGCTGGATACTGTTCTTGTTGCGAGCCTTCCGATCGATAATCCAGGTATTGCTTCGAACGCCAGGATCAGGAATATGAAACTGCAGAGAATTCCGTAATCCATCGCGGTGGCTCCCGTTACGTTTATCCTTTTCATTTTCAGAACCTCCTTCAACTGTTATACGGAAAGAGGAGGTGTTTTATTCCAAACACGATGGATTCGACACGGAAGCGTTCAGTAACTTGTTTCGGCAGACGGCCCGCGGCAGCCTGCAAATAAGGCGGAATCGAAATAATATCAAGGGTTTTGTAGTTACTGTCAGGTCTTGTTCTTCAGTTTCAGAAACAGCACAAGTGCAATTGTGTCCAGGGAAATAAGCGTTGCAAGAGTTTGTCCGTCACCTTCACAATTGTATCCGAAGACCAGGCGGAGAACCAGAAATACCAATGTACCCATAACACCTCCAATGAAATATCCATTGAAATATAATACATACGAGATAATTATGGCAGAAATATGTGTATTGAATTAAATTATAAGCTACGAACGAACATCCGCAGAAAGGAATTTATTGGCGAATCAGAAAAAACTCAGGTACAGCAATTCCACATTAAGTGTTCACGGTGTACTTGAAGACAGAGAAACAGATTATATCCGCGATTTCATCAGAAGACATAAGCATTCCATTATGGATGAGGGAAAACTCATCATGGATTTCTCGGAAAGCCCCGGGATAGATACCGTTCCGGCTGTAGTTCTTTTTGGATTATGGAAGGAATTGAATCGCGCGGGCGTGAAAGTGAAGCGCACAGGTACTTCACCCGTTATAGAGAACCTGTTTGAAACCCTTGGTAAATTGGATTCGGAACAAAGACCTGTAAGGGAAAAGAAATCCGTTCATGATTATTTCGAGAGTTTAGGTGAAACAGTATATGAATTCGGTACAACGATTTACGCGTTAGGACATTTTGTTGGAGAAACCGTATACGCTTTCGCCGGTCTGGTATTGCGGCCTTTGAAGATTCGCTGGCCAATGGTGTTTTATTACATGGAGGAATCAGGTTATAAGGCAATTCCCATCATAGCGGTTCTTACCTGGCTTCTTGGCGTTGTTCTGGGATATCAGGCAGGGTATCAGATGCGGGAGTTCGGCGCGGAGACATACATGCCGGCAATGATAGGATACAGCATAACCTGGGAAATCGGACCGATGCTTGCCGCTGTTCTGGTCGCGGGCCGGTCGGGGTCGGCATTTGCCGCGGAGATTGGAACAATGCAGGTCAGGGAGGAAGTGGACGCTCTCCGGGTAATGGGTTTCGATATTTTCAGTTACCTGGTTACGCCAAAAATGATTGCCCTTCTGTGCGTGATGCCGTTTCTAGTGCTTCTTGCCAATTTCTCGGGGATTTTTGGCGGTTTGCTCGCCGGCTCGCTGTTTCTTGGTCTTCCCGCCGGTACTTTTGTATCTGAACTTGGTAAAGCGCTGATACCTCTTGATGTTCTCTGGGGGATGGTAAAAAGTATCGTGTACGCTGTAATTATCGCGAACGTAGGCAGCTTTATGGGTATGAAAGTACGCGGGGGAGCAGCCGCGGTCGGAAAGGCTACTACATCAGCCGTTGTTATGAGTATTTTTATGGTAATAATCTCCGACGCGCTGCTTTCACTGCTGTTTGTTCATATAAGACCGGGATTGAGTGTGTAAACTTATGGCAATTCTGAAGGTTGAGCATCTTCGGGGTGGATGGGACGGTAAGCTGGTACTCGATGATATCAGCTTTCAGGTCGGGAAGGGTGGAATACTGGGTGGTGCGTGCAAAGACGGATGTGGAAAAACCACTCTCATGCACTACCTTCTTGGACTTGTTGAACCATGGAAGGGAAGAATTCTTTTCAAGGATGAAGACATCTGGTCTGATCCTGAGAATCTTCAGAAGGCAAGGGGAAGATGGGGCGTAACTTTTCAGTCCGGAGCGCTGCTGGGCAACCTGACCCTTCTTGAGAATGTAATGCTTCCCCTCAGGGAGTACACCGATCTGTCGGACAGTGATCTGAAAACCGTGGCTTACGTAAAACTGGATACGGTAGGACTTGCGGACTTTGCCGATTCGAGCCCTCTGGAGGTTTCCGGTGGAATGCAGAAGCGGGCTGGTCTTGCCCGCGCGATGGCACTTGATCCGGAAGTACTGTTTTTCGATGAGCCGTCTGCCGGTCTCGATCCGGTTACTTCCGCCAGCCTTGATGATTTGATAAAAACCATTAATACATCCCTCGGTACAACCGTTGTCATTGTTACACATGAACTGGCCAGTATATTTGCTATCTCGGACAGGGTTATCATGTTGGACCCGCAGGAACATGGAATTATAGCTGCCGGAACAGCTGATGAGCTGAAGAACAGTTCAAACGATAAGCGGGTAATTGCCTTCTTCAGAAGAAACCCGTCAGCTGAAAAAGGAGTTACAGAAAATGTCAATGACCGGAAATAAGTTCAGGCTCGGGCTGTTCTTTTCCATAGGAATCCTCTTTACAGTGTTCCTTGTAATATGGCTGGGCGGGGGATTCAAGAGGAAAAATACAACTACTTATGTCTCCTACTTTTCATGGTCCGTGCAGGGTTTGAGTGAGGGCAGCGGAGTAATGTACAACGGGGTTTCCGTTGGTCATGTAGAGAGTATCGATATAGCCCCGGACGGCAGGCTCGTCGAAGTTCTTATGCAGATTCGTTCGGATTTTTCCGTGGATTCAACAATTGTGGCTGTTATGCAGCTTACCGGAATAACAGGTTTACAGGTAATAAACCTTAGTGCGGACTCAACACGGGTACATCATCATAGAAATTTCGATTTTGAAGTAGACTACCAGATTATTCCGGTGGGTGAGGGAGCAATTCAGAATGTTACCACAACTTTGACGAAGATCACACAAATTTTCAATGAAATCGATTTCAAGACAATAAGCGATCAGTTCTCACTTCTGCTGGAGAATACGAACGCGATACTGGCAAGCGATAAAATAGAGAAGATTGAGGATTCGATCCTGAGAAATACGGAAAACCTTGATTCATTGCTTGTGGTGTACACAAGACTCGGAAGGAATCTGAATCAGCTGGTTCTGACGGTAAATCGGGAAGCGCCTGAACTGGCGGCCAGTCTCGATTCACTTGTAGTAAATCTTCAGGCCCTTCTGGAACCTCTGGATGTTCTTGCGGATAAAATAAATATGTTACTTTTAGACAGCTCGGAAATGATGAACAGTCTGTCCAGCTTTCTGGATATACTCAGCAGAGATCCATCGGAACTGTTGATTCGAACTTCAGGAGAGGGGGTCTGGCAGTGATGCGCAGGCCGATTACATTTATATTATTGATAGTATTACTTATTTCATCTGCGTGTATCACGGTTAATGTCCCGATTGGAGGCGATCAGCAATCAGCTGCCACGGTATGGATAGTTGAACCGGAAAGACCTGATCCATGGACGCTTTCAACAAACTATGTGGTTCAAATAAAGGACTTTTCTTCGGCGCAGTCCGCGCAGGGCGTACAGATGATCGTTTTCAACGAGGACGGGACGATTAACAAGTCAGCCTCCGATATCTGGAGCAGCAGGCCGGTTGAACTTTTACCTGATGTACTTCATCGGGATATGATAACCGCTGGAGCCTGGGGCGCTGTTCTGCGCAATTCCACGATGCTTTCGGAAGATCTTATAGTGGAAGGATACGTAAGGGAGTTTGGCGGGAGGGTCGTGCCCGGCGGCTGGGAGGCTGTTCTTGATGTTGATGTAACAGTGCTCGATGGAGGTAATTTCGATCTGGTCTTCCAGAAGAACTACCGTTTCCATTGGGATCTGCCAGAACCGACTTATGCCCGGCTTGCTGAAGCCATGAATATTCTGGTTGAGATCTGGAGTGAAGAAGTAACGGGGAGCATCTGGTCATCCATGCTTCCAATTCGGTAGCGGGCTTTCCTGCTGTTGGATACGATCATTCAGTTTGCGAAGTATCGTTATTATGACTTTCCAGGAACCGGTCTTATCTGATAATTGATGATTCGGAGGAATAATGGGAATCTTCAGCGGGAAGAGTGGAAGTGCGGAACATAACAGCAATTCTGTCCCGGCTTCCCGGCCTGCAGCAGATGATCTGTTGAATTACATTGTAGTAATTCTTGACAGTTGCAGGTACGATACTTTTATGGAAGCTCATCCTTCGACCATTATGAAACTAGGTGAAACGGAAATGCGTTACTCCTACGCGTCGTGGACGGCTCCATCTCATTACAACCTGCTTATGGGTCTGATGCCGCATATCAGCCCCAGAAATGTTTTCGCGTCGGAATATTACAAAAAGGATTTTGTTAAATTCAACGAGAGACTCGGGACGAGAGGTATGGAATTCAAAAGCCTCATCCCCCGCCTTTACCTTCCGCATTACCTGAGGAGTTCTCTCGGGTACGTTACCAGGGCGATGGTTTCATTGCCGGTACTGAACAGTCATACACCGGTTAACACCGGATTCGATTCATGGAGACTGATGCCGCGTCATAACGATATGTCAGCCATGCTTGATGAGATGACTTTCAGCCCGAACAGACCGTCATTCTACCTGTTGAATGTGGGAGAGACCCATTATCCGTACGCGCTTCCCTCGGAACCGGAAAACGAATGGCCAAGGATAAGCGGTGTACACGGTATTTTCAAACATCTGGACGACCATGTGGTAGGCGGGAAACTGGTAACGGATACCGAATCACCCGGGTTTTTTAACAGTGATCAGATGAACCGGCTTCGTGAGCGGCAGATTGAGACGGTACGTTATCTCGACGGCGTATTTGAGAAATTATTTGATATTGTGCCTGAAAACACATACATTACGGTAACATCTGATCACGGGGAACTTTTTGGTGAAGACGGCTATTTCGGGCATGGACCCGTATTTCACGAGAAAGTATTCCAGGTTCCGTTCCTGGAAGGTAGAATACACTAGTATTGCTGAAAAGGAGGAAAAATGTCCAGCAATTCGAGAAAACTTAAATTCAAGGCAGAGACCAGGAAAGTTCTTGATATAGTAATAAACAGCCTGTATTCACATCCTGACGTTTTTCTTCGGGAGCTTATCTCAAATTCTTCGGACGCGCTTGATAAGCTTCGTTTTGAAATGCTGACATCGCCTGATCTCGGTTCTGAGCGGGAACCGGGAATCAACATATTGCCGGATAAAGAGAACCGCACATTGACCGTCATCGATAACGGTATAGGAATGACGGGTGACGAGATGGCCAGGGAACTCGGCACCATTGCCCGGTCGGGGACAAAGGGTTTCCTGGAGGATATGGGAAAATCGGACGATCCGGAAACCCCTGACCTTATAGGTCAGTTCGGTGTTGGCTTTTATTCAGCATTCATGGTCGCCGATAAGGTTGAAGTTCTTTCACGTAGAACGGGATCCGATGAGACGGGTCACAGATGGGTTTCCACTGGTCATGATACATTTACGCTGATCGGGGAGGACGGTATTCCGGAAGGTACGAGTGTCATCCTTCATCTCAGGGAAGATATGGATGAATACCTTGAGAATTTTAAACTCAGAGAACTTATTCAGAAATATTCCGATTTCATATCGTATCCCGTTTATCTGAAAACGGATGATGATGAGGGTAACCGGGAGAAGGAACCTGTAAATACCCGGAAACCCATATGGACCAGGCCAGAGGATGATGTTTCTGATGAAGAGTACAACGAATTCTACAAACATCTTAGTCTCGATCCACAGGATCCGCTTTCAAGGCTCGTATTTCACGCGGAAGGCACAACGGAGTTCTACTCGCTTCTTTTCATACCCCCCACGCGAACGATGGAAATACTCATGCCCGATTACAAAACCGGTGTAAAGCTTTTCGTAAGGAAAGTCATGATAGAGGAGGAGGCTGATGAGCTTCTGCCCAGATACCTCCGTTTCGTGAAAGGTGTTGTAGAATCAAGTGATCTTCCTCTGAATATCTCAAGAGAAACACTTCAGGAAAACAGAACGGTAAAAATCATAAGAAAAGCTCTTACAGGTAAGGTTCTTGCCTGGTTAAAAGAGATCAGTGAAGAAGATATGGACACTTACAGGAAATTTTTCACCAATTTCGGGGATCTTATCAAGGAAGGTATCTATTCCGATATTAAGAACAGGGAAGAACTGGCGGATCTGCTGCTGGTATGGACTTCCCATAGCGGAGAGGAACGAAAGAGCCTTCTGAAACTGGTGGAGGAACTTCCGGAGGGAACTGAGCGCCTGTACTACATTACCGGAACCGACAGGAAGGAACTCGCGTCATCACCGTATCTTGAATCGGTTGGCAAGTCCGATGTGGAAGTACTGCTTTTCGATAGTCCCGTGGATGAGTTCATGCTCCAGTCCCTTGGCGAATACAGAGGAAAGAAACTGGTTTCACTTCTTAAGGAAGTTGATGAAAATGATCTCAGCGACGTTGAAAAGGCTGAAAAAGAGCATGCCGAGGAAACCTTCGCGGGGCTTCTGGAGTACATCAAAGACCAGCTGGGTGACAGGGTGGAAGCTGTAAGATTTTCACCCAGACTGCGGGAAAGTCCCTGCATCCTGGTAAGTGACAGAAACGATCCGGGTGAAATGCTCAGGCAGATGATGAAATCCATGAACCAGGAGCTTCCGGACGCTAAGAAAATCCTCGAACTGAATCCTTCTCATCACGTTATCGAGATTCTTCAGGAACTTTACGAGAAGGACAGATCAGGTGACAAACTGAAGGATTACGTCCAGATTCTCTTCGATCTCGGTACGGTTATGGCCGGTTCAAGACCGGAGAATCCAGCGGATTTCGGCAGGCGGATTACCAGCCTTCTGGAATGACATAAACATAAATGGATGGAGATAATTTAATTATCTCCATCCATCAGTTTATTCGCGTAGGATATTCTTTCAGCTGTTCCACCGGGATCAAGATCAAGAGTTCGATATTTGAATACCCCGCAAAATGTGGCCGTCAGAATCTTCAGGTCGTATGCCCCGCTTCGTCTGTTTACGTAACGTTCATCGAGACGAATCTGCAGACTTTTGTCCAGCGTGCCTCTGCGGAGCAGACGCAGCTGCGCGAGACCCGTCCAGCCCGGTCGGACAGTTTCGCGGGCCTTTGTATCCAGCCCTCCCAGAAGTGAAACCGGCAACGGTCTTGGACCCACGAAACTCATTCTTCCGATGAGAATAAAAAGAAGTTCAGGAAGTTCGTCCATGTGCGATCTGCGAAGCAGCTTCCCCCAGGAGTTGATCCTGGCAGTCTCGAAGAATACGCGTCCGGTTTCCCTTCCCTTCTTCATGGATCTTATTTTCCAGTGGGTGTATTCCACACCGTACCGGCCGACACGCCTGGAAATGTAAAAAGGAGGAAAGGCAATGAAAAGTGAAGAGATTATCAGGGAAAGCAGAGTCAGCGGCAGAGTGATTACAAGGAGAACAAAAGCTGCGACGATTTCGAGCAGTCGCGGCATCAGGATTCCACGGAATCAGTCAGAGCGTTAACACAGGAGATGAACTGTTCGCCTCTGTCAAACAGATCTCTGAAGAACGGAGCCCCGCTGCATCCGGGAGATAGAAGCAGGGTACCACCCTCCTTCGGGTCCAGGTAACTGATTCCTATGTTGAAAGCTTCCCTCATGTTCACAGCTGTTCTGACGCGATTCTCGTTAATACCCTTAAGTTCCTGTTTGATTATTTCCGAAGCCGGATCATCCCTGAATAGAATTATCCGGCAGGCTTTCATTCGGATGATTGACGCGAGAGGACCGTAGTCCAGATTTTTGTGTCCTCCTCCTCCAGCGATAAGAACAAACTTATCATCACGCAGGTTCATAATAGCCCTTATCACTGAATCCGGTGTGGTAGCCGCGGAATCGTTAACGAAACGAATTCGTCCATACCTGCCTGCCGCCTGGAATCTGTGCGGAATACCGGGGAAAGTTGCTATCCCCGTCGCGATGTCACGCGGTTCTGCGCCCGCGGCGACGGCACAGGAAACGGCGGGCGGGATAAGATTCAGGTGGATCGGGGCCGACAAGTGATCGGGAAGGGAATCGCATCGGATAATTCTCTCCGTTTCATAACCTTTCCAGGTTATCCAGCCGTCTTCCACGAAACAACCACGAGCATTGTCGGGCGGGGTGTTTATCGAAGAGAAGTAGTAACGTTTTGAACCGCCGGGTAT
>CAZOQQ010000085.1:0-8998 GCA_964582075.1 uncultured bacterium | reverse complement strand
AAGGCCTGCTCTGCTTGTCAGTGTATCGTTCGTGATTTCGATCCGGTCAATTCTGTGGCTTGCGATATTCTGAAATTTTGAGATATTCTTCATGAAGTGCCTTCCATCTTTTGGGTGGTTGTTTGTTGTCAGGTTTGCTATTTGATATAAACAAATATAACAACAGTATAACCCACATGAAAGGTGGGGCACTTCACCTTGAGTCGCTCAACTTTAGGTTATAATAGTTACCCCTGACAAGGCATATCGATTCAGTATGTTACGGCGTGTATTTTCAGCGCGAAGATAATTCCATTGTATCGCACCAATCCGGGGTTCGCACTGCGATCGGATAAATGCCCTTACGGTATTTCAGTACTTCGAACCTCAGAAACAGTAAAACCGGATGAAAACTCCTGATACAGCATCTGAAGCTGCATGTGCATTGTTATGCTCTACAACAGAAACCGATCGCTTATTATGCCGTATCGGTCCATTATCTCCCTGTTGGTCGCGATCGCCTGTTCCCTGTCCAGAACTATTACACTGCCCAGATTCGTGGTAAGCTCCAGAAATTGATTCGAGTTACCGTCTACAAGCTCAACAAATTGTGAGAAACTTACCACGCTTTCACCGTTCACCGTTGTGATCAGTTCATTCTGAAGGTCTTCGTAGCCTGCATTCACCTCTGCCGGCAGCATGTAAGTTAAAACAACAAGCTCCCGTGTGGTTTCAGAACGCCAGTTATTGTACAAGTAAGGATATGTAAGATAATCAAGAGCATTTAAATACCATTCGCTACCCCATGATTCCAGGTAGTTAAGCGAAAGGGGCATAAAAACAGCACCACCGAATATGAAATATTCCGGAGGCGTATCGTAGAACTTCGGCTGAACGATCGCGAGATCACGAAGGGTTGATGTCAGAGTCATTTCTGCTGTTTGAACACTGCCGTCTCTGATTATTTGAAGGGGAATTGTCTCTCCGATCTGATGCCTGTTAACCATGTAGTCCAGTCTGGTGCGGCTGCCGGGTCGGAACTCTACAGTACCGTCACCAGCAATTGGCTGCCCATCTATCTCCATAAGAATATCACCCTGTTCCAGAACCGCCTCTGCGGGAGAGTTGTATGCCAGCCCAGTGATCATTACGCCTGCCTGCTTCTCGCTGATACCGAACGCTGCGGAGAAAGCATCGTTACGTATAGTCTGATAACTGAAGCCACCAGACGGAAATCCGTTGTACTTTCCGTCTTCCATGTCCTGAAAAAAGTGTTTTATAACCGGAACGGGTATCACGTAACCAATGTTGTCGGCCTGTGTTATTGTCTGCATCGCAACACCGATAATTCTGTTGCCTATAATTGCCGGGCCACCGCTGTTACCGGGGTTGATGGCGGCATCTATCTGTACCGCAAGCAAGGATAGACCGCTGTGAGTGTACCTGGAACTCTCAATTCTGGAGATTACACCGCGGGTGGTACTCAGGGCATCACCGCCCATGGGATAACCGTAAACGGTTACCTCCTCCCTTGCGCTGGGCAGTTCGCCCAGCTCCAGCGGACGGATACCGCTGAAGAACGATTCATCACTGACCGTTATCAGTGCAAGGTCCGCTTCATGGGAAACCGCAACAACCTCTGCCCTGTACTTCCTGGGATCCCCTTCTTTCCTGACCTGAAGGTAGGTTTCATCGGTTACCACGTGGGCATTGGTCAGTATCAGGTCTCCATGAACAACACAACCGGAACCGGAACTTTCCATTGGCGCATCCGTACTCCATGGAAGGTAGTAGTTGTACGCCACGCTGTTCGTGTAGATTTTTACCATTGCCTGATCAATATTGCCTGCAAAGGCTGAAAACGAAAGGATCAGTACAAGCAGAACGATTGTGTACCTCATAGCATTCCTTACTGTATCTGGTTTCATGGAATTGACCGCATCGGGTATTCTAACCTTCAACCGCTTTCTCCGCCATTTCCGCCACAGTACAGCACCGGATGAATGAAATACGTGCAGGTCTTCACCTGCACTGCGTAACGGAGTTACATGGTCTCGAACACACTCTCCGACGCGGAAGACTTGACAAGCATGAATTCAGGCAGGGGAATCTTCCACATGGTCAGAACCCTGACAATGGTAATATCCACCAGATCCAGCAAATCGGAAGGGGTCTGCTGACGAAGCTCCCTCAGAAAGATTTCAACGGCATACTGTGCATCAACTTTTATGTCGGTAATGCCACTTTTCCCAACCGTTATCGCTTTTGGGAAAGAACCGTCTGACATGAAGGCACTGAGGGCCTTTGGAATAATACTGGAATCCACTATCTGACTGAACTCTGCCAGCAGTTCGTTAAGGGCGGCCACATAATTTTTCTTTGTCTGATCCTTCAGGAAAAGATCTAGACCCACTTCAAGGTTTTCAACCCGTCCAAGAAAGTCCTGAACGAGTTCTCCCGTTATGATGCTGCCATGCTGTGGAGCGATCATTCCAGGAGTATTTTCCATTTCCTTTATATTGTTCACAGCATGTTTAAGAGCAGCCTTGCTGGGCATGTATATCTGGTGAAAAGTAGCTATTCCATCCCAGGATTCCACTGAAGCGTACAGATCCTGTTTGAACGACAGACCACCCAGAAAATCCCCGGAAAAAAGGACTCCGGTTTCCTCGTCGAAAAGCATCACTGCACCGCGAAAATGGCAGTATGGTGTTGGGATGAACCTCAGTTTGTGACCCGTGGTCAACGTTACTTTCATGTTCTTGAAGCTCTCTACCGGCTTGTACCTGTCGGAATCAAGACCGTAGAACTTCACCAGTCTCCAGGAGTCTTCAGAACAAAGAACCACACAGTTGGGGTTAAGTTTCTGAAGGTGGCCGGAGTTGTAGGAAACATCGGGATCCTGGTGATTGAGAAACATCACGTTCAGGTTTCTTATTCCCCCTATCAGCGAAGAAAGTTTCTTTACCAGGGGTGTCAAATCCTCGGGCGGACCGGGATCGATCAGAAGGTTAACAGTTTTATCACCGTTGGTAAATACCCTCAGGTAAATGTTTCTTTCAAGAAGTGTGTCTTCACGCCTGCCCACCCAGTACGTACCCGACGCTATTTCTACAGGCTTATCCAGATCTGGTTCACGCATCCTTATCTCCTTTTTACCTTTTTCCCCGGTTACCTCGATTTGTTTCTTTTCAGACACAGGGGAAGTGTTTTGTTTCACTGTTTCAACGCGGTTATTTTCAAATGTGTTTTCCACTTCCTCTGTATCCGCCGCGGACTTTGAAAACATGCTTTGATCGTTTTCCGTGCCTTTACCGTTGAATGCTTTCAAAAGCGCCGAATCACTGTCCAGAGGTAAACTCATGCAGGCTGCTACCGCCGCTGAACTCAATGGAGGAGGGCTTTGATCGATGATCAGTCTTAAAGCTCTTCTTGCTTCCTTAATTTCGCTGATCTCCCTATTTTTGCGTGTACCGGATGGCGAACTGTTGTGATTCTCTATAATTCGCGCACAGAGCTTTCCCACTGCACGGACTGCCTCTGAACGCAACTCAATCAACACCTCCGTATCGTTCATAAGATTCACCAGAGGTTTTAAAGTCGTAATTTTCCCGATTTCTCCCAGTGCCGATACCGCTTCCATGCGAACAGACGGTTCGGAGTTGTATTCAAGTTCCTTCAGAAGTTTTTTCTCATCTTTAGACGTCTTCAGCGTGTCTATATCCGACTTCCCTGACATCTGTTGCATACCTCCATATTCCTCCGATGTACTGCAGGCATTACGCCCGTCAGGACAAAAGGCAGCATATATTGTATTCTAGTACTTTTATACCATTATTAGTGTAACTCCATGTTACATTTCAAATACCGAACACGTATTATACAGTCGGACTTTGAACAGTCAACCCGCCTCTGTAGCAGGAAGACAGATCTGATGTGCCCCGCTCTGTAATGCATCCAGCACCTCACAATGTTACGGAACCCGTCAGATACGCGAATAGATATCAGCAGTGCCGGAAGCCAAATGCGGGAACGGGGGCCATGAAGCCCCCGCCGAAAGTTTAGTTATTCGCCTGCCAGAAGGCTGTCTACGGTTGAAGACAGCAGATCACCTATTTCAGGATTCGCACCTACTTCTGAAAAAGCTATTTTCCCCTCCCGATCGATGACATATAGTGTTGGAATTCCGGAAACCTTGTAGTCAGTCGCGGCATCATCACCATCAAGAAGTATTCTGTACGTGAAACCGTTCTCATCCATGAACGCTCCCGGGTCAGCGTTTTCCCAGACATTCACGCCGAATACATGAACCTGATCGTCGGGATACTTTTCATATAGGGACTGAATCTGAGGCATGACGGCTATACATGGACTGCACCATGTTGCCCAGAAATCAAGGATTACGATGCTGCCTCTCAAGTCCTCAAGAGATACTGAATTTCCATCGCGGTCAAGCAGTGTCCATAGCGGAGCCTGTGAACCAACCGTAAGGAAGGCGCTGTAGTTCTCAACCGTGGCATCCTCCGGAACCGCAATTGTAAACAGTGTACCTGCTATTTCAGGTGCTATATCAAGATCGGAAATTTCTGTAACTACTGACAGTTCGTTACCTTCACGGTCGGTCATCAAGCGTTCAACACGCCTTGGAATATTATCCTCTGTCCCGATGGACCACAGAGCTTTCTGCCCTTCAGAATAGGTAACCATGAAATTTTCACAGGGGACTGTTCCCACGGTATCCAGACCTTCAGCAGTCACGTTCTGCGATGCTATCTCATCGGCGAATGGATTGTCCAGGAAGTATTCGTTCATTATGGCGTAACCGGCGGGCCTGAGAAGATCGTCTGCCCCTTCCTCGTACGAACCTTTCTCCAGTGTATTCTCGCTGGAAGCGTAGGCCAGTACAGAATCTGCCGTGGACACAAGAATCAGCGTAAGTTCCGGGTCGATTCCATCGTCAGGTGTGGAATCCTGTCCCATTTCTATTCTGAGAAGAGGAGTTTGCATTTCATCAGATATAGTTCCCGTCAGGTTGCCTTTTAACTCGGGAGTATCAGAATACGAACCTGTCATGTACACCCTGAAGTTGTAAGAAAAGCTGTTAAAAGACTCCGAGGCGCTATCTGCAAGAACGAAAGCGGAGTTTTCAGTAACCTCTGCAGTATCCACCGCTGAATGCGGTTCTTCGGCGGTAGTTCCGCCGCAGGATATCAGCAGTACTACCGTTATCAGCGACAGTAACAGCATGCTTATCATTCCCTTTTTCATGAATACCCTTCTTTTATGTTGGAACTGTTTAATTCTCCAGTAAAGCAGTGTCAGGATTCCCGGTTCAATGCCCGGTTGAAACCGGGTACTTCCAGAAACCGGTAAAATCATCTTCGTAATTCTCCGGCAGGAATTCACCCGTTTCGGGAACCTGGAAATACTTTCCACTGTACTCTTTTTTCTGAATCATTTCAATTGCTTCAAAAAGTCGATCAACATCTTCACGATTACTGTAGCACCCAAAACTCATCCTGATCATACCGGGCATTTCCGACTTGTCTCCGCCAAGGAACTGAACCCTCCATCTGGCAGTTTCGGATTCATCGAGTTTTAAAAGATTAACAACGTACGGATGGGCACAGAAACAACCGTTTCGAACGCCTATTCCCCCTTCGTAGCCTATTATCGAAGCCGCAAGTGAATGATCCGTACCATTTATGTTAAAAGGGATAACACCTACTTTTTCCGATGCTCTTGACGGGTCTGTTTCACCGTAAACCGTAATGCCATCGGTTGATCTCATTCTATCCAGAGTATAGGCAGTCAAATCCCTCTCGTGTTCCGCGATGTTCTCCATTCCTTTTTCCATAAGTGTTTCAGCCGCAATTGCCATGGCTATCGCTCCGAGGACATTCGGACTTCCTGCCTCATCCTTGTCGGGCATATCCGCCCAGTATACTTCATCGAGGGTAACAATTCGCACGGTTCCCCCACCGCAATAATCCGGGGGACCATCCATAAATCCGGACTTCGGCCCTATAAGGGCGCCCGTTCCATACGGGGCGTACATTTTATGTCCCGCTATTGCTATGAAATCAAGATGACCGGGATCGTTATCCGGTCTCATATCAATTTTCCTGTGGGGAGCCAGTTGTGCGGCATCCACAAGTATTCTGGCACCGACCCTGTGAACCTTTTCCGCAAGATGATGAACAGGCTGAATGTAACCTGTAACATTTGAAGCACCCGTTACAGCTACAATCGCTATTCTTCCCTCGTATTCCCTGAGAAGTGAATCGAAATGGTCTTCATCAAGACGCCCCTCCGGAGTTGTTCGAACATATACTGTCTCGAAGTTGTATCTCCATGGCAGATCGTTTGAATGGTGCTCCATAGCCGTTGTTATGACAACATGGTTACGCGGAGCTTTCAGGCGATGCGCAAGTTTGTTTATGGCCTCGGTGGCGTTCTTTACGAAAATCACTGTATTGCTGCTGAGATCCGCTCCGACGAATTCTGCAATTATCTCGTGAGCCCTTTCGTAAGCTCTGGTACACAACCTCGATTTGAAGCCCGTTCCCCTGTGAACGCTGGAATAGTAAGGTGCAATAGAGTTAATGCCTTCCACAACCCTTTTCAGAGGAGGGGTACTGGCGGCATTGTCCAGGTTAACGTAACGCACCATACTGCCGTCAAGAAGAGGAACTTTTCTGTCAATACCGTAGATCCAGTCACGCATAATTATCTCCCGTTCGATGATAAGCAATATCGATTATTCAGAAAAATATAATCTTTATTTCCTTGCTTGATAAGTACCGGGAAAAACAAAATTGTTCTGTCAGATGTTTTCCGCACAGGATCGTATTTTATCATTGTCCATCAGCATTAATTCGCAATTATTGCAAGAATTCCGAATGCGGCGCGTTTTTATCAGAAGTGATACCCCCCTGAAAGCATATTGATATAGTTCCCGCATGATGTATATTTTAATAATCGTTGCTGTTATAAGGAATATTTACGTAGAACCGAAGTCGATACTTACCTTCCGTCCGGCGCACCTGCCGGAGAAAATGTTGGAGATAACACCAGCGAAGGTGAAGGAAGGCGGGTACTCTACGGAGTTAACGTATTTATGAAAACATCTGGAAAAAGAAACAATAATCAGATTGGACAATAATGCCTGTAAAAACCAGAGATGAAATACCTGCAGAAGCAAAATGGAACGTTGAGGCAATCTATGCAGGCGATGATGAATGGGAAAAAGATTTCGCGGAAACAGAGTCCTTCGCAAAGAGCATCACCAAATGGTCCGGCAGACTCGATGATTCACCGGAAACACTTCAAAACGCGATCGAAGAAATGCTCTCTCAGCATAGAATGCTGGAAAATCTCTTTGTCTACGCCAGTATGAAAAAGGACGAAGATCTTGGAAATTCTCTCTACAGCGGAATGGCTTCCCGAATCATGAGCAGACTGATCGAAGTTAATGCGGCTCAGTCCTTTTTTACACCTGAACTTCTGGCCATACCTGAAAGTACCATGAACTCTATGCTTTCGGAGCTGGAACCCTACAGAACATGGCTGGAGGATATTCTAAGATATCGTTCCCATACACTTTCCGAAAAAGAGGAAAACCTGCTGGCAAAGACGGACGAAATCATCAGCGGTTTCAACTCTGCCTATTCCAAGCTCAGCAACGTTGACATGCCTGCGAGATATCCTGAGATAGCAGATGAAGACGGGAACAGTGTCAAGCTGTCCAACGGAAATTTCAACGCTTTCCTTCAGAACAAAAACAGGAATGTCAGAAAGAACGCCTTCGCCGGATTCTACGCTGAAGTTGCAGGAAATGTAGCGACCAAGGCCGCCCTGCTCGAAGGACAGGTGAAGTCCGATATTTTCAGGGCAAAGGCCAGAAATTACGATTCCGCTCTGGAAGCTTCTCTTTTCAATGACCGCGTGAGTATTTCAGTGTACGATTCACTTATAAATTCCGTCCATGACAACCTGCCCGTACTTCACAGGTACTTTCAGCTTCGAAAAGATATTCTGAAAATAGATTCAGCACATATGTACGATGTTCATGTTCCTGTTGTACCCGAATCGAAAGCTGACTACACCTGGGATGAGGCCGTCGATCTGGTACTCGAGGCGGTTGCTCCCCTCGGCAGCGAATACGTTAACACACTCAGGCAGGGTTTCGGGAACAGGTGGGTAGACAGATACGAAAATGTGGGAAAAAGATCCGGAGCGTATTCGGGAGGATCATACGATTCTTACCCCTACATTCTTCACAACTACAACGGTACTCTTCAGAGCGTATTTACCCTCGCCCATGAAGCCGGACACTCGATGCACAGTCATTACTCCAGAAAGTCCCAACCCTACCACATGTCTGACTACAGAATTATCGTAGCCGAAGTGGCTTCTACAACCAATGAGATGCTGCTTATAGATCTGCTTCTCCGCAGAATGGATAATGACACGGAAATCGCATATCTGCTCGATCACCTCCTTAGCAAATTCAGATCAACATTGATAAGACAGACCATGTTCGCTGAATTCGAGAAAATGATACATGAACACGTGGAATCCGGCAATTCTCTCACTCCCGATTATCTCAATAATTCGTACAATGATCTTGTTAAACTTTACCATGGAAATTCTTTCGCGTGGGACGAAGAAGATGAGCCTATCGCCCACGAATGGTCAAGAATACCGCATTTCTACTTCAATTTCTATGTGTACAAATACGCGACCGGGCTTTCCTCGGCAGTTGACATATCGTCAAGAATTCTCGGCGATGAACCCGGTGCTGTCGACAGTTACATGAATTTCCTGAAAGGCGGCTCCTCGAAACCGCCGCTGGAGCTTCTGAAAGGCGCGGGCGTAGATCTTACAACTCCCGAACCGGTTAACTCCGCCCTGTTGAAAATGAAGAACACACTTGAGAAGCTCGAGGCTATACTGCTTTAACCCGGATCCATCACAAGTACTGTATTTAGCCGTTTGAACTGATGATTTCGGTTGG
>CAZOQQ010000084.1:6832-9080 GCA_964582075.1 uncultured bacterium | reverse complement strand
GAAAACAGGCTCAAGACAATCCGGACAGGTGAATACCGGAAGCGCGACTCCCCATGCTCTCTGTCTGGAAAGACACCAGTCGGGACGGACCGACATCATGTTCTTCATGCGCTCGTAACCCCATCCCGGATACCAGTTCACATCATTAATACGATCCAGGACACGCTCTTTAAGATCTTTCTCCGAAAGGCTGAGGAAAAATTGTCTTGTTGCTCTGAATATCAGAGGCTGCCTGCATCTCCAGCAGTGGGGGTAACTGTGTTTCAGATCCTTCTCGGACAGAAGATGCCCTGAACTTTCAAGATCGTTTACTATCTCAGAATTTGCTTTGAAAACGTGCATTCCTGAATACTTTCCGGCTTCAACGGAGAATGTCCCGTCCTCCGTTACCGGGCTGAATATCTCCAGACCGTATTTAAGGCCTGCGACGAAATCATCCGCACCATGCCCCGGTGCAGTATGAACACATCCCGTACCATCCTCCATGGTTACATGTTCGGCCACTACCATCAGGGAAGTCCTGTCGGCGAACAGCGGGTGCTTCATGAGCAGGCCTTCCAGCTCATTACCGGTGAAAACAAAACCGGGCAGCACATTCCCGGAAATACCGGCCTCATTCATAAAGGCTTCAGCTCTTTTTTCTGCAACAAGGAAGCGCCTTTCCCCCGATTCGATTATCACGTACTTTGCGGTAGGGTACAGCGCCACCGCCAGGTTGGCTGGAAGTGTCCAAGGCGTCGTTGTCCAGATAACGGTTTCAGTACCCTCCGGAACACCACGACTTTTCCACTCGTCAGGATTCTCCTGCAGAAATGCCACATATATTGACGGGGAAGTATGATCTCCGTATTCCACTTCGGCTTCCGCAAGTGCGGTGCCGCATTTCATGCACCAGTGTATTGGTCTGTGCCCCTGGTAAACGTAACCGCCTTCCACAAGTTTTCCAAAAGCCTTAACGATACCGGATTCGTAATCCCGGCTCATCGTCAGGTAGGGTCTGTCCCAGGCCCCGAACACTCCCAGTCTTTTGAATTCCTCGCGTTGAACATCAACGAATTCCAAAGCGTATTCACGGCACTTCTTTCTTACATCAGCCCTGGAAAGATTCTTCCCGCCATCCGGCTGGTCACCCATCACCCTGTGTTCTATGGGCATACCATGACAATCCCATCCGGGAACGTAAGGAGAATCGTATCCCATCATCGTATGAGATTTGACTATGAAATCCTTAAGTATCTTGTTCAGAGCGGTTCCCAGGTGGACATGTCCGTTAGCGTAGGGAGGTCCATCATGGAGAATGAACCGCGGCTGACCTTTTCTTGCCTGCCTTATTCTCCCGTACAGGTCATCTTTGTTCCACTTTTCAAGTGTTTCAGGTTCCTTTTTAATAAGATTGCCCTTCATGGAGAAGCTGGTTTTCGGCAATTGTATTGTATCCTTGTAGTTCATTGCTCCTCACCTCCCTCGGTGAATTTCAGTTTGTGCAGGTCTTCAGCGGCGGCGGCAACTTCTCTCAGCGGAGGTACCTCCATATTCGTGGATTCCCATCCGTGGCATCTGACAAGCAGTACTACTTTTGCCCCTCCGTGACCTGCTATTTCCGCTTCGTCTACTCCCTCCGACAACAGAGCCTCTGTACCGAGCAGTTTCATCTCCGCTGGGGTTGTCAGCTTCCAGTCAGGTACTTCTCCAACAGTACCTCTGTCCCATCTGCCATGAGGCGCTATGTACATTCCCATTAGCGAAGGAAATCTGGGTCCGAACCCGTCATTGTTCGGCCCTACCAGAGAACTGCCCCCGAAGAGCGCTATATGATCTGTTGCCACTACATACGTGTTCACCCGGGCAACACCCTCTGTTCCAAGCAGAAAAAGACTCTCTCCGTTCCTGAGAGCCGAGCGAATCCTGTCATGATTCTCCCGGGTATCAAGATGCCGCCTGAACACTTCGACACTATCCGGCAAGTCACATTTCCAGCTTCCGGGAATTATAACTAACATGGAATACCTGTTTCCGGGTACGTATACCCTCAACTCTCAGCGGAATCGTACCAATTCAAATACGATCTGTTTATTCAGGAACAAACATCAAACGGCAATTATGCTAATATCCACTATGCACAACAAGTGTTGAAGGTGCCCCTGACAGAGGCACCCGATTGTAATTTAAGGCACGGATACCCCTCTTACTTATCTTCTTCCGTTGCCGGTGGTTCAGTTTCCGCCGGAGGTTCAGGTTCTGCCGGAGC
>CAZOQQ010000084.1:0-6732 GCA_964582075.1 uncultured bacterium | reverse complement strand
CCGCGCCAGGTATCCTGGCTGCTTCCTTAACGTCTGCCAAAGATTTGGGAATGTCCCAACCACCCTCACCCTTGAAAAACAATGAAACAAACACCTGGGCAATACCAGCGATGGCAATAAGCCAGAGACCTATTCCTATGCTGACACCCGCAGGTCTGCTCTTGAATATCTTGAGCAGAGCAATTACAGCCGCTATTGCAGCCGGAACCCATACGCCCGCCATGACCTTTTGCTTAATGGCATCGGCCTTGTCTCCGTTGAAGAAGGCGATGGCTCCTCCTATAGCGAACAGGACCAGTGTAATCCATCCATCACCCTTGGTTCCGCTTACGGTAAACCCGAAAGCGCTGGCCCAGGGAAGGAATGTACCTATCATTCCCAGAACAGCGATGATGAGTATGAATTTACGCTTCTTTTCCATACGAATCCCCTTTCAAATTTAGTTGAACAGAAGATGGGTAACATTTTCAGTCTTGTCAACAATCATAGAGCAGAAGGGCAGGCACTCTTTTAAAGTGTTACGTACTACTCTCCGTACCAGTCGGGAATTTTCGAACGGGAATTTATCGCTATCAGTTTTTTTCTCGATGCAGCACCTGATACTAACCTTACTGAAGAATTTTCCGTTCCGAATTCCCTTGAAAGGAAATTTATCAGTTCCTTGTTTGCCTTACCGTCAGCAGGGGCGGCCTTAAGGCTGATTTTAACCGTGCCGTCGGACATCCTTCCACGTACTTCCACTGTGCCGGCCCTGGGAATAACCTTTATCCTGACATGGAGAGTCCCGCTTTTCCCGCCGGACGGGCTGGCTTCGTGTCGTGCTGCGATACGGGAATGTTTTCGTTTATTCCTGTTCGAATGGTTTGGCTTCATCAACAAGCATTATTGGAATATTATCCCTGACCTCGTAGAACAGTTTGCAGGAATGACAGATCAGAACCTCCTGTGGTTCGGTTCTGTATTCCAGTTCCCCCTTGCACTTCGGACAGGCGAGAATTTCCAGCAGTTTTTCATCAAGCATTTAATCTCCTAAATAACAAAGATACCGTGTTCAATTATCTTCTCCTCCATGCCGTCTTTTCTGACTCCGAAAACTGAAACTTCCTCGGAACCTATCATGAAATCGGTATGGACGAGCGACGAATTGCACCTGGCTTCCAGAAGTTCTTCCGCAGACATTTCCGTACCGTTCTCAATGCAATCGGCGTAACCGTTTCCGAGCGCTATATGACACGCGGCATTCTCATCGAACAGAATATTGTAAAATATCTTTCCACTTCTGTAGATGGGTGAATTAACATCGACCAGAGCAACCTCTCCGAGCGCCCCGGCACCTTCGTCGAATTGCAGATACCGTTCCAGAATATCCCTGTTCGTATCGGAACCGAATTCAATTACACGACCACCGCTGAATCGGAACCATGCTCCGGAAACCTGCGTTCCGAGAACCTCTACAGGGCGGGTAGCTTTTACGAACCCTTCGGTTCTGGTATGATCGGGTGTACTGAATATTTCCTCGGTTGGAACGTTGGGAAAGAATTCAACTCCCTTGCTGTTAACACATCGTCCCCCGGCAAATACTCTGTCCGGGGCCATTCCAACAAAAAGGTCGGTATCCGGTCCCTTGAAATGAATTTTATCGTACCGCGCCCTGTTCATGTGCGCACTTCTTCGCTTCAGTTCAGCGTCATGCCTTAGCCAGGCATCCGCTGGATCATCACTATCCAGGCGGAGAATCGGTACAAGAACTTCCCATATTTTTCGTTCCCAGTCCTCTTCGCTTCCAAGAACCTTGGCCGCCCAGGCAGCGGTGGGGTAAAGGCAGACATTCCAGGCTATCCTGTTAGCTGAAATAGCTTTCAAAAACTTACGAGTGGCTTTCGACATCGCTTTGCCGGCCTTCGCCACTCTTTCCGAATCGGCACCCTCCATAATATCCGGCGATTCCGGTCCCCTTAGTGATATGCTGCTCCACCCATCGTTGATATAACAATCGTACATATCACTGATGTGCGAAGGCACGAACTCAAGGTTGTCCGCATCAAGGGTTCTGTCAATTCTCAGCCTGTTCAGCTCCGCATCGGAATAGTTTACCGATACTATGGAAGCCCCTCTGGCGTATGCTGCTTCCGCAAGTACCCTGGCAAACTCCCTCTGCACGACTTCGGTTCTGATAAGAAGGGGAGTGCCATTCTGAAGATTGATTGCCGTGTTAACTATAATTTCAGCGTATCTGTTTCTAATATCGTCGATATTCATGTTCTACTCCATTCATATTTTCCCTGACAGACTCAGATAAGACCGAGGAAATCGACTCCCAGAGCCCTGAAGCTTTCTCCGCCTGTCTCCAGAATATCAACAAACTGAAGCGATATTCTGACCTGCCCGAAACTCTCCCAGTAGATCTCTCCACTTAAAAATCCGCCCCTGTTGTCAAAACGTACGGAATCAGCTTCGTCTGTGGCAAAATCGTACTCCACTGCCAGTCCGAAGCCCCCTGCGACAGCTTTGTTCATTCCAGTCCACATCCCGGCATGAACCAGTTCTCTTACATTGGCGCTTAAACCAAAATGAAACGCCATGTCTCCTCCGAATGACAGAAAATTTTTGCTGAAGACGATATACATATCCCGCGCTTCTCTTCTGTAAGTTCCTCCCGAACGAACCGCTTCTGGTTCATTATCGAAACCGAGGACTGCTCCCGGGAAGGACTCGGTTTCATCAAGGAATCTGAATCTTGCCTTGATATACAAGTGCTTGAACCATGAAGGGCTGTTAAGCCCGGTAATATTCCATCCTCCGAAACCAAGCCCCGCGTTGAATCCTGAGAAAAGACCGGTAGAAAGGGAAAATCTAAGACCGTCGTTCGGGAAAGTGTTCATGGAAAAATGGTATGTTCCAGGCGCGACAATACCGGCAGTAGGCTCTCTTACAAGCCTCATCAATTCTCCGGAGAAAACTTCTCCTGTCAAAGCAGCTAGAATGAGTAATACAATCAAGCCTCTTGTAATCATATTCGGGGCCCCTTCCCCCTTGACAGCATTACATGTTCATTGCCAAGAAGCTCTCTCAATTTATTCATCAACGCACTTTCAGGATACACTTTTATTGACCTGGAAATTCCTTTCACTCTCCATCCTGATCCATGCCTTATGTCTACTACAACCTCTCCGTTGCCAGCGTATTCCTTCATATACTCAATTGCTCTGTGCAACAGGTTCATCCTGGGATTGTTTCCGTTGATACGCAAAACTATCCCGGCTTTCAGCTCCGACAGAATATTCTTCAACTGAAATACTTTTCTTGCGCTGAATCGACTGTCTCCCCTTCTTCTGGATACCTCTCCGTCCATAAATACAAGCGATCCGGGTTGAAACAGATCCGCGTACTTCTGAAGGACATCGTTGAATACAACTACTTCACCTGTCCCTGTTCTTCCTTCAACAAGCACAAATGCCATTTCACCACGCTTCGTAGGAATAATTTTCTTACTGACAATCAATCCCGCCGTACTTACAATGCTTCGCTTACTCTTGTGCGCCTGTTCAACAGGATCCGTTGAGAAAGTGTCTATTTCTTCCGAGTATATCTCCAGCGGATGTCTTGTCATATAAAATCCAAGAAACGATTTCTCTATTGAACATCGTTCTTCAAGTTGCTGTTCCTCTATTTCCTTCAAAACAGGTTCACTTTCAAACGAATTACTTGTGCTTCCGGCATGGAACAGCGACATCTGTCCCGCTTCCTCCTGCCTTCTTGCCGAAACACCGAAATTTATCGCACGCTCTATCGAATCGAACAGCGTAGCCCTGTTAACGCCGAAACAATCCATTGCGCCCGAACCTATTAAAGATTCAATTGTCTTTTTGTTAACTCCATTGCTTCCCAGTCTTCTGCAAAAATCAAAAATACTTCTGAACTCTCCATTCTTCTTCCTCTCCTCAACTATCTCAGAAGCGGGACCTTCACCTACGTTTTTGATTGCGGATAAAGCGTAAATTATCCTTTCCTGTTCATCGACATCAAATGAGACAGAGCTTGCGTTAACCGATGGAGGATTTACGGTAACACCTATCCTGTGGCATTCATCGATTATTTTTGTTATTCTGTCTATCTTGCCAATTTCACTTGTAAGACACGCAGCCAGAAACTGCGAAGGGTGGTGAACTTTCAACCAGGCTGTCCAGTAAGCGAGAGCGGCGTAACAAACAGCATGAGATTTATTGAAACCGTATCCGGCGAATTTTTCGATGAGATCAAATACTTTCTTGGATGTACTTTTATTGACCCCTCTGTTAATCGCGCCTGAGATGAACTTATCCCGCATCCTGGCCATGACTTCGGGATCTTTCCTTGACATGGCCTGTCTTAAAGTATCCGCTTCCACCATGGACATTCCCGCAAGAAGGTTCGCTATCCGCATTACCTGTTCCTGGTAAATTATCACACCGTAAGTTGGTGCGAGAACACTCTTCAGATCGGAGTGTAAATATTCGATACTGAAACTGGCATCTCCGGATTCCATACCTCTTTTATTTTCCGCGTACAGATCTATCATGTCCATGGAACCCGGTCGGAATATTGCCACAGCCGCTATAATATCATCGAAGCTGCTGACTTCAATTTTCCTCAGGGCTTCACGCATACCGGAGCTTTCAAGCTGGAACACACCCGCAGTTTCCCCATTTCTTATAAGTTCCAGTGTTTCCGGATCATCGAAAGGAAGTTTTTTAACTTCCAGTCCGGGCTCGTTTCTGCAGATTAACGTTTGCGCCCTGTGGATGATGGTAACATTCCGCAGCCCGAGGAGGTCAAGCTTCAGAAGACCGATTTTCTCGGAGCTTTTCTTTTCAAATTGTGTTGTAATACCCTCTTTGGCAGAATACAGCGGAACGAATTCCCTTAGATTTCCAGGGGCTATTATTACCCCGGCCGCATGAACTCCCGAATGTCTCGCCAGATTTTCAAGTATATACCCGTAATCAAAAAGCTTTTTAATTTCCTTTCGTTCCCTGACCATACGTGAAAGTTCCGGTACACTTTTTACAACTTCCGGAAGTGGCGCATCAGGATCCGGAGCCGCTGCAACAAGCCTCGCAAGATTATCACCTTCCGCAACGCTCATCCCCATAACCCTTGCCATATCGCGAACAACGGATCTGTTTCTGATCCTGCTGAAAGTAATAAGCTGGCAGACATTTTCCCTTCCGTACAGTTCGATTATATGATCTATAATCTCTCCCCTGCGCTCACAGCAGACATCCAGATCAATATCGGGCATTTCTTTTCTTGCCGGGTTAAGGAAACGCTCAAAACTGAGATCGTAATCCAGCGGGTTTATATCGGTTATATCCACAGCGTATGAAACAAGGCTTCCGGCAGCGGAACCTCTTCCGGGTCCCACCGGTATATTCCTGGACCTTGCCCAGCGCATCAGCTCCGATACAATAAGGAAGTACCCCGGAAACCCCATATCCCTGATTATTCCCAGTTCGTAATCGAGTCTTTCCATCTCGCTGGTATCAGGCTTTCTTTCAAGCCGATTGGCAAGACCCTCGTAGGATAACTTTCTGAGGTACTCCTGCATGTCGTCTTCTCCTTCCGGAAGCGGATATTCCGGAAGCAGAAAATCGCCATGAGTCAGTTCAAAATCACACTTTTCAGCAAGTTTTACCGTATTTGTAACCGCTTCGGGAATCCAGCCGAAAAGCTTCTGCATTTCGAGAGGTGTCTTTACATAAAATTCCGCCGTTTCAAAACTCATTCGCCTGGGATCATCAAGAGTTTTTCCGGTTTGCAGGCAAAGCAGGGCTTCATGCGCGTCATGATCACTTTTTCTCAAATAATGAGCATCGTTCGTAGCCGCTACAGGTGCTTCAAGTTCCTTCGCCAGTTCGGCAAGCATGGGAAGAACAGTTTTTTCATCGTTCAGACCATGATCCATGAGTTCTATAAAGAAATTGTCTCTGCCAACTATTTCCTGGTAAAAACGAACGGCCTCAACCGCCTTTTCCCTGTGACCCGAGAGAAGATACTGGGCAACTTCCCCCTGCAGGCAGGCTGAACCTATCAGTAAACCTTCGCTGTGTTCTGCCAGAAGCTCTCTGTCTATTCTGGGTTTGTAGTAAAAGCCATCAATGTATCCCGCCGATGAGAGCCAGGACAGGTTCCGGTAACCGATTTCATTCTTTGCGATAAGTGTAACGTGATACCTTTTCCCGTTCCTGCTTCTATCGGTCATCGAGGGATACGCAAGGTATGCTTCCATCCCGAGAATCGGACGGATACTCTTCTCAGACATTTTGTCGAAGAATTGAACCGCTCCGAAAAGATTTCCATGATCCGTGACCGCGACCGAATGCATTCCGTTTTCAACCAGGTAGGATGCCAGGCGATCGAATCGTATAGCTCCGTCAAGAAGGCTGTATTCCGAATGCAGGTGCAGATGAACAAAATCTACGGTTTTACTCATTTCAAAACAAACCTGTTGCCCTCATCGTTTCCCGGAATCTTCGTACAATCGGTCGAATTCTCTTTGTTCTTCCAGGTCAGCGTTCTCCATAAGATCTTCTCCATCCTTTCTGAATTTGAGAACAATGTAGATAACAGTCCAGGCAGCAGAATAACTTGAAAGAAAGTAGGAGAGAATAATCAGGAAGATTACCGTTCCGGAAATACCTGCAAGTGTTCCAGCAAAACCTGTCCAGGCCTGGTAATCTCCATGTTGCCCGA